>CAZFRV010000311.1:0-8401 GCA_964521445.1 uncultured Acidobacteriaceae bacterium
CGCTGGGAGGATTCGAGGTCCGCTCTCTGATTTTTTCAGGCGTTATTTTTTCCAAAGTTGTTCTTTCGCGCGGCGCTTCATTGTTTGTGTCCAGGCGAACCTCACTGAGTTCCGCGATCAGATTGGCGGCCCAACGATAAATGTTCAGGTCCTTGATGGTCTGGCGCATGCGCCGCATGCGGGCGCGGCGTTCTTTGCCGTCCATCTCCAAGGCGGTATGGATGCCTTGCGCCATTTCGTCGGTGTCATAGGGGTTCACCACCAGAGCGTCGCGTAACTCGCGGCAGGCGCCGGTAAACCGGCTCAAGACGAGCACGCCGTCTTCGTCATGGCGCGAAGCCACGAACTCTTTGGCCACAAGATTCATTCCGTCATGCAGGGAGGTGACCATGCATACGTCGGCGGCACGATAATAGCGCGCAATTTCATCATGGCTGTGGTGCCGCTTGAGAAAGACGATCGGCTTCCAGCGCTCGGTCCGGAAGCGCCAGTTGATGCGTTCGGCTTCAGAATCCACTTCGCCCAGGAAGTCGTGATAGCGCTTGATGTGAGTGCGGCTGGGCGCGCCGATCTGAACGAAGCTGAATTTACCCTGATAGCGCGGGTAGCGGTCGAGAAATCTCTCAATGGCCAGAAAGCGCTCCAGGATTCCCTTGGTGTAGTCCAGCCGGTCCACTCCCACGCCCAGATAAAGGGCTTCCACGCCCAGCTCTTTGAACAACGCTTCGCGTTGCGCGTTGGCGGAAAGCCTGTCGCTGGAATGGGGTTCATCCGCGGGCGCCACGCTGATAGGAAACGGCCGCACCAGGGTCAGATGCGATTCGCGGTTGACGGAAAAATGATCCCACTCCACCCGTGACTCCAGGGCCCGGTTCGCGGTTTCCAGGAAGTTGTCACAGTGGGACTGAATGTGAAAACCAATCAGGTCGGCGCCCAGCAGTCCTTCCAGCAGCTCGCGCTGCCAGGGACAAATGCCGAATGCTTCCGGGTTCGGCCATGGGATGTGCCAGAAGATGGCGACGCGTGCATCCGGACGTTCGCGCTTGATCATCTGCGGCAGTAGCGCAAAGTGATAGTCCTGGATGAGCAGCACCGGCTGCTCGGTGCCTTCCATCTCCTCCAGCACGGCTTCCGCGAATTTCTTGTTGACCTCGCGGTAGTACTCCCAATCGCGCGCACGGAAAATGGGCCGGGTATGCGCGATGTGGCAGAGAGGCCAGAGTCCTTCATTGGCGAACCCGTAATAGTAGCCTTCTTCTTCGTTCTTGCTCAGCCACACGCGGCGCAGCGTGTACTTGGGATCGTCCGGTGGAACTTGCAGACGGTCGTAACGGTCCACGTTCTCGCGATCGGCATCACCGCTGCCGTGGGCGATCCACGTTCCATCGCAGGCCCGCAAGATGGGCTCCAGCGCGGTCACCAGACCACTTGCCGGAATCAGGACCTTGGACGACTTTCCCTCTTTCGCATGCATATAAGGTTCGCGGTTGGAAACCACAAACAAACGGCTGGCGCCAAGCTTGCTGCGCACGTGGACGGATAGCCTTTCCGCCGTCCAGGTGGATTCCGCCGCTTCACGCAAGCGGGCCTCTTGCTCCGCCGATTCGCGGGCCGCGGCCAGGCTTTCCACCAGAGTTGTCACCTCGCGGCGCAGCGGGGTGAACAGATCATATTCCCCGAAGCCGTGTCGCAGGGCTCCCTTGCCCGTTCGTGTGGCTTTCATCCATTGCACGGTTCTCGCGATCGGCCGGTAGATAAACAACTGGTAGACCAGCAGGGCGAAGAGGCCAATGACGAAGACTTCCACAGAAATGCGGATAAAGGCTTTGCGCCAATAGCTGCGGCTCTGTGCATCGATATATCCGGCGTCGTGGACCACCACGAGAGTGCCGGTCGGGTAATCTTCCAGTGTGATGGGCAGCGCGTAGATGTACAAATACTTGGAGTTGACCCAGCGGAAGTCGCCTGTATTCGCGGGGTGAGCGGTTGTCGCTGCACCTGGCGCAGAAGGAACGGGTGAAGGCATAAAGGAAACACCAGGGAAGTGCGCAGCCAGGGCAGAAGTTGTGGCGATGGGCGCTCCAGCCATATCGTAGATGGCTATGCCTTCGAGTTCACCGGGGCGTTCGACAATCCGCTGCAAATCTCTACGCGAACCCTTTTCCAGCGCCAACGCCACGCTCGCCTGAACTGTCCCGGCTATGCTCTGGGTCTGGTTCTGCAGGTCCACTCGCCGCCTCCGCTTGTCCGCCCGGAAAGTGGCATAGGAAAACAGCAGAGAAACCAGTGCGAGGACCAGAACGAGCGCACAAATAAGGCGAAAGCTGAGTCGCATTGGATGTCCCTTTGGTACTCCAGTTCCGCTTCGTCCCCGGCAGCTGGAGCACCCCTTCCTGCTAGCTGACTAGTATTTCTTTCCCGTCAGAAAACCGGATTCCTCGATCGTGAAAAGGCAACGTCTCGTGCAGGATTCGGAACTA
Source organism: uncultured Acidobacteriaceae bacterium (assembly GCA_964521445.1). Taxonomy (GTDB): domain Bacteria; phylum Acidobacteriota; class Terriglobia; order Terriglobales; family Acidobacteriaceae; genus Angelobacter. Next base: position 2,481 of record CAZFRV010000311.1, read on the forward strand.
TTGACGAAGCGGAGGTTCGCTTGGGCTTGTGATGCCGGAAGGCACGAAATTGTTGCCCACGGCGTTTCAACAGCACAAAATCCGCCTCTCGTCGGACCGAAGTGGGCAGGGCTAGCGGTCGCGAAGTGCAGTCTATCAAGTTCTGGCCCCGGTGTACAATTTATTTCACTTGTCGCGGAGGCCTCCCATGTCAACCACAGCAACCTCGGTCGAGTTGAAGCCTTGTCCTCTTTTTATCGACGGACGACCCGTGGTTTCGCGCGGTCCCAAGGACACCCAATACAACCCGGCTACCGGGGAAGCTGTAGCTGAAATCCCGCGTACCACGCCGGAAGAGATTTCCGCGGCTGTGGAATCCGCAGCTAAGGCCTTCGCCTCATGGAGCAAGACACCGGTGATCCACCGGTCGAAGGTGCTCTTTAAGTACCGTGAGCTGCTGGAAGCGCACGCCGCGGAGCTGATCGCGCTCATCACCGAGGAAAATGGCAAGACCATCGAGGAAGCGCGCGGATCATTCCAGCGTGGGATTGAAAACATCGAGTTCGCCTGTGGCGCGCCCACATTAATGATGGGCGAAACCGTGGACCAGGTGGGCACCGGCGTGGACGGCTGGTCCACGCGCAACCCCATCGGTGTTTGCGTGGGCATCACTCCGTTCAATTTTCCCTTCATGGTGCCGCTATGGATGTTTCCCATGGCCATCGCTTGCGGCAACACCTTTGTGCTGAAGCCCTCGGACAAAGTTCCGCGTACGGCGGTCCGCCTGGTGGAGCTGTTTTACGAAGCCGGCCTGCCCGCCGGCGTGCTCAACCTGGTGCACGGAGCCAAGAGTACCGTAGATGCGCTACTGACCGACCCTCGCGTGAAAGCCGTCTCCTTCGTGGGCTCGAGCGCCGTGGCCCGCTACATCTATCAGACTGCGGCCAACAACGGCAAACGCGTGCAGGCACTGGGCGGAGCCAAGAACCATTCCGTGATCCTGCCTGACGCCGAGTTGAAATCGACGGTGGCGGCGGTGATGGGCTCCGGCTTCGGCTGCGCCGGCGAGCGTTGTCTGGCCACCAGCGTTGTGGTCGCGGTGGGCGAGGCCGCCGATCCGCTGGTGAAAGAGCTGGTCCGCGCCGCCGATAACCTGAGCGTCGGCGCCGGTTGCGAAGCCAAGACCCAGATGGGCCCCGTGATCAGCGATGAGGCGAAAAAACGCATCCTGAGCTATATCGAGCTGGGCGAAAAAGAGGGCGCAACCCTGGTTCGCGACGGACGCAAAGATCCCGTTACGCGCGGTGACGGGTACTTTGTTGGGCCCACCATCCTTGATAACGTCAATCCCAACTCGCGCGTCGCCAAAGAAGAAATCTTTGGACCGGTGCTCGCGGTGGTTCGCGTGAAAACTTTGAAGGAAGCGATGGAGGTGATCGGCAACTCCGAGTACGGCAACGCCGCCTCCATCTTCACCCGTTCCGGCGGCGCCGCGCGCGAGTTCACGCAGAACGTCGGCGCAGGAATGGTAGGGATCAACGTGGGCGTGCCCGCGCCGGTGGCCTTCTTCTCCTTTACTGGCTGGAAGAATTCATTCTTCGGCGATCTTCATGCTCTTGGTAAAGACTCGGTGCATTTCTATACGGAACAGAGGGTTGTGACGTGTAGATGGCCGGATTAGCTGGCTTCTTCGCTTGCGATCCATTCCTAGCGACGGCCTGTTCCTCAAACTGCGATTCGTCCTCGGGTGGGTTAGAAAGCGTGACGCCATGATGGCCCAGCGCCGAAGGCGCGGAATAATGGTAGCCCAGGCCGTAAGGCCTGGGTGAGTGGAAAAGAAGAATTCAGCCCCGTAGGGGCGGCACTGTTCAGAACCCAACAAACGTCATGGTCTGTTTCGCATGGCCGATGTGTCGCCCCTCCGGGGCTCTTCTTCATGATGCAGCTGACCCAGGGCTTACGCCCTGGGCTACCAATATTCCGCACCTGCGGTGCTGTCGCATCGCGACTCCTGCATTTTAGGAGAACCTAAGAAGGATCGCTTCTACTCGGCCCGCTTCAGGGATTTCTTGTTCCTGTTTTCGGGCCAAGTTCTTCATCAGCTTCCGAACTGCGCGATGCGCTGCGGCCGGCGGACAAAAAAGTAAATGAGGGCTCCGATCCAGTGGGTCAAAACGATAACAATGATCCAGACGATCTTGTCGTTTCCTTGATTAGACTCTTTCGTCGCACACTCCACGATCATCCAAATCCAGAAGATTGTGCCACCGAGTCCGATGAGAAGAATGAGGAACAGACTAAGGATATCGAGACTTCCGCCAAACATTCGCAATCCTCCAGGCTCATGTGGAGCGTTACGCGGCTTCGGAGCTCACACACCGCTATACGCCGCTCGCTTCAAGAAGGTTCCCTGGCCGGCTTTGCCGTGGAACTGATTGCTTTCGACGATCACTTGGCCGCGCGATAGCACCACATCCGGCATGCCTTTGACCCTGATGCCTTCAAACATCGAATAATCCACGCGCATGTGGTGGGTTGCGGCGCTGATGGTGTGCTCGCGATTGGGATCGAAGATCACCAGGTCGGCGTCGCCGCCTACGGCGATGGTGCCTTTGCGCGGGTAGAGGCCAAATATCTTTGCCGGCGTGGTCGCGACCAGCTCCACAAAGCGGTTCACGCTGAAGCGGCCTTTGCCCACGCCGCCGGAATAGATCAGGCTCATCCGGTGCTCGATGCCGGGACCGCCGTTGGGGATCTTCGTAAAGTCATCTCTGCCCATTTCTTTTTGTTCTTTGAAGCAGAACGGGCAATGGTCGGTGGAGACGACTTGAAGGTGATCTTGCTTCAGCCCGGTCCACAGTTTCTCCTGATGCCACTTTTCCCGCAGCGGAGGAGTGAAGACGTACTTGGCGGATTCGAACCCCGGCTTGTCCATGTCGTCCAGCGATAAATAAAGATACTGCGGACAGGTTTCGGCATAGACGGGAAGACCACGGTCGCGGGCCTCGCGAACTTTTTCCAGCGCATCGTTGCAGCTCAGGTGGACAATGTACACGGGTGACTCGGCCATCTCCGCCAAGGCGATGGCGCGGGCCGTGGCCTCAGCTTCCGCGGTGGTGGGACGAGTCAGCGCGTGATACTTGGGCGCGGTCTTGCCTTCGGCCAGCGCCTGCTGCACGATCACGTCAATGGCGCCGCCGTTTTCCGCGTGCATGCAGATCATGCCCCCGATCTTCGACGCCGTACGCATGGCTTTGAAGATGGTGGCGTCATCCAGCATGAAGACGCCGGGATAAGCCATAAACAGTTTGAAGCTGGGCACGCCTTCACGTACCAGTTCACCCATTTCGTCGAGCCGCGCGTTCGGCAGGTCGGTGATGATGCAGTGAAATGCGTAGTCGGTGGTGGCTTTGGCGGCGGCCTTCTGCATCCAGGCATCAAAGGCGGCGCGCAGGGGCTGGCCTTTGTACTGGATGGCGAAATCGATCAGCGTGGTGGTGCCGCCAAATGCCGCGGCGCGGGTGCCGGTTTCAAAATCGTCGGCGCTGGTGGTGCCGCCGAAAGGCATGTCCAAGTGAGTGTGGACGTCAATGCCGCCCGGCATCAGGTATTTACCTTTGGCGTCGATCACCCGCTTGGCGCCATCGTTTGGCAAGGCTTGGGCGATGGCGGCGATTCGGCCGTCCATGATTGCCACGTCAGCTGTGTAGGTGTCGGCGGCCGTGACCACGGTCCCGTTCACGATCAAAGTGTCAAAGCCCATGGACCCTCCCTGTCTGCAACAGACGCTTCGGCGCTTTTCTGCGCCATGCCGTTCGCAACGCGGCTTCCAGCAAGTCCGCTGTCACTTTGGCCAGGCGCACCCGCGTCGAGCCTTTTTGGCCCCATCCGCCTGGAACAGGCGAAAAGATTTCTGGCGCGTCTTCGACCATCCCGGCCTGCTGCTCCGGCGTCAGCAGCAGCACGCCGTAGCCTTCCTTCTCGAGCGACAGCGTAGCAAAGATCTTTCCGCCGACCCGGAAGTCCGCGCTCCCGAAATGCGAGCCTTCGACTACTTCAGGAAGCTCGAGAGCAAGTCGTCGAAATCCCGCTGCAGTCACAGGCCTCTTCGTCCTTTTCTGTCGATCCGGTAAAACACGGACATGCCCGCCGTCCAAAGAGCAGCAAAGACCAGCGCGTCCAATACCAAGCCCGAAACGGGCTGCCCCAAGGCACGAAGCCTGGACAGGAATTTAAAGTTGACCTGCACAAGGAACATCAAGACGAAGCAGAGGGTCGCGTACATCCACGGGCGAAAGGACGTCTTTCTGCCTGGATCCGGATTTGCCGGCTCTCTGTTGGGCCCGTCAGTCGTCACAGTGTTCATTCTCAGGAGCAGCATTCTATGCTACACTCGCGAAATTTCCATGCCCCTTCTACACTGTGTACCAGGCGCGCCATGGTCAAAAATCCAGCTACCAGGCTGTCACTGGCCCAACTCGAAAAGAATTTCGCAGACATCAATCCCCCGCTGACACCCTCCCAGGCGCTCGAAGAAGGATCGCGCTGCCTGTTCTGCCATGACGCGCCCTGTATCAAAGCCTGTCCCACGGAGATTGACGTTCCCCAGTTCATCCGCCAGATCCTCAGCGGCAACCTGCGCGGCTCGGCCAAGACGATTCTTCGAGCCAACATCCTGGGCCAGAGCTGCGCCCGTGTCTGTCCGACCTCGGTGCTGTGCGAAGGCGCCTGCGTTTTGAACAACGAAGGCAAGAAGCCGGTGGAGATCGGTAAACTACAGCGCTATGCAGTGGATCCGGTGGTCGCCAGGGGCACGCAGCTTTTCCAAGCCGGCGCCGACAACGGCCGTCGCGTGGCCCTGATCGGCGCCGGACCGGCGAGCCTGGCCTGCGCCGCCGAGTTGCGCAAGCTCGGCTACCAGACCGTGATCTTTGACGCCAACCCCCAACCCGGGGGCCTGGACACCTATGGCATTGCCGCCTACAAGATGCGCGCCGAAGAGACACTCCAAGAGATTGCGATGATTCGCGGGCTCGGGGTCGAGATTCGCAATGGAGTCGCGGTGGGAACCGACGTGAGCTTCGCCAATCTCGAGCGCGACTACGATGCCGTCTTCATCGGCATTGGGCTGGGTGAGACCGACGACCTGCGCATCCCCGGAGAGACTCTCGAAGGCTGCCGCGATGCGCTCTCCTTTATAGAGGAGACCAAGAGCAAGAGTTTGGACGAGGTAGCCGTGACCAAACGCGTGGCCGTCATCGGCGGAGGCAACACGTCCATTGACGTGGTCACGGCCGCGCGCCGGCTGGGCGCGGATGAGGTCTTCATGGTCTATCGCCGCGGACCGGAAGAAATGTCGGCTTTTGATTACGAGTACGAGCTGGCGAAGCGGGATGCCGTGACCTTTGTGTGGCAGGCGCTGCCCGTCCGCGTGGTGGATGACGGCCAGGGGCGCGTGGCCGCTCTGGAGTGCGTACGCACCCGGCGAGGAGAGAAAGATCAAAGCGGCCGAAGCAGCTTTGTCCCGGTTCCCGGCTCCGAGTTCCGGATCCACGTGGAGATGGTGGTCAAAGCCCTGGGCCAGAAACGGAAAACTGATTTCCTCGCGCAGATTCCAAATCTCGACCTGAAAAACGGCCGTGTCGTTGTCGATCCAATAACCATGCGGACCAAGAATCCGCGCTACTTTGCCGGAGGCGACTGCGTCAACGGCGGCGGCGAGGTTGTGGACGCCGTAGCCCACGGCAAGCGCGCGGCGCTGGGCATCCACCGGATGCTCGAAAGGAGAGCCCATGCCTGATCTCAGCATCAACTTCTGCGGAGTTCGTTCACCGAATCCGTTCTGGCTGGCCTCGGGGCCGCCCACCAACACCGCTTACCAGGTAATGCGCGCCTTTGACGCCGGTTGGGGCGGCGCGGTGTGGAAGACGATCGGCGAGCCC
>CAZFRV010000312.1:0-19339 GCA_964521445.1 uncultured Acidobacteriaceae bacterium
TCGGCTCGATCGAGCTGGATCCTGACATCCGCAAAGGCGGCGATTCGGGCAGGCCGACGGTCCTCGAAGGAGAAAACTCACCCCATGCCAAGTCGCTCTTCGACTTCGCCAAGCAGGTCATCATGCGGGTGCAGGAAGTGAGAAGCAGCGCTCCGGGCGACGACATCCTTCAGGTCCAGTAGAAGCAATTTAGCAGTGAGCAAATGATAGCTGCTGCCGTAGGCTCCTTCGTACCTGGAATTGCCGCAAGCTTGTTTAGGTCGCTCGTTCTTCGATCAGGGGGAAGCGTGAGCCGGAGACTTCGACTTATCGCAGCCGTGATCGGTGCAGCTACGGTTCTTCTGCTGACGGCGGCAATTATCCTGCCCAGAATCTTTCATGGGCAGATGAGTCATGAGGGTCCAATTGGCGCTAAAAACGTGCGAATGCTGAACTTTGCCCAATCGATGTACTCTTCGACCTACCCGGAACAGGGCTTTGCCCCAAACCTTGCGGTTCTCGGACCCGGCCGTGCCGACGCTAAGAACACCGACTGCCAACCAAGCCCTGTTCATGCCTGCCTTATCAATGCAAAGATCGGATGCAACGGCGGGACCAGCGCGGCGTGGTGCCCCGACAAGCTGTACCGCTATAACGTCCAGAGTTCTTCTTCCAAGCCGCCATACGGAGATTACTGGATCACGGCGACGCCGCTCGAATCAGGTCGAGAGAAAAAGAACTACTGCGCCACCTCTGATGATGCAGTGCTTCGCTCAGAAGAGGGCGCGCCGTTGTCGCGGCCTTACACACTGGACGAATGCAGAAGATTGCAGATTGATTCATCGGATACTTATCATCACTGATTAGCACTCTCGCCTTCCAAGTGCCACCTTGACAGTGGCGCACTAAACTTCCTACAATCTAACCTAGGGGAGGGGTAGGGTTACTCCCTTAAGATATTGTAAACAAAAGCTTTACTGTTCAGGCGACATGCCAAACCCGGGACAATTCGGGCCTCGAGAACGCGAAATCCTTACGGCGATCATTGAAACCTATATATCAACGGGTGAGCCGGTAGGATCACGTACACTGTCGCGTCAGAATAAGGATGGGCTGAGTCCAGCGACGATTCGCAACGTGATGGCAGATCTGGTTGACGCTGGTTTTCTCGGCCAGCCGCATACCTCTGCGGGGCGTGTACCTACCGCCCAGGCGTACCGCTACTACGTAGACCAGATCTCCGGCAAGGCCGAGGTATCGCCTGCCGACCAGGACCTGATTGCCGGCACTCTACAGGGTACGGTGGACTTACAGGAGTTTTTGCAGCGCACGTCGCACGTGCTGTCATTGGTTTCGAGCGGCGTCGGTGTCGCCATCGCCAGCACCGGGCCCCGTAACGCGCTGGATCACGTTTATTTTTCCCGCCAAGGAGAGAAGAAAGTTCTGGCTGTAGTGGTGACGCGTTCCGGCGTCGTGCATGACCGCATGATGCGCCTGGAAGAGGACCTGAACCAGACTGACCTGGATACCGCAGCCAACTACATCAATGAAAACTTTCGCGGATGGACGATCAGCAACGTGAAGGCGGAGCTCGGGCGCCGCATTGAGAAAGAGCGCAGCGAGTACGACCGCCTGATGAACAGTCTTGAGGAACTCTACAAAAGCGGAGCCCTGGCCGCCGATGATCCAGCCCGCAACATCAACATCTTTGTAGACGGTGTTTCCAATCTGGTGGTCAAGGAAGAAGACCGTGATCACCTGCGCGACTTGTTGCGCACTCTGGAAGAGAAAGAGCGGGTCGCAGAATTGTTGGCCGCTTATCTCGACACGCGGCAGGAGGCAGTGCGAGTAGTCATTGGCCTGGAAGAAGCGGTTCCGGAGATGCGCAACTTTGTTTTGATTGGGGCGCCGGCCCGTGTGGGCGATGAGATGCGCGGATCGCTGGCGGTGATCGGCCCCACCCGCATGGATTACCAGCACACCATTACCGCGGTGTCTTACATCGCGCAGCTGTTTGACAAGCTGCTGAATGAGAACACGTGAAGAAGATTCCAATCCGAAGATCAGGTGCAGTAGATATGGGCAAGTCTAACGGACAAGCAGACATTCGCATAGAAGACAAACACCGCCATGCGGACCTTGAGCATGAGCTCCCTGAGGCAGATCCCGCCGATGGGTTTCAAGAAAAGGCCGAGGCAGCCGCAGAGCCTCCAACGGCGGTTCGATCGGCGGAAACCCTGCAGGAGGCGGAGCTGAAGAAGCTGCGCGACGAGCGCGACAGTCTCTTTGATCGTCTGGCACGGCTCCAGGCGGAATTTGACAACTACCGCAAGCGCGCCGCCAAAGAGAACGCCGACTTTCGGGATTACGCAGTGGCCGACGCTGCGCGTTCCTTGCTGCCGGTGATCGACAACTTGTCGCTCGCGGTCAAGAACGCCTCCGCCAGGCCGGAGGATTTTCGCAAGGGCGTCGAGCTGATCCATAAGCAACTCCAGGCGACGCTCGAGAAGATGAACATCCAGCGCATCCCGGCCCAGGGCGAACCGTTCGACCCGCGTGTGCACGAGGCGATTGAAGTTGTTGAGAGCGACCAGGTTCCCGATCACCATGTACTCGAAGAGTTGCAGCCGGGGTATCGCATCAAGGAGCGGCTGCTGCGTCCGGCGATGGTGCGGGTGGCGAAGAAAGCCGGGTGATCGCCTGCATGCGGGTTGCTGCGGCGGTCAAGGACGTAACACTAGGAAGTGGAAACATCGGGCCCCTTTTTGACCTGGAGGATGAAGCGCGATGGCTGAGTTGCCCGACTATTACTTCGACTTGGGCGTGAAACCCGCGGCGACAGCGCAGGAAATACAGAAAACTTACTCCAGACGGGTAGCCGAGTTGCGCGCGTCCAAGGTTGAAGACGCGCCGGAAGAACTGGCCGAGGTTGAAGCAGCTTATGCGGTCTTGCGTGATCCGTCCAAACGCGCCGATTACGACGCAAAAGTTCGCGCAGCAGATGAGGAAGACGACAAGAAAGACGCGGAGATGAATGCCTACCTGCGGAGTCATCACCATCGCAAGACGGTGAGCGGTTCCAGCGGCTGGCTCGACGCCATATGGGCGCTCTTTCGGCTTTTCAAATGAACGATTCATCGATGATTTCATTGCTTCCCGCAAGAATCGTAAGTGACTCGATAGAGTAGGACTAACTTGGCAACACACACAAAACGCGACTACTACGAGATTCTGGGCATCACCCGCACGGCCACCGAACAAGAGATCAAGAGTTCGTATCGCAAGCTGGCCATGCAGCACCATCCTGACCGTAACCCCGACAATCCTCACGCCGAGGAAAAGTTCAAGGAGTGTACTGAGGCTTACAGCGTGCTCATCGACTCCAACAAGCGGGCCCGCTACGATCAGTTCGGCCACGCCGGCGTGGATGGCGGGTCCGGCTTCAGCGGCTTTGATCCCTCGAACTTCGCCGACTTCAGTGACATCTTCGGCGATATTTTCGGCGATCTCTTTGGAATGGGCGGCGGCGGGGGACGCCGCGGACGCGGCGCCCAGCGTGGCGGCGACGCGCGCGCCGACCTTACTCTGACATTCGAAGAGGCCGCGTTCGGCAAAAAAACCCAGGTCAAAGTGCGCCGCTATGAAACCTGCGAGCAATGCCGGGGCACCGGCGCTGCGCCGGGAAAAGGCGCCACTACCTGTTCCACCTGTCGCGGCCACGGCCAAGTGCGGTATCAACAGGGTTTCTTCTCCATCGCGCGCACCTGTCCGGAATGCCAGGGCGCTGGCCGCGTCATTTCTGATCCTTGTCATAAGTGCAAAGGCGAGACCCGCGTGATGCGCGAGCGCACCGTGGACGCCAACGTCCCCGCGGGCGTGGAAGACGGCACTCGCATCCGCTATCAAGGCCAGGGCGATTTTGGTCCGGGCGGCACGCAGGCCGGCGACCTCTACGTAGTACTGCACGTCAAGGCGCACTCCTTCTTCGAGCGCGACGGCAAAGACCTCCATTGCTCTGTGCCGATTTCCTTCAGCCAGGCGGCACTCGGGGACGAAATCATCATCCCAACCCTGGATGGGGAGCACAAGCTGAAGGTACCCGAGGGCACGCAGAGCGGAACCACGTTTCGCGTTCGCGGCAAGGGCCTGCCTGGGTTGCAGAGTTCCGGAAAAGGCGACTTGTTCGTGAAAGTCAGGGTCCAGACGCCTTCGCGGCTCACGCGACGCCAGCGCGAACTGCTGGAAGAGTTAAGCGGCACGTCCCCGATGGACAACAAGCCCGAGCCTCGCAGCTTGCTGGAGAAGGTCAAAGAGATTTTTGGGTAAGTACTACATCTGGTTTGTAGTGATCGTTGCCGGACTCGCTGGAGCCATTCGCGTGTTGCTGCCTCGCCGTTTTGCCGAACTGCAACAGGAAAGGTTGAGCAATCGTTCTCCCTCCAGAGAGAGATGGAAGAGTCTTTTGTTCCTGGGGGTTGGGGCCGTCTTCGGAGGAGTGTACCTGGCGCCCTGGGGACGCCAGAACTGGGTCGCCATCGGCGCCATCTTTTCTCTCTTGAGCGCCGCCGAATCTTTCTTTCAGGTGCAATATCGCAGCCTGGACGCGCTTATCTTCCAGAGCCGGCTGCTGGGAATTCTTTATCTCGGCCTTGCCGCCGCTTCGTATGTGATCCTCTCACGCCTATGACCCGCCGCCGCTGGATTGCCGACCGCACCGAGGGCGACCGCGCCTGGCTGCTGGAGCAGAACGCCGCCCACCTGTTCCGCGTGCTTCGTGTCAAGGCAGGACAGGAGTTCGAAGTCGTTGCCGGTGGCGTGCTTCACCTCGGCACGGTGGTCTTCGCCTCGGAAGATAAGGTGGAGTTTCACCTCAGCGAGGAGATCGTAGGCCCGGTGCTACCGGAGATCGCCGTTTATCTTTCTATCTTCAAGTTCGACCGCATGGAGTGGGCGATCGAAAAACTCACCGAACTGGGCGTGGCGCGAATTGTCCCGATCATAGCGCAGCGCAGCGGACACCATCTCATCAAAGCCGCTCCGACACGCCTTCCTCGCTGGCGAAAGATTGCGCATGAAGCGGCCCAGCAGGCGCGGAGAGTCGCGCCGCCCGAGATCGGGGAACCTGCCACGCTCAAGCAGATCGCCGCTGCTGTGCAGGGCAGCCGTATCGTTTTGTCGGAGACAGAGGGAGGCGTCTCTCTTAAGTCGGCATTGTCGCAATGCCGAGCGCCGCTGGCGCTGGCCTTTGGTCCCGAAGGCGGATGGACGCCGGAAGAAATCCAATTCTTCCAGCAGTCGGGATGGAGGTCAGCATCTCTGGGGAGTACGATTCTCCGCGCTGAGACTGCGGCGATCGCGGCCGTGGCTGTAATCATGGCGGAGCTCGGCTAGTTTTGACCGCGAAGACGCGGGGGCGCGGAGTAGAACCGGCTCAGACTTTTTCTCCGCGCCTCCGCTGTGAGGATTTCCTCAAGTTTCTTGCGATTCCCCATTGCTCCCTTCGCCTTCTTTTCGCATAATGCAGAGTGGCAGCCGTGGTGGACAAACTCATTCCCAATCCGAAACAGCAGCAGGCCATTGAGCACGGCGCTGGTCCCATGCTGGTGCTGGCGGGCGCCGGAACCGGAAAGACCACGGTGTTGGTGGAGCGGATCGCCCGACTGATCGAGCAGGGACACGCCAAGCCCGATGAAATCCTGGCGATTACCTTCACAGAAAACGCCGCCGCCGAGCTTCAGGCGAGAGTGGAGCGCCGGCTGTCGCGCCGCGCCGCCATTTGGGCCGGGACCTTCCATGCGTACTGTTTTGCCATCTTGAAGCGCAGCCAGCGGGATTTTCACGTCGTGTTGCCCGAAGACGTTTATGTCTTTCTGCGCCAGAGAGTCGGCCAACTGGAGCTGAAGCACTTCATCAAGCCCTCCGACGTTGGGCAGTTTCTCGAAGACCTGCGCAATTTCTTCGACCGGTGTCAGGAAGAACTGGTCAGCTCGGAGCAATTCCAGGCTTACGTGGACTCTTTGTCGCGAGAAGGCACGATGCCGCGCAACTGCAGGTCAAAGGACGTCGAGCAACTCGGCGCCCCAGAAATATTGGATCGCTGGCAGGAGATCGCGCGCGCTTACACCAACACCACGCGGCTGTTGGAGCAGGAGAACCTGGGCACGTTCGGCATGATGATCAGCCGCGCCGTCGGTATGCTGCAAGCGAATCCCGAACTGCTGGAGCAGGAGCGGCGCCGCGCACGCTTCATCCTGATCGACGAGTTTCAGGACTGCAATTCCAGCAACATCATTCTGGCCGAGGTGCTCGCCGGGGCTGAACAGAATATTTTTGCCGTGGGCGATCCCGATCAGGCCATCTACCGGTTTCGCGGCGCCTCGAGCGCGGCCTTTGAGGAATTCCAGCGCCGCTTCCCGCGGACCCGCGGCCTAACTCTCGATGAGAACCAGCGTTCGCGCGGCAACATTCTCAAGGTAGCCTTCGCCGCCATCGACCAGAATCCTCATGTCCGCTCTGCCGGCGACACCGTCAATTTTGAACGCGCGCCGCTCGAGTCCGGCCGCGACCGTCGCGATGCCGAGATGGGACGCTTTGTCTTCGATGACCGCGTGGAAGCCGTGATCGGCGCTGGCGACGAGCAGGAAGCCGCCGACATTGCCGAAGAGATCCTGCGGCTGCGTGAAGCATCGCGCGCGAAGGACCGCCTTTCGCTGGCCGTGCTGTACCGCTCGCATTTTCACCGCGAGAAAGTGATCGAGGCGCTGGCGGCGCGGCAAATCCCATTCCTGGTGAAGGGCATGGACGTGGTGGAGACGCCGTTGGCCCGCGACCTCCTCGCAATCTTGAGGGCCGTGGTCAACGATAGCGACGCCGACAGCCTGTTCCGCATCGTCGCGCTCCCCCAGTTTGCCGTGTCTCCGGTGGAGCTGCGGGCGCGTCTGGCCGGCGCCGGACGGGAGCGGACCTTCAAAGACGTGTTGCAAATGATGGAGTCCGGCCGGCAGGTTCTCGCAGCGGTCCACGCAGCACAGGAGTTCGTGACGCAGCAGAAACTTGCGGCAGCGGGCGCCCTGACCTATCTGGTCCGCCAGTTTGCCTTGCCGGAGGGCGATCCGGTGGTTTGCGCCTTGAGCCGCTTCATCGCCGAATGGGAGAAGAAGCCGTTCATTCCGGCAAAGTCACTGCCGGCGTTCATTCAGTATCTGGACCTTTACCGGGAGGGCGGCGGCGTGGTGCCCATGCTGTCAGAAGCAGAGATGGCGGAGGCGGAAGAAGAGAACCCAGGCGCGGTGCGGCTGATGACCGTGCATGGCGCCAAAGGACTCGAGTTTTCACACGTATGGATTTTGCGCGCCATTGCACCGGGATTCCCCGTCGCCTACCGGGAGACCCTGTTTGAATTCCCGCCGGCGCTACGGCGCTCGGTGGTCGTCGGTGACAGCAAGGAGATCAACGAACAGGAAGAGCGCCGGCTGTTCTATGTGGCCATCACGCGCGCCCGCGACCGCCTGGCCATCCATTCCCGCCCCGGGCGTGGCAAGGACAGCACGCCGCCGGGATTTTTGCGGCCTCTGCTCCAGAACAGGACGCTGCAGCCTGCATTGCTGAACCGTAGCGCCATCAAGGCGACCGGCGCACCCGAGGCCGAAGTCGAAATCTCCCCCGCCGGCTCCTGGATGTTGCTGCCGCCGGAATTCAAAGCGGAGGAAATGGCGCTGAGCGCGCATGCGGTGGAGAGCTACGCCGCCTGTCCTTTGAAATTCAAGCTGGAGCGAGACTGGAAGATTCCGGGCGATGCCGCTGCGGCCATGCAATACGGTAGCGCCATGCATACGGTTTTACGTCAGTACTACGATCCCGCACCGCATGCGCCCCAGATGACGGTGGAAGAAACACTTCAATCTTTCCAGCAGGAGTTTGCGAAGGCCGTGATTGACGACCCGGTACAGCGCGAGCTGTATGAGAAGCTGGGCGAGCACCAGTTGCGGGCACTGCTCCAATCGCAGCCTCGCGGCTCGGTGGACGTTGTGGCCGCGGAAGTTTCCTTCAGCTTCAACCTGGGCACGAAACAAGTTAAGGGGCGTATCGACCGTATGGACCGCATCGAGGAAAAGGTGGTTCGCGTGATCGATTACAAGTCGGGCGCCGCCAAGACCCCGCGCTATGCCGACGACAGTCTGCAGCTTTCCATTTACGCCATGGGCGCGCGCGCCCTGGGTTTTGTTCCACGGGAGTTGGTGTTTCTGAATCTCAAGGGCAACGAGCAGGTCGTCACTACGCGTTCACCGGCACAACTGGAGAAAGCGAAGCAGAGAATCGAGGACGCGGCGCGAGGCATAGCAGCAGGCGACTTCGCGCCCCGGACCGGCCAGCATTGCCAGTGGTGCGATTTTCGCAGTCTGTGTCCCGCCACCGAGCAGCGCGTGTTTGTTCCGGCGAAGGCGCTGGCGGTAGAGAGCGGGGTGAGCGGATGACGGTGCTGGCCATCGTGATCGGCTTGGCCGCCGTACTGGTGAGTGTTGCCCTGTTGCTGCGCCGGCAGCCCGCGCAGGGTCCAGACCTCGACGCGCGCGATTTGCGCAATGACGTGGTGCTGTTGCGCGAGACCACCGAAAAATCTCTTCAGAACATCAACGCCGTCTTCTCCGGACAATTGCAGGCCGTGACCTCGCACGTGCAGGCTTCGCTGGCCAGCGTGACCTCGGACTTGGGCAGCCGGCTGGATAACATCAACCGCCAGGTCACCGAACAATTGAATCAGGGCACCAACGTGATGAATGCCGGCTCGGACGTCTTCAACAAGAACATGGCTGCGGTGCAGTCCACATTTGCCGGCTTGCAAAAACAGGTCGGGGAGATGACCGAGCAGGCACGGCAGCTTTCCGAGCTGTCCCGGGCGGTGACCGCGATCGAGCATGTGCTGCGCGCTCCCAAGCTGCGCGGCAATTTCGGCGAAGAGCAATTGGAGAGCCTGCTCGGCCTGGTGTTTGCCAAGCAGCAGTACGCGCTGCAGTACCGCTTCTCGTCGGGCGAGGTCGTCGATGCCGTCCTGTTTCTTCCCCTGGGCCAGGTGGCCGTGGACGCAAAGTTCCCCCTGGAGAACTTCCGCCGCATCGCCGAATCGACTAACGAGGACGAGAAGAGGGCACTGCGGCGCGACTTTCTTCGCGACGTTCGCCGGCGGGTGGACGAGATTGCCTCCCGCTACATCCGTCCCGCGGAAGGCACGCTGCCGTTTGCCCTGATGTACGTGCCCGCGGAAAACGTCTATTACGAAGCCATCATCCGCAACGAAGACGAGCCCTTCCAGCTCTATCGCCATTGCCTGGACAAACGGGTAATCCCGGTTTCGCCCAACTCGTTTTACGCCTATCTGCAAACCATCATGGTCGGACTCAAAGGCATGCAGGTGAGCCAGCGGGCGGAGACCATTGTGCGCGAAATCGAGTCACTGCGGATCGAGCTGGAAAAATTTACCAAGGCCTATGATACCGTCGGCCAACACATCAAGAATGCGGCGGCGAAACTGGAAGAAGGATCCAGGCTGCTCAACAAAGTGGAGTTGCGGGTAGAAGGACTAGCCGGGAACGGCGCCGAGCAGCAAACACTGTTCGAGGAAAAAAAGAAATCGCTGGGCGCTGGGTAGAGCACCTGAGCGGTGCGGGGCGCAGCGACAGGGCTTGCGTGTTGGAAATGAAGCAGCGAGGGCGGAGTCGCGCCGAGCTGCTTGCGTCAGGCGCAGAAGAGTCACCGCGAGAACATAGCACCCGAGCGGTATGGAGCGAAGCGACAGAAAATAAGGGGACGCTCACGCGTCCCCTGTCTTTTGTGGCTGAAGGGCTGCTGTTACTTTTTGCCGCCCTTTTTCTTCTTACCACCTTTTTTCTTGGTTGCCATGTTGCTATTCTCCCTTTCCATTATTCATGGAATGCGGTCTAAGTGAAAAACCGCAATTGATGATTGTATAGAGTGATTGAAAATCGAAGTCAAGAAAAAAATTGATGTCACTCTTGATGGCGGCCCGGACCGCGATATCGATTCAGATGGTCAAGGCAACGAGGGGAACACTTTGCGGGCGACGAGGAAGAGAATCACGCCTGAAAAAGCATCATGCCACGCATGCGCCATCATCCCCGGCCGCAAGCTTTTGCGCCACAGGGCGAGGAAACCGAACATGGCGCCGAAGACGAAAATCACAATCATGCGCCGGGTACCTTCGTAACCGTGCGAGGCTCCGAAAACCGCGGCGGAAACCAGGAGCCCGGCATAGATGTTGCCGGTGAGCGCACCGAGCTGCCGTTGCAGATAGCCGCGGAAGATAATCTCCTCCACAAATCCTGCGATGATGCTCAACGATATGAAGAGGGCCAGACCTAAAAAGCTATGCGGCGCCAGCGCTTCGGCAAGTTTCTTGGAGGCTTCGACTTGCGAAGCCTTTGTCAAACCCACCGCCCAACTCATGCCGGCGAGCACGGCGAAAGCCGTAACCCAAAAGCCGGCCGCGATGGCTACATCCAGCAGAAACGCCTCCGGAGTGGCCCAGCGCCCGCCGATCAGCTCGCGTATCTTGACCTGCTTGAGGCGAAGGCCGATCCAAACCAGGAAGAGCAGAAAGAACTCCAAGACAATCGTGAAGGCGTATTGAAAGATGCGCGCCCTCTCCGTAATCAAGTTGGGGCCGTGAGCGATCGCCCGTGACGACACCATGGCCGATACAAACGAATTGCCCACCAGCAGCAACACGATCAGCACCGTGTGCCAGATGGGGGCAAGAAGTTTCAGCCCTTCCGCGGCAGGCGGTTCCTGATGAATCGTGGGAAGCGGCTCTCCCGTGGCGGGGTTGAATCCGATCCCTGGGCGTGGTGGCGGCGGTGTTGTCATAGAAGTGTTGTGCCGTCCATCTTATAATGAAAGGTTTGGCAACGCATAAGGAGATGTTATGAGAGACGTGGTCATTATCAGTGGCGTGCGGACGCCCATCGCCAGATTTCAGGGAGCGCTCGAAGGCTTTTCCGCGCCGCAGCTCGGCGCCATCGCGGTTCGCGAAGCAGTCAAACGGGCCAAGGTTGATCCCGGCCAGGTCGACGAATGCATCATGGGTCTGGTGGTAGCTGCGGGACTGGGGCAAAACCCGGCGCGCCAGGCGGCGTTGAATGGCGGGCTGCCGCCCACGGTCGGCGCTATGACCATCAACAAGGTTTGCGGCTCGGGGCTCAAAGCCGTGGCTCTGGCGACGCAGGCCATCCAAACCGGCAACGCAGAGATCGTTGTGGCCGGGGGCATGGAGTCGATGACCAACGCCCCTTACCTTCTGCCGCAGGCGCGCAAAGGTTACCGGCTGGGCAATTCGCAGATCATCGACTCCGTAGTCAACGACGGTCTCTGGGACATCTACAACAACTACCACATGGGTATGACCGGCGAAAACGTGGCGCAGAAATATGGCGTCACGCGCGAGCAGCAGGACGAGTACGCCGTGAGCTCGCATCAGAAGGCGGTGCAAGCCTGGAAGGAGTGCCGTTTCAAGAGCCAGATTTTTCCGGTTGAGCTTCCGGCCAAGAAGAAGGGCGAATCGCCGACGCTCTTTGAAAAAGATGAAGGTCCGCGGGAAGACACATCCGCTGCCGCTCTCGGCAACCTGAAGCCGGTATTCAAGAAAGACGGGACAGTGACCGCCGGCAATGCTTCTACGATGAATGACGGTTCTGCGGCGTTAGTGGTTACGAGCGCGGAACGAGCCAAAGCAATGGGCGCAGAGCCCATGGTCCGCATTGTCGCCCAGGCTACCAGCGGCATCGCGCCGGAGTGGGTGATGATGGCGCCGGTGGACGGCATCAGGAAAATCTGGGCCAAGACGGGATGGAAGCCCGAAGACGTAGATCTCTATGAGATCAATGAAGCTTTCGCCGTGCAATCCGTGGCCGTGATCAAGGAGTTGGGCATCGATCCAGCGCGGGTGAACGTGAACGGCGGCGCCGTGGCCTTGGGACATCCTATCGGCGCCAGCGGCGCGCGCATCCTGGTGACCTTGATCTACGAGCTGATGCGGCGTAACGGCAAACGGGGTATCGCGGCGTTGTGTCTCGGCGGTGGGAATTCCGTGGCGATGGCGCTCGAGAGAAGCACTTAGCCATTAGCACTTGGCAATTAGTTCAGCTAAAGCCGCGTGGAGCAATCAGCAAATAGCAGTTGGCACTTAGCTCAGCTAAAGCCAGACCGAGGGATTTTTCCAGAATCAAGAGGCTGAGAGCCAGCCAAGACAAGCGGCGAATTGACCTTCCAGCCAGGCCGATGGAATCCGGCATCGGCTGTGCTAATTGCCAATTGCTATTTGCTAACTGCTAAGCCTCCGGCGCATCATCCACCAGCATCTTTCTTAAGCGTCGATAGAGCTGCTGCACGGTTTCATATAAATCGGAAATACCCAGAGTGTAATGGTTGATGCTGGAAGCGTCGATGTCCGCGGTCACGTTGTGGGCTAGTTTGCCGAGCATGTGCATGCGTTCTGCCTCGAGTTGCGGCAGGACGTCAAACGGGTCGTTTCCGCTGGCGTGAAGGTCGGCCCACTGCTGGACCGTCCACGCCGTCTGGCGAACATGTTCCACCGCGTCATGAAGCTGGGCAATCAGGCGGGGATCGATTTTGTCTTTCACCAGATTTTGTTCGAGCTCGTTCAAATCCCCGATGGCGCGCATGATCCTCTGCGACATGGGGCTGCTCGCCGGCTGTGCAATCACCGGACGCGGCGGCGGATTCATTTGCGCAGTTTGTATAGGACGCGTGGCCAGCGCCGGCGGCACCCGCAAGGGCTCTTCCGGCACAAACGTGCGTTTTTCTTCAGGCTGCATTTCGTGCGCGCCGGTCAGAGTGCCCACCAGGAATTCAAGTTTCTGCTGGTCTTCGGACGCCAGGTGCAGAAACTCCAGCCCCATGCCGACGGCGTGGTTCGACGTCTTGACGCGGGCCCGGCCGCGTACCTCCACGTCGCGTGCGCGCAACAGAAAAAGCACCTCGGTGCCGGCCGGAAGAGTGGAAACGGCTTCCACGTAGCAGCCCTCCAGGCTGACGTCGCTCAAATTGGCGAAGACCTGGGCCGCGTTTTCGTGGCGACGGAGTTCGACTCCGCCGGTGCAATGATAGCGCGTGGTCTTTCGCCGGCTGGCAGGCATCTCTGGCATGGATCAACGTCCTCATCACCGTAGCGATGGCGACAGGAGTGAGTCATAGTACTTTCAAATACCCGGCGGATTCAACAGAAACCGCGACTTTCGTAACCGCAACAGGACATCGCGTAGAAATCAGCGTTTAGCGTGCGGGGACGAACAAGGGAGCATAGACCCGCTGATAGGGCGCGCCGTTGACGTCCATTCCACGGACAACAACACGGAATGGCTGGGCTGGCACGCGTAGTTTGCCGCTGTATTCGTCGGCTACATCGGGCCCGATGCGATGGAAACGGACGCTGGCCAGCTCGTGAAGGTCGTTACTGAGCAAGGCAACCTGCGCTGTTTGAATGGTGTTTCCCGAGCAGGTGAACTCCGCGTGCAGCGTCTGGTTGGCAGGAGGCGCACCCGCGATCTTCATATAGCCCTCATGCCCCGGACGGCCTTGCAGCTCGACAAACTCAAAAGTGGCCAGAAACAAGTCGCTCTTGGCAGTGGCCGCGATCGAAACCACGCCCCGCGGGGTGAATTCGGCGCGCCAGAGCCCGGGCTCGGGATGGTCGACGGCAACCATTACTGTCCGCGCCATTCGCGTGATGCGCGCACCATGGCCGTCTTCGACGGGCGGCCCCGCCGGACGAAGGATCTTCAAATCAGAACCGGCTTCGCTTCCGGACAGTGTGACGTAGAGAGTGGCGGCAAACGAGTCAACCGGGATTTCCAGCGAGCCGGGCGCCCTCTGCTCGTACGCGGCGGCAATGCTCTCACGGTTCTGTTTCGCGTCAATGATTTCTGTGGCCTTGGCGGCGTCGGGGCGATCCATGTAGATCACCTGGCCTCCGCTGCCGTGAGCAATCCGCTCGTAAGCCGGATCGTACTTGGGAGGGCCCGGCTGTTGCTGCTCTCCACCGTCAGTGTTCTGTGCGCCGCAGAGAACTGCGGGAGCCAGCAGGAATAGGAGCAAACTCGTCTTGCGCATGATGTCGATTATCCAGCCCGAACTCGCACCCGTTCATGTCTCGATGGGGCATGGCCGGCCGACATAGAAGCGGAATCTCCTTCGAAACAAGCCGACAGCATTTCTGACGCCGCACGAAAATCGACCGAAACATGACTCCGGGGCCGCAGACTTCCTGTAGAATTCTGCTCCGGAGCTGGAAGACGAAAGCATGCTCTTTAAAACCCAGAGCGCGGCAGTGTATGGGATTGACGCCAGCATCATCGAGGTGGAAGTCGACGTCAGCAACGTGCGCACGGTGGAAGACAACTTCCAGACTGTGGGCCTGCCCGATGCCGCGGTGCGCGAGAGCCGCCAGCGCATTCGCGCCGCGTTGAGAAATTGCGGCTACGAAGTCCCGCAAACGCACATCACCATCAACCTGGCCCCCGCCGACATCAAGAAAGAAGGCTCGGGATTCGACCTGCCCATGGCCATGGGTATTCTGGGTGCCTATGGCGGGCTGGTGAAGAAGGAGCTGCCCGAATATGTGATGGTGGGCGAACTCTCGCTCGACGGCGGCATTCGCGGCGTCCGCGGCGCGCTGCCCATCGCCATTGCCGCGCGGGCGAATAAGATTGCCAACCTCATTGTCCCGGAGGTCAACGCGCGCGAGGCCGCGGTGGTGAACGGCGTGAACGTCTATCCGGTAAAGTCGCTGATTGACGTGGTCAACCTCCTCAACAGCGGCAACGGCGTCTCTCCGCTGAAGGTGGATGCCACGCGGCTGCTCGCGGCCGGGCATCCCAACGCCGCCGATTTCAAGGAGGTCCGCGGGCAATTCACCGCCAAGCGCGCGCTGGAAGTCGCTTGCGCCGGCGGTCACAACATTCTCATGATCGGTCCGCCGGGTTCGGGCAAGACCATGCTGGCCAAGCGCATCCCCGGCATCCTGCCGCCGCTGACGTTTGAAGAGGCGCTGGAGACCACCAAGATCCACAGTGTGGCCGGAGTGCTCGACGCCACCGCCGGACTGGTGGGCGCGCGGCCCTTTCGCTCGCCGCATCACACCATCTCTGACGCCGGCTTGATCGGCGGCGGCATCATTCCCCGTCCCGGCGAGGTCTCGCTTTCGCACAACGGCGTGCTGTTCCTGGACGAACTTCCGGAATTTCCCCGCAACGTGCTCGAAGTGATGCGCCAGCCGCTCGAAGATGGCAGCGTTTCCATCGCGCGCGCCTCCATGTCTCTGACTTTTCCTGCGCGCTTCATGTTGGCCTCGGCCATGAACCCCTGCCCGTGCGGCTACCACGGATCGGCGCAGCGGGAGTGCCAATGTTCCCATCCTATGATCCAGCGTTATGTGTCAAAAATCTCCGGGCCATTGATGGACCGCATTGACATCCACATTGACGTTCCGGCGGTGAACTACAAAGAGCTGCGCGGGAGTGACAGCAAGACGGAAAGCTCGGCCCAGATCCGCGAGCGGGTCATGCGCGCCCGCGAAGTCCAGCTCAACCGCTTTGCCGCCGCCGGCGAACGCATCTACTCAAACGCGCAAATGACCCCGCGCGAGATACGAGCCTATTGCGACCTGGGCACGGACAGCGAACGCATGCTGGAACGCGCCATGCAACAGCAAGGCCTGAGCGCTCGCGCCCACGACCGCATTCTGAAGGTCGCGCGGACCATCGCCGACCTCGAAGCCAATCCGCAGATCGAGGGCAAGCACATCGCCGAGGCGATCCAGTACCGCACGTTGGACCGTACCTACTGGACGTAATCTCTGTCGCTGCGCTCCAAACCGCTCCAGTGGGCTACACGGCAAAGATTCTGCTGCACCTTTCGCCAGCGGCTCGCCGCAAGTCGGGTTCGCCGCCCTATCGGCGGTTTCTCGATCGCCTTGTGCGGTAGGGACCAAACGGGTGTGACAAGAATCACAGCCCTGGCATCCCGCTCCCGGCTACTCTGCTTCAATCAATTGAGCGAGGAGAATCACCGGATGAAAAAACCCCCTGTCGTGTTCTTTGCGGTCATGGCCTTGGCCATGTGTAGCTTGGCCTTTCAGGACTTCATGGTGCGGGCGATCTCATTTGTTCCTCTACCCGCGCCGAAGGTGGAAGCGCAGACTTTCACGGGCGAAATCTCCGACGGCCAGTGCGCTGCCAACGGATCGCACGATGCCGTCATGAAAAAAGCCTCTGTCAACTCGCCGGCCAACTGCGTGCGCGGCTGCGCCAAAAAACATGGCCTGGTGCTGGTGGATGCGGCCACCAAGACCGTCTACAAGCTCGACGATCTGGACAAGGCTCTCCCTTTCGCGGCGCAAAAGGTGAAGGTTACGGGCACCCTCAACAAATCCACCAACACCATCCACGTGTTGGCCATTGAGGCCACAAAGTAACCATATCGGCTAAGGGAGTTACCTTAGGACATACCTGGGTGGTTTTTGGGACAGGCCCTGCCCCGTCTTGAAGTAACATACGGAAACTGGCCGGAGGTTCTATAGTCTCCATCAGCTAAAAGCTGCTTCGGAACGAGAATTTATGACGCAACTCACTGCTGAAAGGGCTCGCAGAAGCTCCCGCGTCCTGGTTTCCCTGCCCCTGGCGGTCTCGGGCCAGAAGAGCGATGGCTCGCATATCAGCGGGGCTGCGGAGACCATTCTCGTCAACCGCCATGGGGCTAGAATCCGGTCGGCCGTGCCTTTGGAAACGCAGATGGAGGTCCGGGTGGCCATGCTGGCGCCGTACAAATGGCGCGTGGGCCAAGTCGTTTGGGCCGATTCCCGCGAGAAGGAATACGGAATTGAGTTGAGCCGGCCGGAGAACTTCTGGGGTATCTATTTCCCTCCGGAAGACTGGGAGCTGGCGGTTCCGGCGGTGACCGTACTGAACGCCAATTCCAGTACGGGAGCCATCCAAACCCGCAGTGCGCAGAAGAAAGCGGAAACGTCTTCCCAACGCGCGGAAGGGGTGCGCATCCCGGAAGGCGGCACCATCGCTATTTTGCGAGGTGTGGCTGCCAACGGTGTGCCTTTTCAGGAACGCGACCTCATACTTCCCGTGGGTGAAAATCACGGCTCCATGTTGATCGGACCTCTATTGAACCTGGGCACCCCGATGACTGTGATCTTCGGCAAGAACTCCGTGGAAAAGGCCGTGGTCAGCGCCGTCTCCCACAGCCGCGAGTACGATCGCTGGAGAGTCTGGCTGCAATTCTCCCACGCCACCGCGTCCAAAGCGAACTAAGCCGCGCGTCCGGCGGCGCTTCCTGCCTTTATACTCTTGGCTTATCTTTGTGTCTGAGGAGCTCACCGAAAAATGAAGCGTCTTTTTGTCATCCTGATTTTCTTAGCCAGTTGTATAGCGCAGCAGCCGACGCCGCAGGCGACGCCCGCTCCGAAGACAACATACATTCGTGCCGGGCGCTTATTTGACGGAACATCAGACACGGTTCGCGAAAACGTAACCATCGTGGTGGTGGGCGATCGTATTCAAAGCGTTGGCCCGGCGGGCGCCGCTTCCATCCCCAAGGGCGCCACGGTGATTGATCTTTCGCGCTCCACGGTTTTGCCCGGCCTGATCGACTGCCATACCCATCTGGGCGCGCGCGCCGATCGCTACGATGAAATTTACTTTTTCAAGGACACGCCATTTCAGAGCGCCTTCGCCGCCACCGTCAACGCGCGCAAGACCCTGGAGGCGGGCTTCACCAGCGTACGCGACGTAGGTTCGCTGCCATTCCTGGCGGTGGACCTGCGCAACTCCATCAACGAAGGCTTGATCCCCGGCCCGCGGATCGTGGCCAGCGGTCCGGGCATCTCCATCACCGGGGGCCATGGCGACTTGAACAATTTTTCGCCACAAACCCGCGTCACTATGTTTCCCGAAGAACGCGACTTTCAGATTGCCGACGGCGTTGACCAGATCCGCCACGTAGTGCGGGCGCAGGTCAAGTATGGCGTCGACGTGATCAAGATACTGGCCACCGGCGGCGTGCTCTCCAAGGGCGACAGCCCGGGCGCGCCGCAGTTCACGCCGGAAGAACTGAAGGCCGCGGCTGATGAGGCGCACATGGCCGGACGCAAAATCGCCGCCCATGCTCACGGCACGCAGGGGATCAAGAACGCCATTCTCGCCGGGATCGATTCCATCGAGCATGCCAGCCTGATTGACGACGAGGGGATTCGCCTGGCGAAGGAGCACGGTGTCTATCTGGTGATGGATATCTACAACGACGATTACATCCTGGGCAAGGCGGTTGAGTTCGGGCTACCCAAAGAAAATGTCGAGAAAGAGAAGAAGATTGGAAAGGTGCAGCGGGAAAACTTTGAGCGAGCGGTGAAAGGCGGGGCGAAGATGGCGTTCGGCACCGATGCCGGGGTTTATCCGCACGGCGATAACGCCAAGCAGTTCTTCTACATGGTCAAGTTCGGAATGACGCCCGCGCAGGCCATCCGGGCCGCCACCAGCAACGCCGCGGACCTGATCGGCCGCGCCAAAGATGTGGGCACGGTGGAAGCAGGCAAATACGCCGACCTGATCGCGGTGAGCGCGGACCCGCTTCAGGACGTGCGCGCGCTCGAGAACGTCGGCTTTGTGATGAAGGGCGGGGAAGTGTACAAGGACACGATCGCGACAAAACCGGCGCGATGAGAGCTGCTTTAGCTCAATCGTCCGAATCGGACGAGCAGGGTTGCTGGCCTTACGACTGCGGCATCTAATCAGAGTAGATGAAATCAGCCCAACGTTGCAGCGGTTCCCGTTTTCTGACGGACATGTGCCGACAACGTTGCCGCAAGGAGGCTGCAACCATGAGTGAGAAACAGAATGAAAAGTCGGATTACGTCGACCTGACTCCGCTTCCCAAGCGAGCCTGGCGGCTCAGGATTCTTATCCTGGTTACTTATCTGCTTCCCCTTCTCCTGCTGATGCTGGCTTAGGGAAGGGCTTATTGGGGCGTACCGGTCATCCGGTGCGCCCCTGGCCAACGCTCCCGAGCCATCCTTAGAAAACCCGACAAGGTTAACCGTAGGCGCCCGCATCCTGTCCGCGCCGCAGGGCGCTACGCGCTGAGATCTCCGTGTCAAAAGGGCACCGTTGTGCCAGCGCCCGCCCAAGCGCCCCTTAGAACGCCCTAAGAAAGAATCGACGCAACAGTACAATGCCCCCGGTACTGTTGTCGGTTGAGTAAATCGCGGCAAGAATCGAAAGACGCTACAAAGAACTGCAAGAAGGGCTTCGAAGGACCATGACCC
>CAZFRV010000313.1:0-19940 GCA_964521445.1 uncultured Acidobacteriaceae bacterium
TACTTAGTATTTAGTACTTAATAGTTAGTCGCGTCAACCGGCCAGTTGGCTTTGCTAATTACTAATTACTAAATACTAATTACTGGACGCACCCCACAACGGCAACTCAATATGAAACGTTGTCCCCCGATTCTTGGCGCTGGTAACGCTGATCTGGCCGCCGTGGTCGCTCACCACCGATTGCACGATCGCCAGTCCCAGGCCGGTGCCATGCTGCTTGGTGGTGTAGTAAGGAGTAAACAGCCGTCCGCATTCTTCCGGGGTCAGTCCCTGGCCGGTATCGGCAAGCTCGAAGATCGCGGACTTATGTTTCTGACCGTCGGCATGATCCAATCCGTCAACACGATCCAGCGTGGTGCGGAAGGTGAGCTTGCCACCCTGGGGCATGGCGTCAATGGCGTTGAGCACCAGGTTTTCGACCACGCGGCGCAACAGCACCGGGTCACCGCTGACGGCGGGCAGATCGCCCAACTGCAACTCGGTCTCAATACGAGCCGGGCCGCGCGCGAGCTGTCCTTGGACGAGCTGGACCACGCCGCGAATCAATTCATCCAGGTCTACGGCCTGAAGCTGCGGCGCCGGCATGCGCGAGAAATCGCTGAAGCGGCCGATGATGGTCTTGAGATTGGCGATCTCCTCGAGCAACGTGGTGGTGCTCTCACGAAACACTTCGTCGAATTGTTCGGGAGTGTTTTCCCGGGCGCGCAGCAGATTTTCCACGGTGATCTGCAAGGGGAAGAGCGGGTTCTTGAGTTCGTGGGCCAGGCGTCGCGCCAGTTCGCGCCACGCGGCCACCCGTTCGCTCTGCACCAGGCGTTCGCGCTGCGTCATCAGCTCCGCGGTCATCTGGTTGAAGGCCGTTGCCAGCTTGCCGATCTCATCTTGCGAGCCGGGCTCCACGCGTACGTCCCAGTTACCCTGGCCGATCTCGGCGGCGGCGCTGGCCAGCTTCTTGATGGGACGGCTGAGACGCGCGGCCACAAATCCGCCGCCGATGATCCCCACGAGGACGCCTATCCCGGCGATCATCAGACTGGCCTTGGCGATGCTCTTCTCCAGGGCGGTCTCGCGCTCCAACGAGTTGGCTACGAGCAACACGGCGGGCACGCGGTCAGTGTAGCCGGGCAGGGCGATGGCGTGGACGATCTGCTCTTGCGGCAGGTCGGGGCCCCATTCGATGCTGTCGGAAGCCTCGCCGTGCTGGTCCATGGCTTTTTGGATCAGCGGCATCAGGTTGGCCGACGGAACCGACGCCACGCTGCCGGGCGCGCCTTGAATCTCCGCCGGCCCCTGCTCGGGCAAGCTGTAAATGGCGACGCTCAGCCCTGCGGCCGGGGAGAGTGAATGCAACACCGTGTCCAGTTTGCGTCCGCCGAGCAGGTAGAAATCCGGGCCATGCGTATGCACCGGACGAAGGCAGAGCAGGGCCAGCACGTTGCCTTGCGGCGTCTCCACCTGGCGAACGAAGGCCTGCTGGGGCTTCGGCGCCGGGGCATCGAGAAACCAGCGTTGCTTGTAGCCAAAGCGGGCCGGCCAGTGCGCGGAGGAAATGGTGGACCCGTCAGGCGCGAGCAAATCCAGGAAATCGAGCCGTTGCGCGGAGGCATAGCCGATGGCCTCATTCACGTGGCTTGCGTAGTCCTCGCCGCCCGCGAGATCGATGGCCAGGCGCAGGGTGGAATCGGAGTTGGCGATGGTGTCCACGCCGTGGGCAATCTCTTCGCCTTCGTGGTCAAACTCACGCCGGAACTGGTTTACCAGGCCCGCGGTGCGTTCCTGCTCCACCAGGCGGAAGGCTTCATGCGCGCGCTGTTCGATCAGCCAGGCCACGGCGCCCACGCTCGCGGCCACGCTCAGCGCCACCAGCAAAAGCAGCTTGGTTTTGAGCGACACGCCTAGTGAGCTCCTTCCACCCACAGTTGGTCCAGGTCCCACAAACCGTTGGGCAGTTGCTGCCAGTTGTGCGCGGTGCTGTTGAGCCACAGCGCCTGGGAGACGTGGGCCACGGGCAGCACGCGGAAATTCTCAAGCGCCTTGCGTTCAGCCTGCAACAGATCTTCGGGACGCGCGGCGCCGAGAGCAGACGAAGTCGTCTCCGCGTCCAGTCCCAGATCGCCGGCCAGCGCGGCCAGCGCGACGGAAGGTTCGAGCGAGGCCAAAGGCAGCCGCAGCAAAACCGCATCGGCGTTCATGTTGGCCCGCGCCGAAACGCTGTTGACGTGGCTCTCACCATAAGGCCGCACCGTGATTCCCGCCTGGCTCGCATCAAAGGCGATCCGTTCCGCCACCAGCTTGGCCACAGGATCGGCGAAGTCATAGGCCAGCGAGATAGGCGGCGGCACGCCGATGCCGGCATCGGCCACAATCTTGCGCGCGCGGGCGCGATCGAAAGCCGAGTCCAGCAGGAACTCGTAGCCGGTGAGCCATTGCGGCAGCAGCCCCGAAGCCGGCGTGCCCTTCTTCTGCAGCATGGCGTTGCTGATGGCGTCGCGATCCATGGCGGTGGCCAGCGCCTGTCGGACTCGCGGATCTACCGGTCTCCTTTTGCCGGGAACGTTGGCGTTATCGGGCTGCAGAAACAAGAGCGCCAACAAATCCGCGGGGCGGGAAAGCAGAATCTCCTGGCCGGTCTGGTCCAGGGTGTGGACGGCGTCCGGCGTGAGCGTGATCTCAGCGGCGGCATAGGGGCCGAGTTGACGTTGGAGGAGCTGTTCGCGAAGTCCGGCGCCCATCTGGAACTCGATGGAATCAGGATAACTCCGCCCGCCCCAATAATCTTCGTTGACCGTGAACAACGCACGCTCGCCCGGCTGCCACTGAGTCAGCCGATAGGGGCCGCTGCCCAGCAACGTGCCGTCCGGCTGGCGCTTGATCACGGCAAACTTTTCGAGCGCCAGCATCTCCGGCAGGTGGGATACGGGCGATGGGGCTTCGATGGTGACAGTCTGGCGGTCAGTCGCGGTATATTTCCATCCCGGCTCCGCGAGCTTCAGGCTGGCGACGACGTCGGCGGCATTCACCGGCGTGCCGTCATGGAAGTTGGCCAGACGCAGGCGAAACTGCCAGACACGTTTCGCCGCATCGGGCTGCCACGAGCTGGCCAGCCGCGGACGCGCGCGGCTTTGGCCTTGCGCATCCACCTGGGTCAGCGTTTCAAATGTCAGGCGGGCCATGCGGTCGCGCGTAGCGGGATGGTCTTCTTCAGCCACAGGATCGATGGAGCTGACCCGGTACTGAAGCAGAATTCTCGCGGCTCCGCCGTAGTGCGGACGAGAGCTCGAGTGTCCGCCGACCGCCGTCAGCAGCAGACAGCTAATTGCAAGTAACTGTGAGCGTGAATGCTTCATACCTTCCCGTAACCGTGGATTGCGTCACCGCGTTGACCACTTCGCCGCTCTTGCCCGAGGTCCACAACGCCAGTACCGGCCCGGCGAGATCAATCGCGGAGCTGACCGGCTGGGCTTCCCGGCCGGCGATCTCCAAGGCCTGAATGCTATCGGGATGGATGCTGTCTGTGGGCGCCGTGACCAGCATCTGCCATCCCGAACCGCAGTTGGAGTGCACACCGGCAAGGCTGCTGCCCCAGGAGTTGTACACTGCCGCGGGTGTGGACAGATCGTTCAGATAAAGGCGCGCGCGGCCGTCAGTTCCGGCGAAGAGCCATTCCCGCTGGTCGCCGTTGGGCCAGGCTGCGCCGGAGAAGAACGGAATCACGGACGCGCCGGCGCTTGGCCCGGAGAGAATACCGCTGAAGAAATTTCGCCGCGGACTGTAGAACGCGACGATCTGTCCGTGGTCCACCGGCCAGGGGTCGTCACTGGCGCGGCACTCCAGAGACGGCGGTGACAACGAACCCGCGCACAACGTCCCGGGAAGAAACGCGGTGATCTGGCCGCCGTTGACCCTCAGCCGGCCACGCAGATCGCGCGGCCACGGCTGGTCATGATTGATGGCGAGCGTAAAGCGTCCGCGCCACTGTCCATTGTCATTCGTGTAGAGCGAGACTTGGTCCGGCTCCAGCACTACCAGGTTCTGATTATCGGCAAAGAAGTCCAGGATGGGCGAATCCTGCAACCACACCGGGCTCTTGCGCAAGGTCAGCGCGGGAGCATGCGACGAAGCCGTCCGCTCCGGCCGCGCCACTTTCTTCATCACCATCTGGGTGGTGGAACCTTCATGGATTTCAGCGATCCAGAGATAACCCTGCCAGTCTTCGGAGAAAACGATCTGTATTTCAGCGAGCGCTGTCTCCGGCTTTACCACGCGTACGCCCGCGTTGTGAAAACTATTGAAGATCGCGGTCTGCACCAGCTCCTGGGTTTCACCCGAAATCGCGGAGACGTTCTGGAAGCTCACCGCAACCGCTGAAGGCGAGCCGCTACGCGCGAGAATCTGCTGGACGAGGTCGCTGGCCGCCACGACCAGGGGCGACGGAGGGGGTTGCTGGGGGATAGGCAGGGCAAGAAGAAGGCCTGACAGAAGTGCACAACAACAGCCGCGAAGTGCGATCTTCAACATGTGCGGGAAAGGCGCAGTATAGCATTGAATTCCAGCTGTTTTGTGAAATCCCGGCCCTGAGTTTGCTTTCTGTGAAATCCCGAGCGATAGCGAGGGATCCCTATAGTCACGTTGCGCGTTCGGCCAGCGAAGCAACATCGTTTCCCCCTCAGTAGCTGACAGTATTCAAGCCGATAGGGATCTCTCGCTATCGCTCGAGGATTTCAGAACGCATGCGCTGGGGATTGCACAAAAAACTTCCGCTGGAACGGGGCTGCCCCGGCGGAGGCAGCGCCCGTTTGGATTTCCAGCGGAAAGCCACTACCGGCGATTGGGCCCAACGCGACGGGCCACGGGACGCGGCTCGTCGGCATCGTTCCCGTTGTTGGTGGCCGGTGGATCGTCGTCCTGGCCGGCTTCAGCGGCGGCCTGGGCTTGGGTGTCACCGCCGATTTGCGGCGCGATGCCGCCCTTCATTACGTCATTGAAGAAGATCTTGGCGTCAGAGGGCACCATCATGATCTGCAGCTTGTCTGACAGGCGCTCGGCCACGATCTTGTTGATCAACAGAGGGTTCTGCTTGAGCAGGATGGCTTCTGACTTCATGCGTTCCGCGTCCGCCAGCGCCACTTTGCGGATGCGCGAGGCTTCGGCGTCGGCCAGCAGGTTGCGGCGCTCCAACTCCGCCTTGCTGTCGATGACTTTGGCTTCCGCCTGGGCTTGTGCGTTCTTGATGGTGGTTTCCTTGTGGGCCTCGGCTTCCAGCCGCGATTGCTCGATCTGCTGCTTCTTCAGGGGCAGCGTGTACTGCATGGCGTCGGCCTCAGACTTGGCCTGCAGGACGCGGACCTTGGCGGCGCCTTCCGCCTGTGTCACCTGACGGACTTTGGCGGCCTCGGCTTCCAGCTCCGCGATCTTCACCTGTTTGGCTTTCATATCGGTTTCCACGCCCAGGCCTTCGTCCTCCTGCTCTTTCAGCAGCAGTCCTTCCAGGCCCTTGGCGTACTCCGCCGGCAACTGCACATCGCGCAGCATGACCTCCTTCACGACGATGCCGTCTTTTTCGAGCTTGCTTGTAATCTGGTCGGCGGCCTTGCGGCGGATTTCCTCGCGCCGGACGGAGAAGACGTCGCGCACGGTATAGCCCGGCGCCAGTTCGCGGAAAGTGCTGGCCACCACGGGCGGGACGATTTCCTGCTCCACCGGCTTGGGCAAGTTGGCGTGGATGTAGTCCAGCCGCTGGGGATCGAGCTTATAGCGGACGGTAATCGCCAGCCCAATGCTCAACCCTTCTTTAGATTGGACGATAAAGTCCGTGGCCTTTTTGACCTTGGCATCACTTTCGGCGATCGACTCCATTCCGTCTTTGCCGGATGAAGTTGTCAGCACCTGGTCACGCAGGTCGTAGAGCACAATGGAATCGACCATCGGCGTGATCCAGTGGACGCCGGGATAAAGAGTGCCTGGGCGCGTCCCTGAGGTCTGACTCACTCTGATGCCACCCATCCCGCTGGGCACCACCGCAATGCCCATAGCGAGAATGAGTGGCAGCCAGGCCCCAAGGAACGCCCATTTGGCAGTTGTCCAGCTCAGTTGCGGTTTGGCCGGCAGATTCTCCGGAGCTATATGAATCCGCACCTGACGGTGATACTGGACAATCCTGTTCAGATTGTTCAGCGCGATAGCTGCGGCCCATCCCAACAGGCCCCAGCCGATGGTCAATAGCAGGTATTTCAGCAGCAGCATTTGAAATCTCTCTTTCGAAAACTCGGGTGATCTGGCGGCCGGTCCATCGGGCTCACTGCTATTGACCCCTCAAATTGCTCCGATCAACCGGCCACCACATCCTCCGAGTCCCTTGCTCTCTCGCGCGTCGTTCCTAGTAAACCTCTCTAGCTTTTGCGCAGATCGGGTGATCGGATCATCTGGCCATCGGATCATCGGTCAAGACTTTGTCTGCGCCGAACATCAGACCGCCCGATCCCGATGACCCGATCTCCCGATCATCGTCACTGGTTCTCACCGGCAACTGCGTTTACAGTCGTGGCTGCGGCAATCTGCGCCTCACCCTTGCTGGCTACGACCGCGGGATCGGCGTTCTGATCGCCGCTCGAGAACAGGCCGGCAGTCAGCTCGTCGCGTTCGCCGCGGATGGAAACCGCGTCGCCCACCTGCACGCGGCGGTAAAGCTCTTCTACGTCCTTCTTCTTCATGCGGAAGCAGCCGTGCGAGGCCACTTTCCCCACCGAGCTCTGCACGTTCGTACCGTGGATGCCATAGCCCTTCAAGCTCAGCCCCATCCAGCGCGTGCCCAGGGGATTGTCCTTGCCGGGCGCGACCTCTTTGCCTTCATGCCGGTAGGTGGGATCGACCGCGTGGTTGATGATGATGAAGTCGCCGTCGGGGCTGGGCGTCTCGCGCCGGCCCACCGCCACCGGATAGACTTTCAACAGTTGCCCGTCCTCAAGCAGCGCCAGCCGGCGGTCAGGAATGCTGATGACGATCTGCC
Source organism: uncultured Acidobacteriaceae bacterium (assembly GCA_964521445.1). Lineage (GTDB taxonomy): Bacteria > Acidobacteriota > Terriglobia > Terriglobales > Acidobacteriaceae > Angelobacter. The sequence goes on from CAZFRV010000313.1 coordinate 7,007, forward strand.
GCGTGTGTGAATCTTTCGCCGATTTCTTCGGCGGCTTCTGCGCCGGAAGCTTCGCGGCCTGCTGCTCCGCGGCGACTTCGTCAACCTGGGTGGCTGACTTCACGTCTTGCGCCGGGGAAGGGTTCGCGCTTTCCAAAACGCCGGGCTCGGTGGTCCGATGATCCGATGGCCCGATGACCCGATCTTCTGGTTGGCTGATGGACGATTGTTGCGAATTAACTGTTAGAGCGTTCAGGGCATCGCTGTAACGGCGAACCATCGCCTGCCGGGCTTCCGCCGCAATGTACAGCGCTCCTGCCAGGGGAAGCGCTACCGCCACCGCATTTCTTGCCGAGAATCCATTCAGCCGCCGCATCGTGGGTCTCCTTTCTCTCCTCGACCAGGAGAGAGTGCATTGCGGCAGCCAAAGGTAAGGGGCTTATTATCAGCAGGTTACATAGAGCCCAGAGCGGCAGACTGTGTCGGCGGGAGAACACCTGTAAGGATTTTGACACGCTGGTTTTTGAGATGCCGCACGCCGCGGTAAGAAGATTTCAACGGGTTAAGCCGGTGCCGGCATAACCAATGACCCTTACGGCACGGTCACGGTCGTTACCGTTGTGCCAATCAGGTTCGTGGTCCGATCCATTACACCCAGCTTCAGCATGTACGTGCCCGGTTTCAAATCCAACGTACGCGAACAGGGAAAATACTTCTTCATCATCTGCTCATAGATATCCGGCTTCAGATCGGCATGGGTGGTGTCTGCCTCGGCCATGTTCGGCTTCTCCTTGTTCTTGCCGTACGCCCACACTGTGCATACGATCTTCGCGTGTTGCATGCCGTCACTTGTCCGCTCAAACGAAATGGTGCGGGGATCAACGGCAAAGTTCACCAGCAGTTTGTTCCTGGTCTTGTCGGATGGCGGCACCACCCCGGCCTGAAACTGCACGGAAGTAGCGGCCAGCGCATCAAGTTCGAGCATCCGGCTCAGGTTCTCGGCCGCCTTGTCGGAGTCTTCCTTTCTGAGTTGTTCTGCGTCCAGGGCGTAGTAGCCAAGCCGGTGCCGAAGTTTCACATCAGCCCGGCTGGTCTTGATCTCGATGGTCCGAAACTGCCCATCCCATTTTTTGTTGTCGGGATAGTAGGACAGCGTGTAGTAGGTTGCGCCGTCCTGCAGGCTGGCACCAACACTCATGGTCAGATCATTCGTGTTTTTAAAAACCTTTCCACCGGTGCGCGATGCCATGTCTACCATGGTGTGTTGCGCAGCCAAATGGTCGTCCTTTCCCACCCCGAGGGCATCCACGGGATAGACGGCGACCTGCGCGTTCATCAGCGCATCCGTTACCTTCTTCACCATACCCGCGTAATCCTTGAAATCTCCAGATTGCACCATTCGATCAAAGGAGTCGGGGTCGGCCCTCACAGGAGCGGTATGAGAACCGGTTCCATCCGCGGTCTGTCCTCCTACATCCGCGGCGCTCATGGCAGGCGGGAGCACGGAATCAGGAAACAGGACCAGTGGAAAACTCTCGGAAAGCCAGATCAGGTTCTTGCGTCCCGGATAGCCGGCCAGCATCTTGGCCAGGGTATTCATCTCGGTCAGAGTCGTCTCGATACCGCGGTTGTCGGTGTGATAGTCGCCCTTGGTCGAAAACGGGGACCGGCGGGAATCGAAACTCTCCGTAACGTTCGTTTTGGCCGGCGGATTGTACTTCTCGGTTGCGCTCCGCAATGCTCCCGCGTCCATCGTGAAATCCTGCAGGAGCCTCAGTTGGCTCTCCAGCGCAAACATGGCAACCGGCCGGTCCAGCTTTGCGCCGGCGAAGAACTTGGCCAGCTGCTCCTTGGCATAAGCTTGCGATGCGAAGTCGCCATTGACGGCGTCAAACAAGACCACGCTCAAACTGGAGGATGCGTATTGCGCAGCGTTGCTCACCACGTTGGGCGGAAGCTGGCGGGCTGCCGGCGCCGGCCGAGACTCGCCCGGATGCTGAAAGCCAAACCCGCTGAGCTTTTGCGGTTGGCCTGATTCCAGCACGGTGAAGTCTTCTGCCTTCAGGTCGGTCACCAACTGGCCCTTACCGTCCGTGGCCACCACATCAACAACCACCAGCCGCGTGCTCGTCCGCAATGTTTCTGAAGACCGGGAAGTTTGGGGATCGCCGGCCATGGAAACAGCAAACCCGGTCAGCAACACTGCCAGAAGACGAATGGAGAGCAGATTACGCTTCATACCAGGGCCTCCTGCGAACAAGGCGCTCTCGACGAGCACCATACTAGCTTAGTTAGCCCGCACAGGAGGAACGATATTCTGCTCAAGTCTTGTGAAAGACTTGCAGGATTCTGTCCGTTTCGGGTACTTCTTCGCCAATTCTGCTCGAGCGTAATCCCTATCGACGTTACGCGGGCGCTCGGGCTGTCAGTTCCGTCTGACCTGAGGCGAGCTGCTCCAGGGCGGCGTGGTATTCGCGGGTGAGTCGAGAAACTAAATCGGCTACGCTCACCACTTCCTTTACCGCGCCAATGCCCTGGCCGGCGCTCCAGATATCGCGCCAGGCCTTGACCTTGCCATCGGTGTTGGCGAAGTTCATCTTCGAAGGATCGGCTTGGGGCAGGTTGTCGGCGTCAAACCCGGCGCGGGTGATGGACGGCTTGAGGTAATTGCCGTGGACACCGGAGAAGTAGTTGGTATAGACGATGTCAGCGGCAGCGGAATCGACGATCATCTGCTTGTAGCCCTCGGCGGCGTTGGCTTCGCGGGTGGCGATGAATGCGGAGCCGATGTAACCCAGATCGGCGCCCATGGCCCGGGCCGCGGCCACGGCTCGTCCGGTGGCGATGGCCCCGGAGAGTGCCAGCGGCCCCTGAAACCATTCGCGAATCTCCTGGACCAGTGCGAACGGAGAGGTCGTGCCGGCATGGCCTCCGGCGCCGGCGGCCACGGCGATCAGTCCGTCGGCGCCCTTGTCGATGGCCTTGTGAGCAAACACGTTGTTGATCACGTCATGCAGCACGATCCCGCCATAGGAATGCACAGCCTGGTTCACGTCTTCGCGCGCGCCCAACGACGTGATCACGATCGGAACCTGGTGGCGGACACACAGCTCCAGGTCGTGGGCCAGCCGGTCATTGGATTTGTGCACGATCAGGTTCACGGCAAAGGGCGCGGACAGCGTGGCGGGGTTGGCATCATCATGCTGGGCCAACTCTTCGCGGATGCGGTTCAGCCACTTGTCCAGCTCCTCCGCCGGGCGCGCGTTCAGCGACGGGAAACTTCCCACCACCCCGGCCTTGCATTGGGCGATGACGAGGTCGGGCACGGAAACAATGAACATGGGCGCGCCAACGACGGGAAGCGCCAGCCGCCGGCTCAATATGTTGGGAAGGCTCACGTGAACTCCATTGAAGGGAATGCAGGTAGCTTAAGCGGGATGAAGATTTCCCGCAACCGTGGGCGATGGGCAGGGAACTTATGCGCGCAAGGCAGTGTCTATCAAAGAGTCGCACAGTGTATACCAGCGCGCACGCCGGCTTTTTACAACCTGGCCAGGAACCTGGCTCCTTCTGACCGGGGAACCACGGGCCGGATGCGCGCTGGCGAACACATTCTCCAAAAACCGCCTTCATCAAATCGAACATTTGGTCACATGCGGCTCTCCTGAACGCCGACGGACCATGCTGACCGCCGCCAAAAGCCGCGGCCAGGTCTGCGGCGGACGGCCATCTGCCGGTTCAAGACGACTGCCCTTCTCCCAGAATTCTGCGCGTTAGCTATGCTAAAGTGACGTTAACCATTGTTTTTGCTGTCATCATGTGTCCCGATCGTTCCAAAGCTGTTCCGAAAGCCAGTAGTGGTCGAGCGTCCACGCCTGCCCAGCGCCTCAGTGACGCAACCTTCCGTGCCCTGATTGAAAACAGTACCGATGCCATCGTGCTGTTCGATCCTGCTTTGAACATTGCCTATGCCAGTCCAGCCACGGAAAGGATCCTGGGATACACGCCGGCGGAGGTCGTCGGGAAAAGCTTCGATCTGGTGCATCCCGATGACGTCGCGCAACTGAAGGTCCGGTTCGAGGAGTGTCTGGCGCAACCTGGCAAGCCGCTGCGAGCGGTTGCCCGTATACGCCACAAGAACGGCTCTTGGCGAACCGTGGAAGGTGTGCTCACCAATTTCCTCGACGATCCTCACGTGTGCGCTATCGTCAACAACTATCGTGACATCACGGAGGCGGTGCGCGCGGAAGCCGCCCTGCGCGAGTCCGAGGATAAGTTCAAACGGGCCTTTTGGTCGAATCCGAACGCGATGAGCATCACGACCCTGGAAGAAGGCAGATTTCTGGATGTGAATGATGCTTTCTTGCGGACCACCGGCTATGCCCGCGAAGATCTGATTGGCCGGGTCTCTTTAGAGACTTCCTGGGTGAACAAAGAGGACCGAGGTCATTTGCTGCGCAGCCTTTCTGAACAGGGATACGTGGAGGCCATGGAGACCTCCTTCCGCGGGAAAACCGGCGCGGTTTTGTTGGTCAGCTTGTCTGCGGTAGTAATCGAGATCGGCGGCGTCCAGTGCGTGCTGACCATAAGCCAGGATATTACCGAGCGCAAGCGCGCGGCCGAGAAACTTCGCCGTTCCGAGGAACAGTACCGCTCTCTGGTCGAACTTGCGCCGTATGGGATCTACCGCGCCACTCGCGACGGGTCCCTGCTCATGGTGAATTCCGCACTGGTCAAGATGCTTGGCTATGAGACTGCGGAAGAGCTATTGGGGCTCAACCTTGAGGCCGAGGTTTATGAAGACCCCAGGGAACGAGACCGCATCTTGCGGCGTGCACGGGGGGGCCCTGTGGGGCCGGTCGAGACAACGTGGAAGCGAAAGGACGGAAGTACAATCTCCGTGCGTTTGGCTGCGCGGCTCATCTATGACAAACAGAGCCGGCTACTGCAGACGGAAGTCTTCGTGGAAAACGTCACCGAGCAAAGGGCGCTCGAAAAGCAGTTGCAGACGGCACAGAAGATGGAAGCCATCGGCCAGCTGGCCGGGGGTGTGGCCCATGACTTCAACAACCTGCTGATGATCATACGCAGCCGAGCGGCACTGGTGATCGCAGATGCTTCCCAACCCGAACACGTAATCGAGGAGGCGGAGGAGATTGTCCGCACCACGCGGCGCGCCGCTGAGTTGACGCGGCAGATGCTGGCTTTCAGCCGTGACCAGGTCCTGGAGCCGAGCGTGCTCAATCTCAACGACCTGCTGGCGGAGCTGGGCAACATGCTGCCGCATTTGATCGGGAAAGAAGTTGATACCAGGATCATCCCGGCGCCCAATCTTGGCCCGGTGAAAGTGGACCGCGGGCAGTTCGAACAGGTGATGATGAACCTGGCCATCAACGCGCGTGATGCCATGCCCATGGGCGGCCGCCTGGTGGTTGAAACCAGCAATGTTGAAATCGACAAACACCACTCCGAGAGTCATCCCATGATGAAACCCGGCCGCTACGTCCTGCTCTCCGTCACCGACACCGGTTTCGGAATGGACCAGAAAACCCAAGCGCATATCTTCGAGCCGTTTTTTACTACTAAGGAGCGCGGCAAGGGTACCGGGTTGGGCCTGTCCATGGTGTATGGGATTGTCCAGCAGAGCGGCGGCCACATCTCAGTGGTCAGCGCGCCCGGCGCGGGAACCAGCTTCAAGATCTACCTGCCTGAGGCGACTGAGCCTGAGGACGTTGTACCGGTTGATCAGTTTCTGCCGGCTCCCGGCGGAACCGAAACCATTCTTTTTGTGGAGGATGAAGAAGCTTTGCGCAAGGTAGGCGTTGATTTTCTGCGCTCCCGGGGATACGACGTCGTGGCAGCAGCAAATGGCATCGAAGCTCTCCATATCTGCCGGACGACTGACCGCTCCATACAATTGTTGGTGACGGATGTCATCATGCCGCGGATGGGCGGAGCCGAACTGGCGAAGCATGCCATGGCGCTGAACCCGAACCTGCGCGTCCTGTATGTTTCCGCGTATAGCGGGCGTGCCCTGCCGCGAGGCGCCCTGAAACCCCGCCAGTCATTCCTGCAAAAGCCCTTCAGCATGCCGGACCTGGCAAGGAAGGTGCGAGCCGTGTTAGACGGCAAGTCCGAGTCGCAGCGGCAACACGAGTCACAACCGCAGCTCAGGTCAGGTTAGGAGGCACTTCGACGGTGGTAGTCATGTAACTGCAACCAGTGCGACTTCACGTGGTCCGGTTTGCCAACGCTTCCATTTCTTTTTCACCGATCACCTGGACGCCCAGTTCGCGGGCTTTGTCCAGCTTGGAGCCCGGCTCTTCGCCGGCGACCACGTAGTCGGTTTTCTTGCTGACGGAGCCGGAGACTTTCCCGCCGGCGTCTTCAATCAGCTTTTTCGCGGCGTCGCGAGAATAATTGGCCAGCGTGCCGGTGATCACAAAAGTCTTGCCGGCCAGGGCGGTGCCGCGTTCGCGTTTCTTGCCGGTGAAAGTCAGGTACTTGCGCAGACGCTCCACCAGCTTGCGGTTGCGCGGTTCGGCGAAAAACTCATGGATGCTTTGGGCGATGCGCGGGCCAACTTCGTTGACCTCTTGCAGCTCTTCCTGCGAGGCGTTCATGAGCCCGTCCCTCCCGTCCTTCTCGCCCATCGCCCCGAAGTGCTCGGCCAGAAATTCGGCGGTGCGTTCGCCGACAAAACGAATGCCGAGACCGTAGATCACGCGTTCCAGCGGCAGCTTGCGCGATCGCTCGATCTCCGCAAGCAGGTTCTCGGCGGATTTATCGCCCACGCGCTCCAGGGTAAGCAGCTTCTCTTTGGTCAGCTCATAAATGTCGGCAATATCTTTCACCAGCCCGCTATCGGCTAGCTGGTTGACCAGCACTTCGCCCATGCCATCAATATTCATGACCGAGCGCGCGGCAAAATGGAGGATGCTCTCCCGCAGCTTGGCGGGACAGTTGGCGTTCACGCAGCGATGGTCGGCTTCGCCCTCCACGCGCACCACGTGGCCGCCGCACTCCGGACAGCGTTTGGGCATGTGGAATTCCTCGTGCCCGCGCGGATGGCTCTTGTCTTCGATCACCTTGACGACTTTGGGGATCACATCGCCGCCGCGCTCCACCATCACCCAGTCGCCGATCTTCACGCCCAGGCGCTCGATCTCGTCCTGGTTGTGCAGCGTGGCCCGGCTCACCGTGGTGCCGCCGATGGGAACCGGCGCAAGCTCGGCCACCGGCGTGAGTTTACCGGTGCGTCCCACCTGCACGTGGATGCCTTCTACCTGGGTCACGCCGCTGCGCGCCGCATATTTGTAAGCGATGGCCCAGCGCGGGGCTTTTCCGGTGAACCCCAGCCGCTCCTGCATGCGCGTGGAGTTTACTTTTACGACAACACCGTCAATCTCATAGGGCAGCTTCTCCCGCATCTGTTCGCCCTTGGAGATGAACCCCAGCACCTTATCAATGTTGGCGGCGAGAGCATGGTGCGAATTCACCTTGAAGCCGATCTCATGCAGGTCCTGAAGCGACTCGGCTTGATGCTCCGGGAAAGGCTTGCTGTCCACAAAAAGAAAGTAGGAGAAGAAGTCCAGGCGGCGCTGGGCCACGATGTTGGGCTCGAGCACGCGGATGGTCCCGGCAGCGGCGTTGCGCGGATTGGCAAACTTGGCCAGCCCCTGCGCTTCCCGATCTTCATTCATGCGCTCGAAGGCGGCCAAGGGCATGATGACCTCACCGCGCACCTCAAAGTCAGAAGGCACGCCGGCCTTTTTGAGCGTCGCCGCGGCCACTGACAGCGGCACCGAGCGCATGGTGCGGACGTTCGAAGTCACGTCCTCGCCCACGGAGCCGTCGCCGCGGGTCACGCCCCGCGCCAGCATGCCTCTTTCGTAGGTCAGCGCCAGGGACATGCCGTCCAGTTTTAATTCGCAGACATATTCGATCTTGCCCGAGCCCGCCAGTTCGCGCACCCTGCGGTCCCAGTTGCGCAGTTCTTCTTCGCTGAAAGCATTGTCGAGCGAAAGCATGGGCCGCGAGTGCGCCATCTTCACAAAGCCCTCGCGCGGCTTGCCACCGACGCGTTGCGAGGGCGAATCCGGCGTGATGAGCTCGGGATGCTCGGCTTCCAGGCGCTTCAACTCCTGCATCAGGCGGTCGAACTCAGGGTCGCTGATCTCGGGGGCATCCAGCACGTAATAGAGGTTTTCGTGATGCCGGATGGTGTCTCGCAGTTCTTGGATCTTATGCTCGACACCGGTAGTACGTTTTGCCATGCAACCGATTATATTGGGAGCTTCCGTGTCCATGAGATGAAGAAAGCATTCCTTATCTACAACCCGGCTTCCGGCCAGAAGCGCGAGCGCCGCATCGAGCATGTTGCGCGTGCGGCCGAAGTCCTGCGCGCGGCCGGCGTGGAGGCGGAAACCTGCGCCACCACCGATGCCGGGAGCGCCATCCGCCAGACGCAGCAGGCCGTGGTCGCCGGCTTTGACACCATCATCGCCTGCGGCGGTGACGGCACGGTCAACGAAGTCCTCAACGGGTTGATGCTGGTGGGTCCGGGCTGCGGGGTTTCGCTGGGCGTGATTCCCCTGGGCAGCGGAAATCTGTTGGCCACGGATTTGCGCCTGCCGAGGAGTCCCGAAGCTGCGGCCCGGGCCCTGCTCGCGTACCAGCCGCGGGAGTTGCATCCCGGCGTGATCTCCTATGAAACCAAGAGCGGGCCGCGGAAACGGTGGTTCATCGTGGCCGCCGGCGTCGGCGCCGATGCTGAACTGATGTACCGCACTGCCGTCGGCGTAAAGGAACGCTATGGCATCTATGCCTACTTCCTGGGCATGGCCCGCATGACCTTCCGCCATCACTTTCCTATGTTTCAGGTGGAATGGCAGGACGGCGACGGCGCGCTTCACACCGGAAACGCGGCCCTGGTCATGGCCGTCCGCGCCAATCGATTTCCCGGGGTGCTGCGGCGCGTGCGCCTGGGGGGCGCTTTGGCGCGCAATGATTACCGGCTCATGCTCTTCCATACCGATAAGGTCCGCCACTTCCTGAGCTTCTTCGCCAGCCTGGCCAGCGGCTGGAACTGGAAGGTGCGCCAGATCGAACTGGCCTACTCCACCCGGTTCCGCTGCACGCCGCTCGCTCCCGGCGCCGCCACCATCCACTGCGAGGCCGACGGTGAGCTGCTGGGCGCGCTGCCGGTGGAAGTCAGCGTGGAACCCCGGACCTTCCAGGTCTTAATGCCGGAATGAGGAACCCTGCTTCACATTTGCGTCGCCGGAAATCCTTCTGACGGGTCCGTGAATCCCATCTCTGCGGAGAAACCCATGCCCATCGATCCCGTCTGCAAGCGGCACGTAGAGATTGCCGATGCTGTTGCCAGTTACGACTATCATTCTTCCTGGACTGTCTACTTCGACTCGCTCGATTGCCTGAGGAAGTTCGAAGAAGATCCTGACGCCTACATGGACGACCTGGACGACGACGAACGGATTGCCGCTTAAGCATGTTTTCCGTTTCACGTATTTAGAATGCTCTTATTACCAAAGTGACTGGCCTCGGGCGGAAACTACGGCGACTTTGGACGCCGAGGCCGATTATGATAGGAGCATGCCCAAGCGCCGCGAGCAGCGGATCACGATGCCCATCTCCGTGAGGATTTGGGGGCTGGACGCCGAGGGCAAAGTGTTCTCCCAGAACGCCAAGACCGTCAACATCACTCCCGGCGGCGCGCGGATCTTCGGCGTTACGGCCAAACTGGATCCCGGCTTCACCGTCGGCCTGCAGTGCGGGTCTCTTAAAGGACGCTTCGTGGTGGTCTGGGTAGGCAATCGTGAAACCGCCAACGAAGGCCAGATCGGATTGCGCGCCGTAGAGACCGGCATCTGGGGCGTGCCTCTGCCCAAACCTGCCGAAGACTACTTCGCTGCCTGGCTGGATGAAGAGTTTCTTTCCGGAGAACAGTGAGCCGTTCGCTGGCCGAGCCTACACAATCAACCAGCCCGATCCAATACAATTGAAGGATGCAACTGCGCGTCATCAACGTGGTTTATCTGGGCCGCGTGGACTATTCGACGGCGCTGGAGTTGCAGCAAACTGCCGTCCATCTGGTGAAAGCCGGGCGCATCGGGCATACGCTGCTGCTGCTGGAGCATCCGCCGGTCATCACCCTGGGGCGCAATGCCGGCGCGGAGAATGTTGTTGCCTCGCGTGACTTCCTTGCCAGCCAGGGCATTGCATTGTTTGAGACCGACCGCGGCGGCGACGTCACATTCCATGGCCCCGGACAGCTGGTGGGTTATCCTATCTTCGATCTCCGCGCGTTTGCCCCACGCATAGGGGCGGTGGATTTCGTGCGCAAGATCGAAGAGACTCTGATCCGCACCTGCGGCGATTTGGGAGTAGTCACCGGGCGCGTCCCCGGCATGACCGGAGTGTGGACCGAAACCAAGACGCCGGCCAAGATTGCCGCCATCGGCGTGCATATCTCGCGCGCTGTAACCTCACACGGTTTCGCACTGAACGTCAGCACCAATCTCGATTACTTCAAGCTCATCGTGCCCTGCGGCCTGGCCGGGAAGCCGGTAACGTCGCTGGAGGTGGAGATGGCGCGGCTTGACTTGGGGCGTCCGGTTCCTTCGCTCGAAGAAACAGCGCAGATGGTGTCACGCAGTTTTGGCCGCGTCTTCGAAGCGCAGACCTTGTGGCTGGAATCACTCGACGCCCTGCTGGCCTCAGCGCGGTCCGGCCCGGAGAATGAAGATACACCGGCGCGCGCACCAGAGGGTATTCGCAAACTCGCCGGCGGGGAAGACATCAACCTGGCCTAAATATTAAGGACACGGATAGGGTGTGCCCGGTTTCGCCGGCACAGCAGGCGTGGACGTCGTATATACGATTGTCTGAGTATCGATCGTATACGATCCCACGGTAACGATTTCCGGCTTCGGTGGTATTTCCGGCGTGTAGCATGTGCCGGCCGGGTTCTGAGCTGGACGAGAGGCCGCTATCAGATCATGGACCGCCAGCAACCGCCGAGGATGATGCAGCGCTTCCGCTACCTTCTTTTCCTCCACGACCACCGGCTCCGGCAAAACAAGCTGCCCTGGCGCGCCCACATCCAAGACGGATGAGTCCTTATCACGGTTGATCGTCGCCTTCACCGCGCCGGAAGCGGTGACTGCGGTTCCCTCGCCAAAAATCATGACTACGGATTTCATCGGCAATTCGATCTCGTGTTTTGACCGGACCGGAACATCTGTCAGAATGCCCTGCACAAACGTTCCTGCCGGGATCGCGAGCTTGTCGCCGACCAGGACTGGGAAAGTTGTCTGCAAGTATACGGTTTCGCCAGCGCTGACTGATTTGCTGGCAACGGGGCGAACCACTGCGAAGACAACTCTGGCACCGGCCGGGACCGTGATCTCAGTCTTTGCATCCGTGGAGGGGGTTTGTGGCAATGCAGACTGCGTGGCGATTACCGATACGATCGCGGCCATCGCCAGTCTAACGGTTGCGGGTTGGTAGAACCAACGACTCTGCTTCATGTTGATCCTCCTCCTGCCATTTAAGTCCGAACGGCCCAAGGGGCAAGTTTTGATTCATCAAGTCTTGTGCGGATGAGGTAAGGCTCCGTAAAGGATACGGCTTGGGGGCAAGCCGCACATTGGACGGGCGCCGGCGTCTACAAGGCCAGGTTCGCTGGCTTGGGTATAAACTGGTATTCGTCCCATGGCAGCAAAAACCAAACCACATAAGGCCCCCGGCAACGGCAGCAGACGATCGTCGAACGGCGGATCTGCTGCGAAGACGTCTACTGTCCGCCTGAACCAATACGGCATCCCCGACTGGCGCTTAGAGCAGCCGGAGTTCGAGGTGTTCGAAGTCGCCAATGGACCGGAAGTCCACTACGAGATCAAAGGCAAGTTGAACACGCCGGTCCCGCCCATCCGCGAATCGAAGTACATGAATAAGGAGCAGCACCTGGAGCTCTATCGCTGGATGGTGATGAACCGCCGCATGGAGCAGGCGCTCGAGAATCTCTACAAGCAGAGCAAGGTCGTGGGCGGAGTCTACTTTGGCCTGGGACAGGAGGCCTGCTCCTGCGCCTCAGCTCTGGCGCTTGGCCCCGACGACTGGTTCGCGCCCATGATCCGCAACCAGGGCGCGCAACTGGTGCGCGGCTTCCACGCTCGCGACATCATGATGCAGTACATGGCCAAGTCGGGTTCGCCCACGCACGGCAAAGACGGCACCTCGCACTACGGCGACATCGAAAAGCGGCACATGGTCTCGCCCATCTCCATGCTCGGCGACCTGCTGCCGGTGATGGCCGGAGTCTCGCTCGGCGCAAGAATGCAGGGCAAAGAACTGGCTTGCCTCACCTGGATCGGCGACGGCGGGCAATCCACCGGCGTCAGCTACGAAGGCATCAACTTTGCCGCCGTGCGCAAGCTGGGCCTGGTGCTGATCATTGAAAGCAATCTCTGGGCCTACTCCACTCCCACCGAATATCAGGTCGCCGTCAAAGACCTGGCCAACCGCGCCATCGGCTACGGCATACCCGGCGTGATCATCGATGGCACCGACGCATGCCAGGTGTACGACGCGACTTATGAAGCCGTGGAGCGCGCCCATCGCGGCGAAGGCCCGACTTTGATCGAAGCCAAGCTGATGCGCATGAAAGGCCATGCCATTCATGACGCTGCCGCCTACGTCCCCAAGGAAATGCACGATTTCTGGCGCAAGCGCGACTGCATTGACCGCTTTGAGAAGTATCTGATGGAAAAGAAGTGGCTCACGCCGGCGCAAAAAGAAACAATAGCCGCTGAAGTGGAGAAAGAGGTTGACGCCGACCATGCTTTTGCCGAGAACTCGCCCATGCCCGAAGGCCACACCGCAGCCGAGGGCGTCTACTGCGACAGTGGCTGTCACACCATCAAGCCCAAGT
>CAZFRV010000314.1:0-6120 GCA_964521445.1 uncultured Acidobacteriaceae bacterium
GGCCCCCGCTGAGGCCTTTACGACCGTGGCTGTAACCCCGACGGCGCGGCCATCGGGAATCACAATGCCATCAACGCCGGCGCCCTCGGCTGTGCGGATAATCGCGCCCAAGTTGTGTGGGTCCTCAATTCCATCCAGAACCAGCAGGAAGTAGTGCGAGGCGCGTTTATTCGCGAGCAAGTCTTCCAGGTCCACGTATTGCTTCTCCGCCGTGACCGCTACCACGCCCTGATGGTGGGCGGTTCCAGCCAGACGCGTCAGCTGATCCCGCGGCACGGAGCGTACCGGTACTCCGGAGGCGCGGCAGCGCTGGACGAGACTCTGGATTCTGGCATCACCCCGGCCGGGAACCACGGCTACATAGTCGAAAGCTCGGCCGCGTGCGGCCAGGGCCTCTTCAACAGCATGGATTCCGAAGATGATCTGCATTCGAGGAACTCCCAGTGTTGCAGGAACCCATATCGTGAAGCAAGTACCAGCCAGCCGATTGATGGATTTTGGTTGCCAAATGCGGCATTTTCCACTACACCTGAGTCACCCAGGAAATCATGTGGTTTTGTGCTCATGACTGAACGCAACCCAAAGCTCCGTCCGGTCGTCCTTTCGATTGCGGGCCACGATCCCTCTTCCGGCGCCGGCGTGACCGCCGATATCAAGACCATCGCAGCGCACGGCTGCTACGGCGTAACCTGCATCACCTCATTGACTGTTCAATCGACACGCGGAGTGAAGAGCGTGGAACCCGTGGAAGGCCGCGTGATTACAGACACCTTGGAAGAACTCATGTCTGACATGGAAATCGCCGCCATCAAGATCGGGATGCTGGGAACGGCGGAAGCCGCTCGGTCCGTCTCCGGCTTTCTCAGACGCTATCAGCCGCGACATGTGGTCCTCGATCCCGTCCTCAAGTCCTCTTCGGGCGCAAGTTTGCTCTCCAAAGACGGTCTACAGATCCTGAAGGACCGTGTTCTGAGCATGGTCTCGGTAATCACACCCAACGCCGAAGAAGCCGCCGCGCTTACTGGACTCGAGGTGAACAACCTTGAGGATATGGGCGCCGCCGCGCTGCGGCTGCGACAAGCCGGCGCGCGTAACGTGATCATCACCGGCGGACACATGGATCCTCCTTCCGACCTGATCAGCCTGGCGGCAACCCCTGGTTTCGTGACCCTTACCGGCACCAAGATTGATGCTCGCTCCACGCATGGAACTGGCTGCGCTTTTTCGACGGCCGTCGCTTGCCGGCTGGCTCAAGGGAAGGGTCTGACCACGGCAGCCAAGGCGGCGAAAGCCTTTGTGGAGTCCGCGCTCAAGAATGCGCCGATGCTGGGTCGCGGCGTGGGGCCGATTCTGTGAGGTTATTGCGGCGGCGGTTTTTTCTGACCATCGGGCGGCTGCGTTGAAGGTTGGGTCTGCTGCTGGTTCTGCGGGCGGCGGAACTCCGGCGGCGTGTAATTGGTGCCAGGATTGGTGGGCTGATTCGGACGGCTGCTGCGCGGCTTGAGTGTTGGACGTGCTCCAGCGCTGCGCTTCACTTCCGCCTTGCTTTCGATGGTGGATTCCATCATCGAGCTGCTCTCTCGGGCAACGTACCGCATCTCTCGGCCTTCCACCTCGGCGCGCGTTGCCACGGCCACTTTGGACTTGGAACGAAGGGCTTCCGTGGCCTGATCGTAGTAAGTCTGGGCTGTTTCCTTGTCGCCATCAAGTTCAGCCAGGTATCCCATGTTATTCAGCGTGAACGAATTTCCCGGCGCCAGCTTGTAAGCCTCGAGAAAATCCGCGCGCGCGGTCTTGCGATCGTTGCGGTTCATGGCGGAGACGCCCTGAAGATTGAGCCGGGCCACGCGGGCGTCCAGGTCGCCGGCCTTGGCCAGTTCAAAGCCGGTGTTGTCCGCGTTCTGTTGCGCGACCTCGCTGATTGTCTTGCCGCGCCAGTCTTTGTTAGCGGTAAGCACGATCCTTTCCTGGGAGCCGGTGTTGGCGGCCTTCTGATATTCTTTGACAGCCTCTTCCAGCTCGCCTTCTCTTTCTTTAGCGTAGCCCATGTTATTCAGCGTGAACGGGTTGTTCGGATCGATCTTGAGCGCTCGCTGGAGTACCAGGTCGGCCTCCGGCGCGCGGTCCTGGTTTAGCAGACGGACGGCCTCGGTGTTCAGCTGATTGACCTTCATCCGGTCGCCCAGATATTGTCCGGCGACCTTGGCCACCGTCCTGCCCTCCAACTCTTTCTCGGTGGCCTTGTCGATCACTGCCTCCGAAGTGTTGGCCTCGGCCAGATCGTAATAACGGCGGGCACGATCCAACTCGCCTTCGAGTTCCGCCACATAGCCAAGGTTATTGAGCGTGAAAGGATCATTGGGATCAACCAGGTAAGCCTTGTAAAAGAGCCGTTTGGCCTTGGCGATGTCGTGTTTCTGCAGGGCCTTTACGCCATCGCGATTGAGCTGCTGCGCGGGCGTGTACTTGCTTTTCTTTGGTAGCGGGATGCGAATATCCTGGGCCGCCGCGCGCACGGCGAAGAAGGGAAGCGTTGACAGCAAGAGCGCAAGCACCAGGGAACGCATAGCTGAAACAGAATCCTCTCTTGGTTTGGTGACCCCGCAGTCGCCGGATAGCCTCGCCAACGCCGAGCAGTAGCTCTGCCTGTTTTTGGATGGCAGTTTTGCCTCTCGGGTTGGGCTGCTGCCATCTGCTCTGCCGCTGACTGCATCCAACCAGCTTTGGCCGACGTGTGCGGCGCCAACGTTATGCATCGTTCCCCGATCTTGCCGATTCTTCTGCTTTTCGACGTGGGCTTCGGCGTAGCCCAATCTCAGGGCTCGGCTGTGCCAAACCCCTCTCCCCAAGCTACGCCGCCTGCATCCAGTTCGCCGGCGAGCGTGCCCCAGGCTCAGCCACACGCGGACTCGGGTCCGACTTCAGCACCGACGACTCGCAGCGCGCCGCCGCCCCCGGTCGCCACGGAAGCGACGCCGTCAGTTTCCGGGGACTCGGCGTCCTCCAAGACCAAAACACCCGAGGCCGACATCGCGCCGGCGCCTCAAGCACGCCCGAAGAGCCAAGCCAAGGAGCCCGCGGCGGAAACGCCGCAAACGCCGCAGCCGCCCCAAGAACCCAAGACGGAGATTCTGGACTCGAGCGCCACGTCCGCCGCGCTGGCCACTGACGGCCACGATCCCATCCTGGATCCTCCGCCGTTTCCCAGAGGCACCACCACCCTGGTCGGCGGAATCATCAGCGGCGTGGACCGCATTCGCAACCATCTGACGGTCTCCATCTTCGGCGGCGGCCGCTGGACGGTGTACTTTGACGAGCGCACCCACATTTTTCATAATGGCGCCGAGGTTACACCCCTGGCTTTGAAAAAGGGCGAGCGGGTTTACGTGGACACCATGCTCGACAACAATCACAGCGACATCTTTGCCCGCAATATCCGTGTGGGCGTGCTGACTCCGCCCGCTGATGCTGCCGGCCAGATCGAGGAAGTCGATGCCAGCCGCCACGAGTTCGTGCTGAGGGACCGCATTAATTCTTCGTCCGTCCGCTTCGCCGTAGATAGCGCCACCCGTATCGTCCAGGGCTCCAAACCGGCTACTTTCCAGGATGTGGTGGCCGGCTCCCTGGTGCGCGTCCAGTTCGCTCCGGACCAAGCGAACCGTGGAGTGGCCAGGGAAATTGTGATCCTGGCCCGCCCCGGCGCGTCGTTTACGTTTGCCGGGACAATCACCTTCCTCGACACCCACCGCAACCTCCTCTCTGTACACAACGTTTCCGATGACAAGACTTACGACATCTTCTTCGTGCCCTCGCGTATCGATGCCGCCGGACGTCTGGCCGTGGGCGCCCAGATTCAGGTTGTCGCCATTTTTGATGTCACCCACTACGCCGCCCAGCAGATCACTGTCACCCGTATGGCCGGAGCGAGCCATTAGGTTCGGGACCGCGGACATGTACTCTTTCTCGCCGTCGTAGTACCTCTCCATTGTCCTTGATTGTTTTGCCTCATTCCTGCGACAGTGCGCGTCCGAGTGCGACAAGTTTTCGGCCGAGTTCACTTCACAACCAGGAAGCGCAGAAGCGAACGAGTACGCCTTTCGCCTCTTTCGCCCCCCTGCCCCTGGTTGAGGGTGATCACAACAAACAAAGACTTTAGGCGATTCATCACAGGTGACATCACAATGGGCTTGTCCGCACGGACATGTCCGGGGTCGGCCGCCGTTGCCCATCAGCTCTGGTTTGGCTAAGTGCTAATCGCCAATTGCTTTGTTGTCACACACCGTTTGGCGCATCCGCCTGGGCGAAGCCGGTATAATTATACTATATCGTTAAATCAAAGAAAACTGTATTGTTAATATTTTGGAGCTTTCCGCGCTTGCGACATTGGCTGATTGCTAATTGCCAACTGCCGAGTCATTTGGTGAGAGTGTGTCCACCAGCGTGCCTCCTGGCCCGCGCGTTTTGAGCGGCGGTAAAAACGCAAAGCTATAGTATGCTTCTACTAACAATCAGCAACAAAGGTGGAGGCCGGCCCGGATGCAGAACCCCGTCACAGGTGAAACAATATCTCAGGTACAACCAGACCAGTTTGCAACTGCACGCCCGACGTTTCGTCTATTGAGTTTGGTTTTTGCCTGCCTTCTATCCTGCCTGCCGGCGCGGGCCGGTGAGAAATCTTGGATCGAAGTTCGTAGCTCGCATTTCCGGGTCCTTACGGATGGTAGTGACAAGGACGCCCGTCGTGTGGCGAGGGAATTCGAGCAAATGCGCGTCGCCCTGGGCGAGATCTTTCCCAACATCAGGCTGGACTCCGGCGCGCCGTTGCTGGTGGTGGCGGCGCGAGATGAAGACAGCATGAAAGCGTTGGCGCCTGGAATGTGGAAGGCGAAAGGGGCCAAACCCGCCGGCTACTTCAACCACGGGTGGGACAAAGAGTTTGCCGTAGTGCAGCTTAACCAGGACCAACCCGGCTCCTACCAGGTGGTTTACCACGAGTACGTTCACAGCATCATGCATTTGAACCTGCGTTGGCTTCCGGTGTGGCTGGACGAAGGGTTCGCCGACTTCTACGGCAACACGCAATTTGAATCCAAGCGGCTGATTGTGGGAGCCCCAGTCCGGCGCATCGCCGTGATACGAGGCGAGCCGCTCATTCCTCTGGAGACTCTCTTCGCCGTTACCCCCACTTCCCCCTACTACCACGACGAAGACAAAGTTCAGAGGTTTTACGCGGAATCGTGGGCGCTCACCCACTATTTGACCTTCGGGCCGGACATGGGAAGCGGCAAGAAGATGCTGCAGTTCGCCAACTTGTTGCAGCAGGAACGAGATCAAAAGAAGGCATTCGAGCAGGTATTCGGCGATATTCAGCGCGCGCAACACAACTTGGACCTGTATTTGCTCCGTCCAGCCATGGTGACCGGGATCCTCAACAATCCACCGCAGACCGACGAGAAAGATTTCACGACCCGCAAACTCACGGACGCCGAGAGCGCCGCAGAGTTGGGAAGTTTCTATCTCTGGCACCATGAACTCGCCGACGCCAGGAAAAAGACGGAACAGGCGTTGCAGGGCGATCCTAAGCTCGGGCTGGCCCATGAGACCATGGGCTTCATCGATTTTATCGACGGCAAAGATGAGGATGCGGCCGGCGAGTTTCGCCAGGCTGTTCAATTCGATAGTAAGCTGTACCTCTCGCTGTTCGCTCTTACCATGCTGTCGCCCTCGGCACGGTCTGACGATCCCGCCGCTCAGTCCGCTTTGCGCGACGCGCTGTTGAAGACACTTGATCTCAACCAGCAGTTTGCGCCTGCCTATGTGCAACTGGCCCGCCTCTACGTTCGCCAGGGAGAGCTGGAAAGAGCGTTTGGCGTTGCGCGCAGAGCCGAGCAACTGGAGCCGGCGCGTGCGGGCTACCACGTTCTCAGCGGCCAGATCCTGTTACGTATGGGGAGGGGCGCTGAGGCGGCGGCTTTCGCAAAGTATGTGGCCGACCGCTGGTCCGGCCCGGACCATGATGAGGCCGTCGAGCTTTGGAACCGCGTGCCTGCGGCACAAAGGCCTGCCGGCGACCTCGCTCCCAGCTCTGCACCCGAGGGAACGCAGATGGTGGAAGGCAGA
>CAZFRV010000315.1:0-12343 GCA_964521445.1 uncultured Acidobacteriaceae bacterium
TGGCTGCCCTGCGGCCGGCGACGAAAACATTCTGGAAGAAGCTCACGGCTGCGTTGCATCCTTTAAATGGCGCGAAACCCGCGCCGGCGGAATTCCTTGATCTCGGCCGGCGTGGGGAATGTGAAATAGCTGCCCGGCTCACTGTCCATGGACAATTTGGTCTGTGTTCGTTGTGCAATCTGCCGCAGGACCCTGAGCATGCAACGCGCGCCTTGCCGCTTGGTCCGCCGAATGAGGGAATCAAGCGATTCGCCTTCCTCAATCGGGAGTTGCTCCTGCAGCAGAGTGTTGCCCTCGTCGATTCGGGCGGCCATGGTATGAATCGTAAGGCCAACTTTCTGTTCGCCGTGATACATCTGCCAAAACGTGGGCATCATGCCCTTGTAGCGCGGCAGAGGAGCATGATGTATATTGACGCACCCCAGAGGCGGCAATGCCAGAAGCTTCTCTTTCAAGATATAGGGGCAGGCGACTGAAACCAGCAGGTCCGGGCGCAGCTCGGCAATGCGCGTCGCGAATTCCTCCCGGTTTGGGTTGCCGATGAATGTATGCGGGACATGAAAAGCACGGCAGATTTGCGCTACCGAATAGAACCGTTTGGCTTTAGGCCTGGCAGGAAATCGCTCCGCGATTTTGCAATTCAGCCTGCGCACCAACAGGCGGAGCAGACCCATACTTCCGTACAAGCCGAAGAGTTCGCGCAGGAGGCGCATGCGTCCGCGATCGCCCATAGTCTTGCAGCTGAAGATACCCATCACCTCAATCTCTCCCAATTCTTGCCGGAAAAACTCATCAAAGAAGGGCAAAATGTAAATGGGATCGTCCATGGTGAGGAACACGATTCTCATCCGTCATCCTCTGTGGCGTACAGGCTGCCACACCACATATTTTTTTCCGCGCAAAAGTTCCACTAAGCCTAGGGCCGCCGCCGCGTTCAAAGTGCAGAAATAGAGCGGTACTCCGAGAGGCTTCCACCAGCGATGCATCGGGACCATCAACTGTAAGAGCGCCAGCCCGTAGAAGCACAATTGCAAAATCAGGAGAATCCGAAAGTACGGTTGCCGATACAAGGCGGCGCTCGACGCCAGCAGCAGCAGCAAGAGCACCGGAACCATCCACCGCAGGACCTTGTGCGAGAAGAGCTGAAAGGCAATCCACGGGTATTTCCATGGTTTGAGAAGCTCCGGTACGCTGAGCAAGCCGCGCAGAGCACGGGTCACAACCCGGACCCTCATCGCGAATTCCTCTTTGGTCGATTCCGTGGTCTCTTCATAAGCGAGCGCGCGATCTTCAAAAGCAACCCGGTATCCCTTCTGGATCACCCACAGTGGCTGAACCAGGTCGCTGATGATGTCCGGCGCCAGTTCGGTATAAGCGCTCCTGCGTACGGAGTAAATGCAGCCACAGCATCCGGTCAGGGTCCTGATTCTTGATTGCCACACTTTGATATTGTTTTCGTAATTCCAGAAGGCAATCGTGCCCATTCCTGTTGGAGATTTGTGGGTGGAATCAAAGTATTGGTAACGTCCGCTGACTGCACCCACCTTGGGGTCCTGATAATTGCCGACCAGATGCATAAGAGCTTGCGGGTGGTAGACCGTGGTGGCATCGGAAAATATCAGCACTTCGCCCGTTGCCTCTTTCACTCCGATGTTCTGCGCATTGGTCTTGCCGCGGCGTTCAGCAACGCGGACCAGGCGCACACGAGGGTCGGGGAAGCGGCGCACGATTTCGTCGGTCTGGTCCTGGGAACCATCGGAAAGAACCAGCACCTCGAGTTTGTCCGCGGGATATTCCAACTGCATCGTCTGTTGTAATTTCGCTTCGATCGTGGCTTCTTCATTACAGGCCGCAATCAGAATCGAGATGGATGGCGTGTAGCTGGAATCCGAGTCCTGCCGCCGTCGCCGGAAAGACGCGACCAGATAGAGCAGAGCGGGATAGCCTGCGTAAACATAGAGCACTGCCAGCGCTGCCAGCCAGAAGATGATTTGGGCCGCTACCATCGATGCAGCTCCTTGGCGGCAAGCAATCCTTTATATAGGCTGATCAGGTTATTCATCATGGCTTCACTGGTAAAGCGGCTCTGCACTACTTTCTCGCCGCGCGCGCCCATGTCTCTGGCCAGGCTGGGATCGGAGAGCAAGCGCACCAAAGCCGTTGCCAACGCCCCGCTATCCTCGCTCGGAACAAGATATCCAGTTTCGCCGTGAGTTAAGACTTCTTTGTTTCCACCCACGTCCGTCGCCACGCAGGGTAACCGGCAGGCCATGGCTTCAAGCAACGCGTTGGAGAATCCCTCGCTGCGTGAGGGAAGACAGAAAATGTCACTCATACGCAAGATCGAGAAAATGTCTTCGCGGCTTCCGAGCAGTCTGAAGTTGGCCGTGAGTCCGAGAGAAGAGATTCTGTCCTCCAAATCGCGGCAATGTTGTTCTTCGGACTTTCGGCCGGCGACGAGAAACACCGCATCGGGGTGCTGGCAGCAGACTCGTGCGGCGGCCTCCAAGAGAACGTCAATTCCTTTTACCTTCCTGATATTGCCGACCGTCGTGATCACCGGCACTTGCTCGGGAACATTCATCTGCTGGCGCATGACGGCCCGGCTGGCGGCCTTTGACACGCCCTCCATATCCAGACCGTTGAAGAGGGTTTGTACCTTGGAAGGATCCAATCCATCCTGTTGGATACAGAACTCCCTTACCTGCGGCGAGACGGCCAGGACAGAGTCGTACACATTCCTGAAAGCCTTGTAGCCAACGCTGTGCATCCGTGAACGGAGTATGCCGAGATCGCGACGGCTCGAAACCAGCACTGGGCATCCGCTGAGCTTGGCAATCGGCCCGGCCCATAGGTCGGATGTTTCAAAGAACGTGTGCACGATGGAAACGTTTTCCTGTCGCACGAATCTTCGAATTTGACGCGCCACCTTCAGCGCGTTCCAGTCATAGGTCTTCTTCAGAGGCAGCACGTAGACGGGACAGCGAATCTGGTTGATATCTGGTTCTTCGTTGATTCTGAAAGTGAAAAGGGAGCAGCGAAAGAGCTCTTCAGGCAGCAACTCAATCATTTTGAACAAGACTCGTTCGGCGCCGCCGATCTCGCAGAGCTCGTCGATGACGAAGAGGATGTGACAGCGGGAATCCGGTTGCACCCCGGTTCTGCCCTCGCTGTGAGCGTCTCTCTCCCGGTCTGTAGCCGCCGTTTCTGAGATGGCAGCTAAGTAGTTGAATACATTGAACATCTTGGTATTTTCTTCACAGGCGGGGCGGCTGTGAAAGCACCTCTGTTCCAGCAACTCTGATCGATAGGATGATTGTCGAGTAAGCGAGCGGGACTGGTCAAGACGAATCAACTGGGTTGGAGAGCAGGAATAAACACCGGTGAGGGATGACATGTTCACCGCCGCGACCCATCGAGAGTTTGAAATGCACCCAGGTCGCAGGCCCCTCCTTCGGGGCGGGGAACGCCATCGAAGTCCGTTGCGATTCCGGGGCAACTGCCTGCGTGGACAGCCGGGCTGCCCGGCTGGAGATGAAAATCAAACGCCGCCAGGTTAACGAACTTGGGATCGGCGTTCAGGCTCGCCGAGCTTCGTGCGGGCGTCTTCCCATCGCCGTACCAAAGATTGTTGTTGCCGGCGATCTTGGAGGCATCCGTGTTCGGCTCGAAATAGTTTTCTCCGTGGTTAACATAAACAATGTTGTTCTGGAGGCGGACAGAAGGCGAGCCGGACTCAACGTTGAAGGCCCCCGCATTCTCGCCGCCGCGCGAACCACAGTCATAGAGCGTATTGTTGAACCACTCGGCAGTGCCGGAGCCATGCGGGCCATGATTGGTGGTTCCCGGCGAACTGATGCAAGCGTAATTGGCTTCATCGCCCTGCGGATCCGGGCCGGTGCCCACGTGGTAAATCACGTTGTTGTAGGCCTGCACCGGGCCCTTGGAGGGATCGATGGTGGCAAAATTGATTCCGTCACACACCTGGCCGTGGATCACATTGTCGTGGACGATCAGGTCATACTGATTGAACCCGGTATTCGACCCATTCGGCGACGAGTGGAACTGGATTCCGCGGCAAGAGTGATTATCGTTGATGGTGTTCCAGCCGGCCTCGATGTGATTGCTGTCGGTGGTGAAGTAAAGAGAGTGGTAGTGTTTTGAGGCGCCCACTTTGCCGGCATTGTGAATATGGTTGCCGAGAACTTTAATATTTGTGCTTTTTTCCACCTCCACGCACGCCGCCACTCCGTTGCCGTTGGGACAGGAGATATCATTCGCGACCAGGCGCCAGTTCGATACAGAAACCAGGCTGACGCTCTCATTGCCTCCGCGAAGGAAGAAGCCGGCAATGGTCCAGTAGCTGAACGGTCCGCCCTCGATATCCGGCGTGCGCAGACCGTATGGAGTCCCACTTTCAACGCCAATAGCGGCTCGGGCGCCGGGATACGCCACCAGCGCTTTCGGATGGCCTTTCGAGCCGGAGGTGCGAATGGAGAGGCAGGCGTCGAAATCATCGATTGAAGATTGGCTCACGCCGTCCATGACGTAGACAATATCTCCCGAGCCCATTGATTTGACTGCCTTCACCATCGTCCGCCAAGGTGCGTTGAAGCTGCCGCCGTTGTGATCTGAGCCCGAGGTCGCGACGAAGTAGATCCTGCCTGAACGGACCGCGAAGGGAACTCCGTTCGACGCTTGTCCGCCCACGGTCACCACAACGTTGCCGGTTTGCGCTCCGGCGCCGAGTTGGAAGGTAATTCTTGAGTCGGTCCAGATCGGATAGCCTGCAGCCAGTTTGCCGGCGATCGTGACAGTAGAACTTCCCCGATCGGCGCCGAAACCTTTTCCGTAAAGAGTGACAAATGCTCCTTGATCCGCTTGACCGCCGGTGTTGGGGCCGCTCTCGAGGTCGGAATAGAAGATGCGTGGCGACCTGGGCGCCGCCCATGCGGAACATACGAGAAGTGCGATGAATGCGAATCCAACAAGAGTCTTCATAGCTATAAGGAATTCAGGGCGCCGGCGTCTTGGCCAGGGGTTCGGATGTGCCCGAACCGGCCGCGCCTGGGCGTTGCTGGTTAGGAGCGTCGACGGCCAAGAGTGCCTGAACTTGTGAAGCTTCGCTGCTGCCTCGGCGCGCCAGTACCTCGCGGTACATTGCAAGATATTTTCGACCCATAGCGGCGGCCGTGTAGTCTTGCTCAACGCGGGCGCGTGCCTTTTGTGCCAGACGCCGGCGGAGTTCAGAGTCGGCGAGTAGTTGCGCCAGGGCGTTGGTCAAACCTGCTTCATCGGCCGGTTCGACGAGCAAGCCCGTTTCTCCGTCGGTGAGCACGCTCGGTATGGCTCCGACTCGTGTGGCGACGATCGCCTTGGAAGCAGCCATGGACTCAAGGAGTGTCATCGGCAACCCCTCGTTCAGTGAGGGAAGCACGAAGATGTCGATGGCAGCATAAAAGCCAGGCATGTCAGTCTGCCGTCCAGCGAGCGTGACCACGCTGCTGAGATTTTGCCGTCTCACCAACTCTTCAATTTTCGCGCGGTCGGGGCCTTCTCCGGCGATCAGAAGGCGCACGTCGGGGAAAGAGGCGCGCAGCTTTGCGACGGCGTTGAGCAGGTACTCAAAGCCCTTCTGCAGGTCAAGTCGCGCCACGATGCCGATGACTTGCTGAGTCCCGGAGCGATCGGCCGAGGAAGAGGCGTCAAACGCGCGCACATCGATCCCGTTGGGAATGACCGTGAGGCGTTGGCGGCGTACGCCTAGCGAGAGCAGCCTTTCTGCAATCGTCTGAGACACTGCGCTGACCGCGTCAAAGTGTTTCAGCGCTCTGCGATCAAGAAAGTTGTAGGCCGCCAGCATCGCTCCTCCGGCCAGCCAGTTGTGGCAGGTGGCGACCACCGGTTTGCCCTCGCGGCGCGCCGCTAGATATCCATAGAGGTCCGCCTTGTAACCGTGCGTGTGGATAATGTCTTGTTCCCGTGCCAGCCGTCCGATCTCCCGGAATCCTTGGCGGTCGATTCTTCCTTGGTAAGGGACCAACTCTGCTTTTATTCCTCTTTGGATCGCGCGATCATAGAGTTCGGTGTTGGGATGGTGACGGTTGTAAATGATAGCGAGAAGGTTCTGGGAACCCGCCAACTCGTCACCGCCGATGAGGTTTAGCAGCATGTTCTCGGCCCCGTAGTAGCCGGCGCTGCTGATAAGTTGCAGAACTCTCAATCGCTTATTCCCCTCGTCTGAATCACCATCGGCCTCCGCAGAGCTTCCATTCCAATATGTCCGAAGAAGGCGAAAAAATCTTGAGAGAAGCCTTCCTTCCCGGGTCCGCAGCTCCGCTGGTAATTTGAAATTTAGATAGCAACTCGGAGCCCATTCGCCGCCGGCGGCAATCCCTTTGGCTAGCAGGGGCTTACGACGCACACCACCGCCCCCGAACGTGCAGAGTATTGCACATCATTGGCAAAGCATGGCAGCCTTTCAGGCACATTCTAAAGGGAGGGGTGGCCTGCGGTGTTAACTTCTATCCTATTGAAATCATTGACTTAATCCGCCATTGAGGGTTCAGATTCAGAATCCATGGCGGTTCCTGTTAAAGGGCATGTAAACTGCTTCGCACAAGCTTACTAGTCAAAGATGTTAATGGAACAACGTTGTAGGGGAGTTTTCTGACATTGTCAGTTGCCAGCCGATTCAAGTCACTCGGACACTCGCTTTCATTTCGGTCGGGCCTATCCACGGCGGTGGCCAAACGCCAAGCGTGTGCGCGCATTATCATGTATCATGGCACGCGTCGCCGCGACCAACATACGTTGGTGGCCCAATTCGAATACCTCCATCGTCATTTTCAAGTTGTCCAACTGGACCGCCTGGTCAAGGACCTGGCAGCCGGACAGCCTCCCAAGCATAACCAGATCGTGCTTACCTTCGACGACGGACTGCGGAACAATGCGACCGTGGCCTATCCAATCCTGAAACATCTGGGGATACCGGCGACGTTCTTCGTGTGTCCTGGCCTGATCACTACCGGGCAATGGTTGTGGACCCACGAAGTGAGATGCCGGCTGGGGACGCTTCATGCAGACGAGTTGCCCTCGCTGGCACGGCAATTGTCGTGTGCTGGCGCGACGGTAGACGGAATCGTGGAGTGGATGAAGACGCTCGGCCTGAACGAACGGCAAACAGCCGAGTCGAGAATCAGGCAGGCGACGCCTGACTTTCAGCCGAGCGCCGATGATCGGGAAGCTTGTGACATGATGGATTGGAAGACGCTTGGTTCGCTTGATCCCAATCTGATCACGATTGGCTCGCACACCCTGACCCACCCGATTTTGCCCACGCTGGACGATGCTGCGATCGATCTGGAGATGACGGAAAGCCGCCGGCAATTGGAACAGAAACTGAATCGACCCGCGAATTATTTTTGTTATCCCAACGGGTCTCACCACTTGCACTCCGCGATGGCAGCCAGGAGGACCTATGACGCGGCTGTGACCGCTGAAAACGGCGTGGTGACCGGCAAGGACTCGGCTGACCTCCACTCTCTCCCGCGGATTCCTGCGACGCGAAGTAGCGCTTTGATGGCCTGGCGCTTGCATCGCCCGGGAGCTTAGCCATGCCGGTCCTGGTGCTCGACGGCCATAGCCGAGCCGCGGTCGAAACAGTCCAAAGCCTGGGCCGAGCCGGCCTGGAAGTCGATGTGGCGTCGGAATCCCTTCCCTGCGCCGCCATGCATTCGCGTTATGCCGCAAGGAAATTGCAGCAACCGCCGCCCCTGGCTCCCGAGGACTTTCACAGGTGGCTTCACGGCCAGGATCGCCGGCGCAATTATGAACTGATCGTGCCGACGACAGAAACCTCGCTGATGTCGCTGCGGTTACTGAGCGAATCAGATTCACTGCGCCGGCGCGCAGTGCTTTCCTCCGACCACGCCATTGACGTTGCGCTCGACAAGTTCAAGACCTGGCAGCTGGGGCGAGAATTGAGTGTGCCGGCGCCTGAGACTGTCTTGATATCCGGTGAGCAAACCCTGAGTCTCCCCGCGAATTACCCGGTGGTCGTCAAGCCGCTGCGCAGCAAGATGATTGTCGATGGCGCGCTGCGCACCGTGGCAGCGGAGATCATCCACGACGAAGACGCTTACAGAAAACAAATCGAGCAATGGCTGCCGTTTACGACGGTTCTGCGCCAGGAATACGTATCCGGCCGCGGCGTGGGGGCAGAGTTTCTGTTTGATCGCGGAAAAAAGATCTGGCATTTTGTACATGAACGAGTCCACGAAGTTCCCCTCACGGGAGGCGCCAGCTCATACCGGCGCTCCATTCCTCCCATGCCGGCGCTCCTGGCTGACGCGGAGAGGATATTGACATCTCTGGAATGGCACGGCGTGGCTATGGTCGAATTCAGAGTCGATCTTCAGGGGCAGCATTGGTTGATCGAGATCAATCCCCGGCTCTGGGGCTCTCTGGCGCTGGCCATCGATGCGGGAGTGGATTTCCCTCTGGGGTTGTGGCTCCTGGCCCAGGGCTCAAAGATGCCGCCGCAACCGCCGTATCGGACCGACTACTACACGCGCGATCTCGCCAACGATGTGGAATGGTTCAAAGCCAGGATACGGGCCAAGCGAAGCGATTCTCTCCTATTGACTAAGTCCACCCTGACTTCGGCGGTCGAGATATTGCGCCCGTTGACAGGTCGGGAGAGCTGGGATCATTTCGACTTCTGGGACTTGGCGCCCACCAGAGTGGTGCTTACTGACCTTGTTGTCGGGCAGCTACGTCTGCTTTTTCGGAAGGCTCTCGCACGCCTCAAGAGACTCTTTCCAAGACGACACCCCGTTCCGAACAGCAACTGACGAAGCCGCACCCGAGATACCGCAGCACCGAAGCTCGGGCGGAGGTCGCGACCGATCCCAACCCACCGACGGAGGATCCGGGGGCTAGTCGATCTCGGGGAAAACTGTGGCCAGGAATGTGAAATTTGTTGCACACATAAGTTGGCCAAGCCTGCACCGCATTCCGGGCCACTTATATAAGTAATTGATTACAAAAGACTTCATGTGCTGCCATTTGGAATTAGAGTTGCCAAGGTAATGAACAGAGCTTTCTAAATCTTAAGCGAAGGTAAGAGGCTAAACCTCATGTATTTGGGCTTCTATGGGTTACGGCAAGAACCCTTTCGGCTTGCGCCTGACCCCAGGTTCCTGCACCTGGCGGAACCACACCGAAACACTCTACGCTCCATGCTGGAGGGAGTCAGCGGTCGCAAGGGGCTGCAAGTCGCCACGGGGCCAGTCGGCACCGGCAAGACGACGCTGCTCTATTCTTTGCAACATATCCTGTCGCATGAAGCTTCACCGGAACAGCCGATGCGGTCCGCTTTTGTGGTCAATCCAACGCTCACGCAGGACGAGTTCTATGAGGCGCTGCTGGATGAGCTGGAGATGCCGGCCCAGGCAAGCAAACCGGCCCGCTTGCGCGTTCTACACCAGTTGCTGCTCAAGTCGTACCGGGAGAACGGGAATGTCGTTTTGATCGTTGATGAAGCCCACTTGATTTCTCCGGCCGTGCTCGAGGAAATCCGGCTCCTGGTCAACCTGGACAACTATCCCAAGAGCGTATTGCAGATCATTTTGTGCGGGCAGCCTGAGTTAACGGTTTTGTTGAAGAAGCCCGAACTTGCGGCGTTGAAACAACGCATTGCCATCTTCTCCCAGCTGCGCGTGCTCACCCTGGTTGAGTCCCGCTCGTACATGGCGGAGCGATTGCATGTGGCCGGGCTGCCGGGAGAGAGCCCCTTCACGGCGTTGGCGATCGAAGAGATTCACCGATTCAGCGGAGGCGTGCCTCGAGTCATCAACCTGTTGTGTGATCGCTCTCTGATCATCGGGTGCCGGCAGCAGATGAAGAAAGTCGGAGGCGATTGCGTGATGGAAGCCGCCGAAGAGCTGAACTTGACGCCGATTGTTGGCGATGGCGCAGACAGCGGGACGGTGGATTTTTCGACAGCAGCCAGGATCTAAAGGCGATGGAGACCCAAACTAGGAAGAATTCATGAGCAAATTTTTTAATGACACGCGCATTGCCGGCGGCGCCGGCGCCCAGGCTGACTCGTCGCCCATTGACATCGACGCGGCTGTCGGCTCACTCAGAAAATCCGTCGAAACCAACGGCTCTGGATCGGCGAAGGACGCCGACGGAAGCAACTTGCTCAAACCATTTGAAGACGGCGATCGGCTGGCAGCCGAGCTCGCGGCCAAACGGCTGGAGAATTGCCAAACCATTCGCTTACCCCGCACAGAAGACAGGTCATTCCTGGTAACCCAGTACAATCCGGCCATGCAGCAGGCCGTTGAGGCGTATCGCACGTTGCGTACACGATTGACAAAACGGCAGGCCAAGAACGGAATGCGGTCGCTGGTGGTGAGCAGCGCGGCGCAAGGTGAAGGCAAGACTTTGACCGCCTTCAACCTGGCCCTGTGTTGCGCCAGGATGGAAAACTTCCCGCTGCTGATTGTCGATGCCGACCTGCGCGGCCAGGGACTCTCCAAATTGTTGGGAGAGCCGGATTCTCCAGGATTGGCCAAAATCCTTGAAGGTGAATGCGACTATCAGTCAGCCATCCTGCGCACTGATTTTGCCGGGCTCTACGCTTTGCCGGCCGGTTCCGGCGTGAGCTCTCCCCCAGAGCTTTTTTCCGGACCGAAGTGGAGCGAGTTCATCGCTTGGGCCTCGGAAACCTTCCGGCTGGTCATTGTGGATTCTCCTCCAGTTCTGAATATGGCTGATTTTGAGCTGCTGATGGGAGCCTGCGATAGCGCCATTCTGGTGGTTCGCTCCAGAAAGACTCTGTCGACATCGCTGTCCAGAATCCTGGCCGAGGTAGATCCCGCAAAACTTGCGGGTGTTGTTTTTAACGCGTCCGAAGAGCCCGTGAACGGTTACGGTTACTACACCCCCGCAGGGTAACCCTGCTCCCGTCCCCCGGGAAGACAGGCATTGACCACCGCATTTTCATCAGGAGAGGTCTGTTTGCAACATGGCGCAGCGAAATAAAAAAGCCAAAAACGTGTCAAAAAAATTGCCCGCGACGGCCGGCTGCTCTCATCTTTCGGATTACCTTTCGAGAATCGGGGTGCCCGAGATCGCGCCGGCCACGAGCCCGTTTGATCCGGGGTACGACCCAGTCACTCTCGAAGCGCATCTCGCCCAGAGCTCGCATCTGATCTCCATCCTTAAGGTCTCGATGGCCTGCTGGATCGTGGCGAAAGAGAGCGCGACTCGCCGGAAGATCGCGGCTGCCAGAAAACATCGCGTGGCAACAGTGACTGGCGGTGGACCGTTTGAGATCGCGGTGGCACAGAATCAGCTTTCCGCTTACCTCGACCTGTGCGCGAATCTGGGGTTTACCCGCATTGAATGTGGCGAAGGGTTCACCGATCTGCGGCTTGCCGCCAGGGACGTGGTCAGCATGGCGCAGAGCCGCGGCCTTGATGTGCAGTTTGAGCTGGGCAAGAAACACTTGGGCACCTTCACCAACGACGTGGTGCAACAATTGATCGACCAGGGAAAACGATGGCTGGATGCAGGCGCGCTGGAATTGGTGGTGGAAGCACGAGAGAGCGCTCGCGATGTTGGGTTATTTGACGGTGACGGCAACTTCAACGCCGCCTACGCGGAGCACTTCGTGAATGCGTTCGGAATGAAGACGGTATCTTTCGAGGCGCCCAACAAACCCAGCCAGTTTGCTTTGCTGAATCACTTCGGCAGCGGAATTCGTCTGTGCAATGTCCGCTTGGAAGAACTGCTGCGGGTGGAGATCTATCGCCGGGGATTGCATTCCGACGCCTTCTCACACGAAAACCTGCGGCCCCCGCGCCCCGGCTCGGAACCGCAAAAGGGAAAGAGGACCCAAGAACATGCAACGATCCGTTAAGATCGACTTCCTGCCGGAAAGCGTGGAACGCTATAAGAGCGGCTACGCTGTGGTGGCTGTTGACGTAGTACGGGCCACAACCACGGCGATCACCGCCGTTCTTGCGGGCCGCCGCTGCTTTCCCGTGCCGAACCTGGAAGTGGCGTCGTCGCTCTCCCGCACCCTGACCAACCCCCTGATGGTCGGCGAACTGGCTGGAGACGTGCCGGGCGGATTTGAAGTCACCAATAGCCCCACCATCCTTGCCGATCGAACCGATGTCGAGCGCCCGATGATCCTGCTCTCCAGTTCCGGCAGCAAGATCATGTATGAAGCGCAATTCGCCGACGCCGGTTATGCAGCCTGTCTCCGCAACTACAGCGCTCAGGTCGAACATCTGGCCCGCCATCATTCCCGCGTTGTGATCAT
>CAZFRV010000316.1:0-15714 GCA_964521445.1 uncultured Acidobacteriaceae bacterium
AGCAGGCGCTGGAGCTGCGCCGGCGCGATCCGCAAGGTTATCTGGAACGATCGCTGGATGCGATGGCCCGGCACGTGGAAGGCATGCTGCGCCTACAGAAGATGGGCAGCGTGACCTTCGATTACGGCAACAACATCCGGACGTTCGCTTTTCAGCGCGGCGTGAAGGACGCTTATGATTTCCCCGGATTCGTTCCCGCTTATATCCGGCCGCTCTTCTGCGAGGGTCGCGGACCATTTCGCTGGGTGGCTCTCTCCGGCGATCCCGCCGACATCGCGGTGACCGACGATCTGGTGCTGGAGCTGTTTCCGCAGAACCGCATCCTCGACCGTTGGATCAACCTGGCTCGCAAGCGTATCAAGTTCCAGGGACTGCCGGCGCGCATCTGCTGGCTGGGTTACGGTGAACGCGCTCAATTCGGCCTGGCCATGAACGACCTGGTCAAGAAGCGCAAGCTCAAAGCGCCCATCGTCATGGGACGCGACCATCTGGATTGCGGCTCCGTGGCTTCACCCTATCGCGAAACCGAGAGCATGAAAGACGGCAGTGACGCCGTGGCTGACTGGCCCTTGCTCAACGCACTGTTGAACACCGCCAGCGGCGCTAGTTGGGTTTCAATTCACAATGGCGGCGGCGTCGGCATAGGCTACTCGCTTCACGCCGGCCAGGTAACGGTTGCTGACGGAACCGAGGCGATGGCCCAACGCATCGAACGCGTCCTCACCAACGATCCCGGCATCGGTGTTGCCCGGCACGTGGACGCGGGGTACGAAGAAGCCAGCGAGTTTGCCGTGAAGAAGGGCGTGAAGATACCCATGAAGATCGGGTGATCGGACCATCGGGAGATCAGATCATCGGAAGACGAGCGCCTATAGATCAGCATAGATCAATACTAAGTACTAAATACTAACTACTCGCGTGCCAACAGCAAGCACATCTCCTTACCTCCTCCTGACCAACATCGGCCAGCTCGTCACCGTGCGCGGCGAGAATGCGCCTCGTCGCGGGCCAGCACTCAAGGACATAGGCATCATCGAAAACGCCGCCGTCCTCTGCGGCGGCGGAAAGATCATCGCCGCAGGACTCCAGCGCGAACTCCTGCGCCATCTCTGGCTCAAAACGCACAAGCGCAAGGTGGAAGAGATTGACTGCCAAGGCCGCGTGGTTCTTCCGGGACTGATTGATTGCCACACGCATCCGGTGTTCGCCGGCCCGCGCCTGGGGGACTTTGATAGGCGCGTTGCCGGCGCGGGCTATGAAGAGATTGCCGCAGCCGGCGGTGGCATCCGTTCCAGCGTAGCCGGGGTGCGCCAAGCCAGTCGCCGTGAACTGAGCGACAACGTACTCAAGTCGCTGCAAGCCATGTTGGAGCACGGCACATCCACGGTCGAAGCTAAATCCGGCTACGGCCTTACGCTCGAAGACGAGATCAAATCTCTCGAAGCCATTCGCGATGCTGCGCGACGCTGGCCGGGCACGGTTGTGCCGACGTTGCTGGCGGCACACGTAGTTCCCCCGGAATACGCAGGCCGGGAAGACGCATACGTGTGCCACGTTTGCGACGAGATCATTCCCCTGGCAGCCAAGAAGAAGCTGGCCGAGTTTGTGGACGTCTTCTGCGAGCGAGGCGCTTTCACGCTGGAGCAATCCGAGCGAATCCTGGCCGCGGCGCGCAGCAATGGCCTGGGAACACGCGCTCACGTTTGCCAGTTCACGCCGTCAAAATTGCGTGGGTTGCTCACCCTGCAGCCGTCTTCTCTGGACCACATGGACTGCGTCTCCGATGAAGACGTTACCGCGTTGGCCCATGAGCAGACGGTTGCAGTCTTGCTGCCAGGCGCCAATTACTTCCTCGGGCACGCCGATTATCCCAGCGCACGGCGGCTGATCGATGCCGGCGTGGCTATCGCGCTGGCCACCGATTTCAACCCAGGCACCTCGCCTACGCCGAGCATGCCGTTTGTGATGTCGGCGGCGTGCACCCATATGAAGATGAGCCCGGGGGAGACGATTGCCGCCGCCACCATCAACGCTGCTTGCGCTCTTGGCCTGCAGGCCAGCAAAGGCAGTATTGAGGCGGGAAAAGACGCGGACCTGGCGGTTTACGACTTTGGCGACCACAGGGAAATCGCTTATTGGTTTGCCTGGAACCGCTGTGTTCAAATGGTTGTCTCCGGTCACAGGGTGGGTCCGGCCCGCATCTGACAGAAAGAGTCAGTGACTCTGTATTTCGCAGTTCGCCTGATGGGACGGTTTCAGCATTGTCATCTTTGCCAGGAAACGAAAAAGACAATAGGACGCGAATAAATTCGTCGAGGCGAAGGCCGGCTGTTCGGCGGACGGCGTTTCCGGCTTTGGTTTCGCGCACCGCCGTTCTTGGGTCCATCGCCTTCTCGCTCGCCGCGGTCTTCGGTTCGGGAGTGGCCCACTCGTCGCCGCAATCACAATCACCGCCGGCGCAGGCTCCGCGGCAGATCGAGCCTGTCACGGAGACTCAATCCGCGGCCCCGGAAGCCAAGACCGTCGCACCGGCTCCATCGGTCTCTGATGTGACCCAGCCGGGCGCAGGTGCGACCTCGGCGCCAGCGATCAAGCCCCTGGCTTACGATGAGATCGTCGTGACCGCCGTCGGCGATGTCATGCTCGGCACCACCTTCCCCGACGCATCGGGCAGCGATCTGCCTCCCAACGACGGCGCAGGTCTTCTCGACGAAGTAACGCCGATTCTCAAGCGCGGTGACGTGGTCTTCGGCAATCTCGAAGGCCCGTTGGTAGAAGGCGGCGACTCCGCCAAGTGTCATGGCAAGAAGGAAGGCACCTGCTATGCTTTCCGCGTCCCCACTCGCTATGGCGCGTATTTGAAGTCCGCGGGTTTCACGGTGATGGGGCTGGCCAACAATCACGCCATGGATTTCGGGGCTGAAGGACGCGCCAGTTCACGCCACGTACTGGATGAGGAAGGAATCGCCCACTCCGGCGAGGTGGGAGATGTCGCCCACTTGACGGTCAAAGGCAGAAAGATTGATGTGATCGCCTTCGCCACCTATCCGGGCGCCTATAACCTGTTGGATCTTGACGATGCTCTGGAAGCGGTGCAGCAGGCGCGCCAGGAAGCCGATCTGGTGATTGTGTCATTTCACGGCGGGGCTGAGGGCTCCACCCACCAGCACGTGGCCTCAGGTGACGAAAAGTTTCTCGGCGAGGACCGCGGCGATCTGCGCAAGTTCGCCCACGCCGCAGTGGACGCTGGCGCTCAGCTCGTGCTTGGTTCCGGACCGCACGTGGTTCGCGCCATGGAGGTCTATCACGGAAAGCTGATTGCTTATTCGCTGGGAAATTTTGCTACCTATGGCCCCTTCAATCTGAATGGCGAAAACGGCATCTCGATGGTGTTGGAGGCGCATCTGCTTCCCGACGGCGATTTTCTTCGCGGACAAATCTATCCTGTGAAGCAGGAGAAGCCGGGAGGACCTAAGCTGGATCCGGAATTGAGGATTGTTCCAATCCTGCGCGCGCTCTCCCACACCGATTTCCCTGCTACTGGCGTTGTCGCCGGGCCGCGCGGCGAGCTGTGGCTGCCCGGTACCCGCATCCCCGAATGCAGCAACGCTCCGGACCTTTTGGAGCAACAGCCGGGCACAATGCCCTGCGGCATTTTCCCGTAGCATAGGTTACGCGATAAGGTTTTTGAGGAGAGTTATGGCGCGTTTACGAAACTTCGTCTGCATTCTTTTCATCATTCTGCCAGTATTGGCCGGAGCTCAACGGCTGCCCGAGGGGACCATCCCCCAGCACTACGACCTGACCTTCGCGCCGAACTTGGAAAAAGCCACATTCACCGGCCAGGAAACCATCGATGTGCAAGTGGTGAAGCCGGCTTCGGCGATCACCCTCAACGCAGCCGAGATCGAGATCCAGGAAGCCAGCGTCATTCAGGGTGAGAAGACGCAGGCGGCGCAGGTTAGCTTTCAGCCGGAGAAAGAGCAGGTCACGCTCGCGGTGCCCAGCCAGCTTGAAGCGGGGCCGGCCAGCATCCATATCAAATTCGGCGGCGCCCTCAACGACAAGCTGCGCGGCTTTTATTTGGCCAAGACCAAGCTGCGCAACTACGCGACCACACAATTCGAATCCACCGACGCCCGACGGGCCTTCCCTTCCTTTGACGAGCCTGCTCTCAAAGCGACTTTTGACATCACGCTCATCGTGGACAAAGCCGACACTGCCATCTCCAACGGCCGCCTGATGGCCGACGTGTCCGGACCGGGCGTGGACAAACATACTCTGAAGTTTTCGACCACGGCCAAAATGTCCACCTACCTGGTGGCCATGGCGGTGGGTGACTTTCAGTGCAGTGAAAGCAGCGCGGACAACATTCCCATACGCGTCTGCGGCACGCCCGACAAAAAGCCGCTGCAGGCCGCCGCTTTGCGCTACGCCGTCGAGATTCTCAAGTATTACAACCAGTACTATGGCATTCCCTATCCCTTCGGCAAGCTGGATATCGTGGGCGTACCCGACTTTGAAGCCGGCGCCATGGAGAATACGGGAGCCATCTTCTATCGCGAATCGCTGCTGTTCATCGATGACAATCATTCTTCCGTCAACAGTCACCAGGAAGTCTTCGAAGTGCTGGCGCATGAGATGGCGCACCAATGGTTCGGCGACCTGGTGACCATGAAGTGGTGGGACAACATCTGGTTGAACGAAGGGTTCGCCACCTGGATGGAACTTAAGCCCTCGCAGGCCCTGCATCCGGAATGGAACGCGGCGATGGACGCGGTCAAAGCCACCAACGGCGCCCTCACCATCGACGCCTTGGCCAACACTCATCCCATCCGTGCCCGGGCCGAGACGCCGGACGAAATCAACGAAATGTTCGACAGTATCTCCTATGAAAAGGGCGCCGCAGTCCTGCGCATGGTGGAGGCTTACGTCAGTCCGGAGGTGTTCCGCCGCGGAGTCAACACGTATCTGCGCAAGTTTCAGTATGGCAATGCTTCTGCCGAGGACTTCTGGAATACATTGACCCAGGCGTCGGGGCGCCTCGTGGACAAGATCATGCCGCCGTTTGTGAGCCAGCCGGGTGAGCCCCTGGTGACCGTCAAAACCACGTGTGTCACCCCAGCGGCGCAGGCTGTGACCAAGAGCAAAGGAAAGCGTTCGCGGCGCACCATCCAGCCGCACCCCAAGACTGAGATCACTCTCTCCCAGCAGCGCTTCCTTTCAGATGTACATGCCAGCGCGGGCAATCAAACCTGGCTGATTCCGGTATGCATCAAGGCCGGCGACAGCAAGCCCTTCTGCCAGCTTCTGGGAGACCACCAGCAGGTGGTGCCCGTTGTGGGTTGCTCGCCCTGGGTTTTCACCAACGCCGGCGCCGTAGGTTACTACCGCACGCAGTATGACGCCGACGACTTCAAGAAGCTCAGCGCTGCGGCCTTGACCGAGCTGGGGACGGCGGAGCGCGTATCGCTGGTAGAGGATGAATCCGCTCTGATCCGCACCGGCCAAGAAAAGCTCGGCGCCTTCCTCGACCTGGTCACCGCGTTGAGTTCCGACCAGGAGCGCCCCGTGGTGGAAAGTTTTGGGCCGCCTCTGGAATTGATCGACGATCATCTGACGTCCGGCGCCAACCGCGAAGCCTTCCACACCTGGGTACGCTCCAGCTTTGGCCCCATGATGGCCAAACTTGGTTGGACGCCGCGGCCGGGCGAGAGCGAAGAGACGCACACTTTGCGGGCCCTGGTGGTCGAGCTGCTGGGAGGCATCGGCCAGGACCCGGACACTATCCGGCAAGCCACGCAGCTGACCCGCCAGTATCTGCAGGACCCGGGCTCGGTGGATGCTAGCCTGGCAAGAGCCATCGTGAAGGTTGCCGCCCGCTCGGGCGATGCGCCGCTCTTCGAGGAGTATCTGTCCGCGCTGCAGCGCATGCACTCGCCGGAGCAGTTCTACAACGTCGGCTATGCGCTGAGCGAGTTCCGCGATCCGCAATTGGTCGAGCGTACCCTGCAACTGGCGGTTTCACCTGTCACGCGCAACCAGGATGCGCCGCATCTGATCGCGGAGGTATTGTCCAAGCCGGCCAACGAGCCTGTCGCCTGGACATGGATCAAAGCCCACTGGCCGGATGTTGAAAAAAAGATCACCATGTCCAGCGGCGCCGAAATCATCGCGGCCACGCGCAGTGCTTGCGACAGCGCAACCCGCGATGACGTGCAGCAGTTCTTCACCCAACACAAAATCCCGTCAGCGGAGCGCACGCTCCGCCAGGCCGTGGAACGTATCAACTCCTGCTCTAGTTATCGCGAGCGCCAGCAAGGCAATCTGGCCGCGTGGCTGGATCAGCATTCCGGCAACAGCACCGCGGGGACCCGCTAGACATAGGCGAGGCCTCTAGGCCTCCTTTGTGTCTCGACATTCTGGAGGACTCGAGCGTGGAGCAGGCCTTAGGCCTGCGGTAAATTGAAGAACTCGGATTCAGCCGCCGTTAGCGCTGCAACTCATACCGTATGCTGACGGCGCCCAGCCGTTCTTCGCGCTTCTTCACCTGCGCTGGACTGCAACGCGGACATTGAATCGTAAGCTGGCTAGTCGAACTCCAGGTAAGCACGGGCTCCATGCCTTGCGTCCGTTCTTCAGCTACAAAGACGTCGCCTTCATCGGCACGGCCGGAAAAATAGCCGAGCTGGATTGGCTCCGTGGACTGGCGCAGGTTAACGTGAATGAAGAAAGGCGATTCATCGCCGCAGCGCCGCTCCATCACCGCAGCCGTCCATTTCCCGTCCGGGCTGGTGGTCTCTGAGAGCGCCGCCTCGTCGCATCGCCGGCGATTGTGGAAGTAAACCGTGCTCAAGACGCCGGCCATCAACAGCATCGCCGTGCCAAAGGCCAGCGCGCCGACAATCATTTTCCGGGCAAAAGGGTCCATGGGTTCCTATCTTTGAGCCCGAGCTCTGATCTCATTCCACAGTTCGGTGCGGCCCGCGCCAGTCTTCGCTGAATAGGCCAGGATGTTGGCCACTCCGTGGGCATCAGCCAGGGTTGCCAGCGTATGTCGCAGCTTGTTCCCGGAAAGCTTGTCTGTTTTCGTGGCCACCACCAGCAAATCGCGGCCAGCTTCTTGCAGGAATTTGATCAATTGCTGGTCCGGCGCCTGGGGCGGCACGTTGGCGTCAATCAACACGATAGCCAGGGCCAGCGTGGCCCGTTCTTTCAGGTAAGGTTCAATGAACTTTGGCCACTCCGCGGTGATCGAGCGCGAGAGCTTAGCGTAGCCGTATCCGGGAAGATCCACCAACATCAGCTCCGGATGCACTTGTACGGTTTTTGCATAGATCCCGATGAAGTTGATGGTCCGGGTGCGTCCCGGCGTGGAACTCACATGAGCCAGCTTCTCTCCCAGAAGCGAGTTGATGAGGCTTGATTTACCGACATTCGAGCGGCCAAGAAACGCAAATTCAGGCGCGTGTGACGGAGGAAACAACTTAGGATCCGCCGCGGCCACCAGGAATTTGGAGATCGTTGGTCTCATGGGTGTGTGGACATTCACGACTGCTGCGCGTCACACTTCGAGAGTAGCAGAAAAAAGCTCTGTCAGCGGTCCCGCTTCACCAGACTGGCGCCTCGCAGATCGGGGCTATTCCAATCCACCGTACACCGGCTTCCCGCCCAGGTATGTGACTTCTACCTTCACGTTCTTGATGGCGGCCGAAGGAATCTTGAAAATATCGTCGCTAAGGACGACGAAGTCCGCCAGCTTGCCCGGTGTGATGGAGCCTTTTTGTTTTTCCTGGAACTCAGCGTAGGCCGAGCCCATGGTATAGGCTTCCACAGCTTCGGCGACGGTGAGTTTTTGTTCGGGGAGCCAGCCGTCGGGGTTTTTGCCGTCGAGCGTGGCCCGAGTAACGGCGGCGTAGATGGTTAACATGGGGCTGAGCGGCGCCACCGCCCAATCGGTCCCAAAAGCCAAGCGGACACCGTGATTGAGGAAGGTCCGGAACGCATAGGTGCGCTTGATTCGTTCCGGCCCGATTCTCCTCTCCGCCCAGCGGCCGTCGTCAATGGCATGATACGGCTGGACTGAAGCGATCACTCCAAGCTGGGCGTAGCGGGCAAAATCCTTGGCTGCCAGGTGCTGCGAGTGCTCAATGCGCCAGCGGCGGTCGCGCTTGCCGTTGGCTTTCTCGATCTGTTCAAACATGTCGAGGATTATGGAGATGCCGCGGTCGCCGATGGCATGGATGCAGAGCTGCAAGCCGGCGGCATCAGCTCCTTTGAGCCTCTGCAGCATGGTCGCGGGAGGCTGCATTTCGTCGCTGAGCAGGCCGTGGCTTTGCGGATCGTCAGTGTAGGGATCGAAGAAGTACGCGGTTTCGGAGCCGAGCGAACCGTCGGCGTATCCTTTCACGGCGCCCAGCCGAAAGAGCGGCGTACCAAAGGCATGGCGGATGCCAATCTTAGCCTGGTCTTTCCAGTCGGTTTCCATGGGGGCCGCGTAAATGCGCGCCGTCAGCTCGCCTTTTTCCTGGAGCTCGGCGTAGACCTTGATGTCGTCGTAGGCGGGGTTCATGTGCTGGACGCTAGTCAACCCGAGCGAAGCGGCGTGCTCCAGAGCTACATGGATGGCGTGCACGCGCTGCGCGTGCGTCAGGGGCGGCACGACCTTGTCGACCAATCCCTGGGCGGCGTCGCGGAGCACGCCTGTGGGGTTTCCCTGACCATCGCGGACAATCTGGCCTCCCGGAGGATCGGCGGTCTTGGCGGTGATATGGGCCAGACGCAACGCCACGGAATTCGCCAGGGACTCGTGGCCGTCGTAGCGGTTCACCCACACCGGAGTTGACGGCGTGATGGGATCGACCAATTCCTTGGTCGGCAAATTCGGCGGCGACCACTTCTGCTCGTCCCAATCGCCGCCGGTGATCCATTCCCCTTTGGGCGTGGTCTTGGCGCGCTCCCCGATCCTGTGAGCAAACTCCTCGGGTGAGGCCGCATCCTTCAACTGAACTTCCTGAAGATGCGTGCCTCCATCGACAAAATGGACATGGGCATCGTTGAAGCCGGGGAGCAACAGCTTACCGTGAGCATCGAGCACTTTTGTTTGCGGTCCGTGCCACGCATCCACATCAGCGGCGCTGCCCACGGCCACAATGCGTTCGCCCAGCACCGCCAGCGCCTCTGCCTGCGGACGAGCTTTGTCCACGGTCCATATCTTTGCGTTGGTAATGATCAGGTCGGCAGTGGGCTTGGCCTGGGCCCAGAGGCCGCGAGGCAGAAACAATGATAGAACGCAGAAGCACGATAGCAGGAATCGGCGTAATTTCATGGGCACGCTCGTTATCTCTCACCCCACTTGAGTTTTGCGCGCAGCACCTGAAAAAACGTCCGGTCAGGAAGCTTGAATAGTTTGACTTGCATGAGCGATTTTCTGCAGATGACGACGTCGTGTTCCTCCAGCGGTTCGCCTTGTTGCCCGTCGATCGTCAAGTAGCCTTGTTCGCGAGTCACGATGAGCCGAATCCCGATCACGGCATCGTCCTGCACCACCAGCGGACGGTTGGTCAGCGCGTGAGAAGCCACTGGGGTGATGACGAAGCCGGGAACATCCGGCGCCAGGATGGGTCCACCCGCAGCCAAGGAGTATGCGGTCGATCCGGTGGGAGTGGCAACAATGAGCCCATCGGCCTGGTAATGGGAGACGAAGGTCCCATTCACCTGTACCTCGAACTCGGTGATGCGGGCCACGGCGCGCTGGTTCATCACCACGTCATTGAGAGCGTCGTAGTGAGCAACAATCTTGCCTTTCCGCTGTACCTCACAGTGCAGCATGGAGCGCAGGCTGAGCGCGCAACGTCCGGCATCAACCTCGGTAAGCGCATGCGCGATTTCGTCCTGCCTGATCTCGGTCAGGAAGCCTAGCGAGCCCAGGTTGATGCCAAGAATAGGAATACCGGCTATAGCCACGTTGCGCGCGGCGGAGAGCAAGGTGCCATCGCCTCCCAGGACCACCACGAAGTCCGGGCGTTTTTCCGCTACATGTTCCCGGTCCGCCAGTTCGCACTCAGGACAGAACTCGCGGGCGGCCGCATCAGCGGTGACTGAATAGCCATGAGCAAGAAGCCAGCCGGTGACTTCGCGGGCGACGCCGCCCAGCTCAGGCTTGCCCGGCTTGGAGATGATGGATGCTCGTTTCATTAGAATTCCGCGTGCAAAAGGAACTCCCGGTTGCCTTCCATACCCAGGATCGGCGACTCGGTGACCCCGAGGTCGCGCCCGCCGAGGTGCGCCACCGCTTGTCGCACTTTTTCCACGGCGTCGTT
Source organism: uncultured Acidobacteriaceae bacterium (assembly GCA_964521445.1). GTDB lineage: Bacteria > Acidobacteriota > Terriglobia > Terriglobales > Acidobacteriaceae > Angelobacter. Next base: position 10,323 of record CAZFRV010000316.1, read on the forward strand.
CTGCGCCTGCTCGCTGCGGACAATGCCGCCCTTCCCCACCAGTTTTCGCCCGACTTCGAACTGGGGCTTGACCAGCACCACTAACTCGCGCCGCTGTGCAGCCGCGAGCGCAAACGCGGACTGCAGAACCGCCGGGAGGATGAGTGTAACAGAGATGAAGGAGACGTCGATGGCGATGAAGGAGATCGCTTCGCCGGCTCTCGCCTCGCGCAAGTGTTCCGCGGTCAGATAGCGGGCGTTGGTCCGCTCCAACAGCTTGACGCGCGCGTCCGAGCGCAGCCGCGCGGCGATTTGCCCATAGCCTGTGTCCACAGCGATCACCGCAGCGGCGCCATGTTGCAGCATGCAGTCAGTAAAGCCGCCGGTGGAAGCGCCGACGTCCAGACAAGTCCGTCCGACCAGATCGATGTTCCAGTGTTTGATTGCGGCTTCCAGCTTCAAGCCACCCCGGCCGACGTATTTCAAGTCCTCGCCCAGCAGACGGATGTCCGAATCCTGGTCCACGCTGGCGCCGGCCTTTTCCACCTTTTGGCTATTCACCAGCACTCGGCCGGCCAGCACCATGGCTTGCGCGCGTTCGCGCGAAGCCGCCACGCCGCGCTCCACCAGGAGCTTGTCAATGCGGACCTTCATAGCTTCCACTCGCAACAGGGCTTATCTAGTTGGATGGCAGTTTGGCCAAGGATCTCTCGAAATCAATCACTGCCGGCGGCTTCTTTCCTTGCGGCTTGGCAACTTTGTGCCCCTCGCCAGTCAGCCGGCGCGCTTGGGCCAACACGCCTCCAGGGAACTTGGGGTTGAGCCGGCCCTCGCCGCTTAGAACCCGCCAGTATGGCGTGATTACTTTCTTTCCTGCGCGCCGTTCCTCTTCCGCAGCCTCGGCAGCGATCCTGATAAAAATTCCAGTGGTCAGTGGACAGGCTATATCAGCCTTGCTGCGCCGAGCCAGTTCCTGGCGAAGCTGCAAAACCGTGACCAGTCCTCCTTGCCTCACCCGGCGAATCAGACCGTCCACATCCAACGGGCGTGGGATCACCATGGTTCCTTTGCCCAGGCTTGCTTGCATGCGTGGCGGAATGTCGACAAGTTTCGGCTCCTGCTGGCGTTCCAGTTTCTCTCGCCAAGCAGTTCTGCTCTTGAATCTCGAAGCCATTTGCTTTGCCTTTCGGACGGTGATCTTACGCTGTCCCCGGCGGCAAGGCAATTCCGCTTGAAAACCGAACTCAAAGAGAGCGCGCCTCCGGCGAACTAGAATTTCACGCGATGTTAATATTCGCACCTGATTCAGTGCAAAGCGTTAGGAAAGCGCAGTTGGCGCAGGGTTGGCGAGTAAACTCCGGGTTTTTCCACATTGTTTTTCACTGTGCTGTTGAAAACTTTGGGCCAACCATGGAAGGCCAGCTGCGTTGGACGGAGAGCGCGAAGCGCAGCTTCAGCGCGAAGTTTGCAGGTAAGATAAAAAGCGTCATGGCTCGCAAGCACAAGAAGGTTGTTCAACCAAGCAGGCGCCGATCGAAGCAGACGCGAACAGCGCCGCCGATCTTGCCGCCCCCAGCGTCGCTCGATGCGACCAAGCTCAAGCAGCTCTATTCGACCATGCTGGGCTGCCGCATGATCGCGGAGCGGGCACGACTGCTGGTGTCACAAGGCATGTTGCCGCGAGATATTTCTGTCATCACCGGCCATGAGGCGCCCGAGGTCGGAGCCCTCATCAACCTGGTCGAGGAGGATTGTGTTGCCTCTGGCCGCCGGGAATATCTGGCTCGATTCATCCAGGGCACGCAATTGCGCCGGATCTTTGCCGAGCTTTGTGCCCGTCAGGCCGGCGCCGCTGAAGGACGCTGCGTCGTCTCCAGCGCGAGCCGAAATGTGGATATGGTGCTTCCCGATTCTTTCAACGCTCAACTCAACCTGGCGACGGGAGCCGCCTGGGCTTTCAAGCTGCACCAGAAACCGCAGGTGGCGGTCGCATTTTACGGCGATAACTTCTCCTCGACGGACTCTTGGCGCGAAGCCGTGAGTTTTTCGGCGGCATACCAACTGCCTCTGGTGCACATCGTCGAGAACCACGGCGGCGACGAAGCCGGCGGCACAGAGCCTGCTGGTCAGTCGCAAGAAGCAGGAGCCGGATCCCGGGACAACGCGCTGCCGTGCTTCGTCGTCGACGGTAGCGACGTCGTGGCGGTTTACCGCGTAGCTCAGGAAGCCATCCGTCGCGCGCGTCAGGGGCATGGTCCCGCGCTCATCGAATGCAGGAGCTCGGCGCCAGGCAGCCCGTTGCGAACCGCCAGCGCCGAACGTGGCGCTTTCGAGGATCCGCTATCCAAGATGGAAGCTCATCTTCGCTGGAAGGGCTTGTGGTCAGACAAATGGAAGGCGAAGCTTGTCCAGCGATTCACTCGGGACCTCGAGCGAGCGTCGGCCTTCGCCAGCCGGAACTCAAAATCTTCGCGGCGCCCTGGAAGCGATGCTCCCGCTTCGGGATCGTCTGCCAGCATGAGCGGCGAAGCGGCAACAGGCAAAAGTAACGTCCTCAAAGACGCTGGCGTTCGCGATACCGCGAGGTTGGCAGGCAGCCGCGGTTAGAGCATACTATTTCTATGACCACCAGCATTGTGAATGGCCAGCCTCCGGCGGAGGTCGAACCGGATTTTCAAGAAGTGGACGAGTGGCTTGAAGCCTTCGACCAGGTAGTCGCAGAGCAGGGGCCCAGCGGCGCAGCCCGTCTTCTGGACGCGCTTACGCAGCGCGCTCGTGGCGCCGGCATCAACGCGCCCATCCAGTTGAACACCCCGTACGTCAACACCATTCCTGTCTCTGAAGAATTTCCCTATCCCGGGGATCGCCAGCTCGAGCGGCGCATCAAGAGCCTGATCCGTTGGAATGCGATGGCCATGGTGCACCGTCAAAACAAGAAGGATCCGGGCATCGGCGGTCATATTTCGACTTTTTCTTCGCTGGCCACGCTGCTCGAAGTCGGCTTCAACCATTTCTTCCATGCCAACTACGGCGACCAGCCAGGCGACTTCATCTATTTCCAGGGGCACGCCTCCCCCGGCGTCTACGCGCGCGCGTTTCTGGAAGGACGCCTCACCCAGCAGCAGGTGGAGAATTTCCGCCACGAATTGCGCGATACCCCCGGGCTGGCATCGTATCCGCATCCGTGGCTCATGCCCGACTTCTGGCGCTTCCCTACGGTTTCCATGGGACTGGGCCCGCTCAATGCCGTCTATCAGGCGCGCTTCATGCGCTATCTCGAACACCGCGGCCTGATCGCAGAAACACCGCGCAAGGTATGGGCCTTCGTAGGCGACGGCGAGACCGACGAGCCAGAAGCCATGGGCTCGCAACTGGTCCTGGCTTCGCGCGAGAAGCTCGACAACCTGATTTTCGTGGTCAACTGCAACCTGCAGCGTCTGGACGGCCCGGTCCGCGGCAACGGCAAGATCATCAACGAGTTGGAAGCGGCCTTCCGTGGCGCGGGCTGGAATGTGATCAAGGTGATTTGGGGCTCGAACTGGGACCCGCTGCTGGCGCGCGATCACTCGGGTATGCTCCATAAACGCATGGAAGAATGTGTGGACGGCGAATACCAGGCCTTCAAAGCCAAGGACGGCGCTTTCGTCCGCAAGGAGTTCTTCGGCAAATATCCGGAGAGCCTGGCGCTGGTCACGGACATGAGCGATGACGAGATCTTCCGCCTGCAGCGCGGCGGCCTCGATCCGCAGAAAGTGTATAACGCGTACAAGCGCGCCGCGGAATTCCGGGGAGCTCCCACGGTAATCCTGGCCAAGACCATCAAGGGCTACGGTTTAGGTTCGGCCCAGGCTCGCAATGCCACCCACCAGGAAAAGAAGATGACCGATGAAGCGCTGGTCGCGTTCCGCTCGCGCTTCGAGATTCCCATTCCTGAAAAAGCCGCTAAGGAAGGTTCTCTCTACCTTCCGCCCAAGGACAGCGCTGAGATGTTGTATTTGCAGGAGCGCCGGCGCGAGCTCGGAGGCTACGTCCCCCAGCGCGAGACGCGTACGCCGGAATTCGAGGCTCCGGAACTCGAATTCTTCTCCGAGTCGCTGGCCGGCTCCAAAGGCCGCGCCGTTTCCACCACCATGGGCTACGTGAGCATGCTGCGCCACATGATGAAGGAACCCAAGATCGGCAAGCTGGTGGTGCCCATCATCCCCGATGAAGCCCGCACCTTCGGCATGGAATCGATCATCCGCCAGGTCGGCATTTATGCCAGCCAGGGACAGCTCTATAAGCCGCACGATCAGGACATGCTTCTCTACTATCGCGAGGAACGCGACGGGCAGATCCTGGAAGAAGGAATCACGGAAGCCGGCTCCATGGCGTCGTTCACCGCGGCCGGGACGGCCTACTCGAATTATGGCGTGCCCACGATTCCCTTCTTCACCTACTACTCCATGTTCGGATTCCAGCGCATCGGCGATCTGATCTGGGCGTTTGCGGATGCCCGCGGCAAAGGCTTCCTGATGGGCGGCACCGCCGGCCGCACTACCCTGCTTGGAGAAGGTCTGCAGCACCAGGACGGTCACAGCCTCATACTCTCCAGCGTGGTCCCCACCTGCGCGAGTTACGATCCGGCTTACGTGTATGAGATCGCCGTGATCGTGCAGGACGGCCTGCGACGAATGTACGAGCAGGGCGAACATCGCTTCTACTACATCATGCTTTACAACGAAGACTACCCCATGCCGGAAATGCCGGAAGGCAGCCAGGAAGGCATTGTTCGCGGGATTTACAAGTACAAGGACGCTCCCAAGAGCAAAGCTGTGGCGCAGCTCTTCGGCAGCGGGCCCATCCTCAACGAAGCTCTGCGTGCACAGACGATCCTGGCTGAACAATACGGCACGCAAACGGCGGTGTGGAGCGTGACCAGCTACAACGAACTTCGCCGCGAGGCGTTGGCCATCGAACGCTGGAACCGTCTGCATCCTGCCGAGAAGGCGAAAGTGCCTTACATCACAACGACTCTCGCGGGCGCGGAAGGTCCAATCGTGGCCGCGACGGATTACATCAAGGCTGTTCCCGACCAACTCGCTCCCTGGCTTCAGGGCCGGTTGGTTTCGCTGGGAACGGACGGGTTTGGACGAAGCGACAACCGGCAACACCTGCGCCGTCATTTTGAGATCAATGCCGAGTCAATCGCCGCCGCGGCTCTCTCGCGTCTGGCGCGTGACGGCAAGTATGACGCGAAAAAGGCCCAGAAGGCGATCGAGGAGCTGGGGGTCGATACCGAAAAAATCGACCCTGCACGGGCCTGAAGAGAAATCGGGGATCGAGTGACCGCGCCAGCCCGCCAAACCGGGTGATCCGGTGATCGGAAAGTAGTCGCACTTGTGGTCCCGGCGTTAGCCGGCCGCCGCCTGCC
>CAZFRV010000317.1:0-6464 GCA_964521445.1 uncultured Acidobacteriaceae bacterium
CCGTAGCGCTGACGCCCGGTTCTGCGGCGAGGCGTTCGTTGAAGCGGCGGATTCCCTGAACCAGGGGATCGCTGGTAGAGGCATCGGCTACCGCTCCCTTACGCACCACATTGTCAGCCACGATCAAGGTCCCACGGCGCGACAGTTGGAGCGCCCACTGGAGATACTCCGTGTAGCTGGGCTTGTCGGCATCGATGAAGATCAAGTCGAAGGGACCGCGATTCTCCGCGGCTAGTCGCGGTAAAGTTTCGAGCGCCGGCCCAAGACACAGCTCGACCACTCCCGCCAGGCCGGCTCGCGCGATGCCGGCGCGCGCCACCTCGGCATGCAGGGGATTCACCTCAAGCGTGACCAAGCGGCCGGCCGGGGGCAACGCTCGCGCCAGCCAGATGGTGCTGTAGCCGGCTAGAGTTCCGATCTCGAGAATGTTGCGCGCACCCACCGCTTTGGCGAGGATCTGCAAGAGCTTTCCCTGGTTGGGGGCCACGTTGATGGAAGGCATGCCCGCGGCTGCGCCGGCTTCGAGGGCGGCATTGAGCGCCGGGTCGGACTCCACCAGCAAGTCAGTAATGTAGCGATCGACGGCGGTCCATTGGTCCTGTATGGTCGGGGCCTGGCTCATGGGCCTCATTTCTCGGCGCAATGAAGTCAACTCCGGCGCCTGCGACAATCATGATAAGGCCAGACCTCCGACGCAAGCCGGTTTACTGGGAATGAATTCGAACCGCGGACCTGCGGCCTCGCGGACGAAAAAAACGGCCTGGACGGAAACTTCTATCCAGGCCGCAGATTCAATTGGAGAATCTCACAAGGAGCTTGCGTATTAAGGCGTGAATTCGAACTTTACGATTGTGATGGTCTCGGCGGCGGCCGGCTCGTATTTCCATTTCTTTACGGCGTCGACGGCGGCCTGGGCCAGTACCGGGCTCCCGCCCAGAATGCGAACGTCTTTCACGTTGCCCTCAGGAGCAATCACCAATTGGACGCGAGCCGTTCCATGAATGTTGTTCCTTTTGGCCAGTTCGGGATACTCCGGCTCCACTCTGACTTTGACTTTGCGGTTATCCTGAGCGTAAGCCGGCTTAGAGCTGATCCCCGGCACGAGCGTGAATAGACAAAGGACTGCAAGCAGGGTCATCCATCGGGAACTTGCCAGGCTCCTCCAGGAATTCTTCTTCACCTTCTCACCCCTGATACCGCGTCCAGTGAACTGAGGAAATGCGTCCCGAGCGCGGTTGGCACAGATGAGCAGATCATAGCCTCGCCGGCGAAACCGGAAAAGTAACCGAGGTAACCGACGCCCACTCTTGTCTTGGTGAAAAAAACAGAAAGCCCAAGTCCTAAGAGCGCAGTTCAAAGCTCGCTTTGGCGCTACGGTTTCAGGTTGCAACTGGCCGCGTCAACGACCTCTCCAGACGCTCGACAATCTCCTCGCAACCGGCGTAACTGATTGATAAATATGGTCCAAAAAGATTTATGTGTCCCAAAACAAGAAAGCCGTTTAGAGTATTCATGCCCTCAGTTCTTCGGGTAAGTGTTAGCGATGCATCCGATCCCAGAAGCCTCCCTCCTGTTGGTGGTCGCCACTGACGCCGCTCTGCGGCTGCGTGAGCAGTGGCTGCAGCGCGCCGGCTATCGAGTGAGTGGCGCCAGCAGCCTCAAGGAAGTGGAACAAGCCTGCCACTCCGGAAGCTTCGATATGATCCTGGTGGGGGATGGGGTGGAGCCCAGAATGAAGAAGGCCATCGGGCTCACTGTGCGTCACTATTTCCCGGACACGCCGATTCTGCAGATTGGCCGGATCCGGCCCGATATCGACGGAACCTCCTTCGTGACCGCCGATTCCTGCGAGGATGTGCTGCGGTCGGTCTCGAAGATTCTGCGCCACGACGACGACATACGCCCCGCCGCGATCTGAGCTGTCTCTCTTGTCTTTTCCCCCGACTGCTGTCCGCACTACTTCTGCGGCTGCTGTGGGGGCGCTCCCGAGTAGGCCGTATCGCTGACGCCGATCGCGGCGCCTGAAAGAACCAGCTCTACCCTGCGGTTCTGCTGGCGTCCTTCGGGCGTGTCATTCGATGCCACCGGCCCTGCTTTGCCGAGACCACGGGCCGTAATGCTGCCCTCCGGAATACCTTGCTGCACCAGATAGTCGCGCACGGCTTCGGCCCGGTGCTGCGAAAGCGTCATGTTGTAGTCATCGCTGCCCACGCTGTCGGTGTGGCCTTCAACATCCAGGTGCAGGCTGGGATAAGCCAGGACGATTCCGGAGACTTTGGCCAGCCGTTCGCGCGCGCCGCCCAGCAGTTCGAAGCTGCCGGTCTTGAACAGCACGTCCGACATGTTGGCAATCAGTCCCCGCGCCGTGTCGCGCGTGGCCAGGATGGTGTTGAGCTGGGCCAGCAGCCGCGCGCGCAGATCGGCTTTGTCCTTCTCAGCCTGCTGGCGCAATCGTTCTGATTCCTCGGCCGCCTTGCGTGCCTTTTCCGCTTCTACAGCCAACTGCTGCTGCTGGGCTTCGGCTGCGGCGCGGGCGGCGTCCGCCTCCTGTTTCGCTTTGTCGGCCTCGGCCTTCATGCGCTCAGCTTCCGCACGGGCCGCCTCGGCTTGAGCTTTTGCGGCTTCGGCTTGCGCTTTAGCGTTTTCCGCCTGAGCACGTGCCGTCTCGGCTTCAGCGCGGCGCCTGGCTTCAGCGTCGGCCTGCGCTTTGGCTTGGGCTTCGCGGGCTGCTGACGCCGCGGCGGCATCGTCCTCCGCCTTCTTCTTCACCGCCATCACCCGCGCCTCTTCCGCCGTGCCCACGGATTCGCGGGCCGCGGTTTCCACCGCGCTCCGTCCCTGCTTTTGCGCATAAGCGGCTTCGGCGCGCTGAAGTTGCTCCTGCGCTTTGGACAAGATCGACGCTGCATATTTGTCAGCGGCCGCATTGCGGGCAATACGCACGGCGTTTCTGGCCTCGAACAGCGCTCGCGGAGTCTTGGGATCAATGCCGAAGATCGCGTTCTCAATGTGCGTCTGGGTGGACGAGTAGGTGCCCCGGGCCAGCAATTCGTACTTGGCGTCAATGTTCTCCTGGCGCAGGCCGGCGGGAATCACGTTCTCCATCACCACCACGTTGCCGGGCTGGTTCACGGCAAAATAGGGTTCGGCGGTTACGATCATGCCGAAGGTTTGCATGTCGGTAATCGCCTTGACGTGGCTGCTGCGGTGGTCCAGGAGCAGCTCGCCGAGGTTGACAGCTCGCCCTTGCGGAGAGACCGCCCACAAGACGTAGGTCAGGTACTCGAGGCCGAAGCGCGTGGGATCATCCAGGTTTTCAAACTTGGCGTCGATTTCAATGCTGCTTTTTTTCCCTTCCACCTTGGCTTCGCCGGTAGCGCCGGCCATGAGTTCGGTTCCGTGAAATCCGATGTTCAGAGCTTCGCCGCGCAGGCGGTAGTTGACCGCCGTTGTGGTCCGGGAAACGCTGCTCCCTTGCTGGTTCTGCGCAACCAGCGTGGTCGCTGCGCAGATGAAAAGTATGCAAACAGCCAGTGGTCGTTTCATTCCTCGAGTCGCCCCCTCAATCTCTTGCAACTGCTGCTCTTACGTTAACTTGCCGCGGGCGAAGTGAAAAGGAACAGGTGGTACAACCCTGCTACGCGTACTTTGGTGATGCATACGCAACCCGACACGAGCCCGCGGCCGAATAGCATTAAGAGATAATCAAGACTGGTCGCAACCGCTATTGCCCAGCGCGAATCGTCCCGAGTTGGACGTGGCTGGGGTGGCCTGGATATCGCCGCTTTGGTTGGCAACGTAAGAACAGCGGCCGGAACTTCCCGCGGATGCAGGCGTAGCCGTGGCTGTATAACTCATCGCGGGAGTGTTGCCGTCGGTCAGCACCTCGAACATATAGCCGTTCCTAAGGCCGCCGGTGAGTGTTTCATCCATGATGATGCAGGCATTGTGCTTGCCCGGGGGGGCACAATTGCTGCCGTGACTTCCCAGATCGGCAAGACTGGCGGCATAACCCGCTTGCGGGTAGGTGTTGAAGTACAAGGTTTGCGCGGTTTGGATGGTATGAAGAGAAGCTACGGCTGCGCCTTCATTGGCCTTGATTCGAGCCTGCAGCATGCTGGGAATAGCGATCGCCGCGATGACCAGCACAATCATCACAACGACCAAAGCCTCTACCATGGAAAAACCACGAGAAAGTCCCTGACGCCTGCCCGTCTTTGGCGCTGATCCGGTCATAATGGTTACAAAAGTACCCCCGCCGAAAGGTACAGCATAATGCAAGTAGCGCACTCCTGCCCAAATTATTTCCGCACTCGCACAGTCCTGCCTTTAATCGATTAAATATCTATAAATCAATAGCTTAGACGAGCATACGGCGACACTATGAGGCTCCCGGAAGGCTGCCTCCCAGGGGCTTTCTCGGCGCTTGGGAGAGCATCTAGTCCGGTGGAGAAACTGAGGTTTCCGAGCCAGGATCAGGCGGCGCTAAGATCGTTCCCGCCGCCGGCTTTGGCGGCCGCACCGGCGCTTAACACCCGGGTCGAGGTCTGAGCCCGATCAGACAAGACGCTTTCGGCAGCGACGCCTGAAGGCAGGAAGATCAGGAAACATGTCCCGTGGCGCGCTGATGCCGTGCTGGTGCGGACACGAATCTTTCCCCCGTGCTTTTCCACGATTCCCTGGCTCACCCAAAGGCCTAGCCCGGTACCCTTCGTACCCTTGGTGCTGAAGAACGGTTCAAAGAGCCTGGGCATATTGGCCGGCGGAATTCCCGGACCATTATCGGCGACTGTGATCTGCACTCCGCTCTTGTCTTGACCGTTATGGATCGCTTTCACCCGCAGGGAAAGAATGCCGTTTGCCGGGATGGCCTCCAGCGCGTTCAAAATCAGGTTGGAAAAGACCTGGCGCAATTCACCGGGAAACCCACAGAGCTGCCCCGGCGCCCGGTATTGCTTGTGCACGTCGATGCCGCTTGTATCCACCTTGGATTGGTATGCCGACAAAACCTCGTTCAACACCTGCGTCACGAACGTGGTGACGGGCTTGGTGACCTCGCGATAGAAACCAAGCGTCTGTTTGGTGATGTGGACGACTCGGGCGAGTTCCGTTTCGGCGGTTTTGATAAAGTCCAGCGCGGTTTCGGGGATTTGTGAATTTGTGCGCAGAATGTAAAGCGCGTTGATAACCGCCGATAGAGGGTTATTGATCTCGTGGGCGATGCTGGCCGCCAGCCGTCCTGTGGCCGCCAGTTTCTCCGAGCTGCGCAGGGCCTCTTCGGCAAGTTTGCGCGAGGTCACGTCCATGGCTACGCCCAGCATGCGCACGGGAGTATCGCCGATCACGATGGTCCGGCCGCGGGCCTCGAGCCAGTGCACATTCTTGTCGGCAAACACCACGCGGTATTGCACATCGTACTCACCCCTCACGGCCAGAGCTTCCGTAATCGACTGGTGGACCCGGGCCCGGTCTTCCCCATGGATGCTTTCCATCCAGCTTTCGTAACGACCGTCAAAAGCGTCGCCGGCAAACCCGTGCAAGCGTCGAATCTCATCGGACCACTCGAGCTCTCCGGTTTCCAGGTCCCATCCCCAGATGCCGATGCCGACGCACTGCTGCGCCAGTTGCATGCTCTCCTGGCTGCGTTCCAGAGCCTCCTGCGTGCGCTTGGTTTCGGCGATCTTTTCCTGAGCTTCGCGATACAGGCGCACATTATCGATGGCCACGGAAGCCATGTGCGCCAGCTGCACCAGGATGGCCTCGTCGTCGGCCGAGAACTCGCCGCTCACCTTGTGCGAGAGATGAATGAGCCCGAGATTCCTGCCGTCACGCGTGACCAGAGGAGCCGCCAGCCAGCTATGGAGGGCGGCTTCGGCGGTCTTGGCCCAAGGCCGGTCCGAAGCCGTGGCGGCATTCAACCGCAGAGGCTTGTTCAGAGTGCAAGCAAGCATGAACATCTCCGAACTCGCCTGGGGAAAATCGAAGATCGGCTGGTCCTCGGCAGCCGAGAAGCAGGTGATGCTCTGGTGCCACGCGCCTTTGGCCAGAAGCGTGCTGAACGCTTGGCTGGCGCCGATGATCTCGCGGGCTTCGTCGGTGATGGTTTGCAACAGCGAATCGAGGGAAAGCGCCGAATGGATCTGGACAGAGGCTTTGGCCAGAGCGCGGAGCACCTCGATACGCTGCTGCTCGGCAGCCAAAGTCTCCAGAGAGTCGCGGTACGTGCGTGCGTTGTCCAGAGCGTTGGCCGCTTGCAAAGCGTAAAGTTCCACGAGGCGCGACTGACGGTCGCTCGGCGAGTACGGTTTGCGGAAAAACGTGGCCACAACTCCCATGGGCTCGCCTCTGGCATTCACGATGGGAGTACTGAACATGGCGCGAAACCCGATCTGGCCGGCCGCATCCGTGAACGGGAAATACGTCCCCGGACGCTCGATATCATCGATCAACACGCGGCGGTCCAA
>CAZFRV010000318.1:0-7757 GCA_964521445.1 uncultured Acidobacteriaceae bacterium
TCCGCAATGCCCACAAGTTCGACGACACGCAAAGCCTTATCGCGAAGTTCCCGGATACTCCAACCAATTTTGTTCCGGCAGCACAGTTCCTGGGAACTTTCACGGACCCCAATTACTACGATGGAACCTACCACTTCACGAATACTCCTGACTACACCAAGGTGCGCTCTTTCGCCATGGCCAGCGGCCTGATTAGGCCTTCGGGAGTCAACTCCGGCAACTACGATCTGATCGAGCGAGTCTCAGCCGGCTATGTGATGAACACTCTGGACTTGACCAGCCGCCTGCGTCTCATTGCCGGCGTTCGTTTCGAAGCCACGCATGTTGCAACGCTCAGTTTCGATTCCAACGATCCGAGTACTGATCCCCTGGCGGGCACCGTGAGCGTCCCCGGAGGCAGCGATTACCTGGATGTTCTGCCCAGCGTGTCACTGCGCGTCGGCTTGAAAAGGGACAGCGCTCTGCGCTTCGCCTTCAGCCGCGGCCTTGCGCGACCGGACCCGCAGGACATCGCGCAATCCGCCAGCCTGCTGGACACCACCCAGACGCCGAACGTGATCTCCATCAATAACCCCAACCTGAAGGCGGAACATTCGAATAACTACGATCTGCTTTTCGAGCAGTACCTGAACCCGGTGGGAATGATCCAGGCAGGCTACTTCTACAAACAGCTCGGCGACCCCATCGTGAACGGTCAGTTTGCCGCGAGTCAGACCCTGTTTCCGGGAGCAACCTCGCCGTTTGTCTTGGTTTCCCAGGTGGAGAACATCGGCAGCGCGCACGTGCAGGGTTTTGAGATCGCCTATACCCAGCGACTGCGTTTTTTGCCGGGCGTAATGAAGGGTGCGGGCATCTCCGCCAACTACAGCTATACGGCCTCCGGAACCAATGGCCTGCAAGGATTGCTCCGCAGTGACAACCCGGCCCTGTTGCGCCAGGCGCCGAACACATGGAACATCAGCCCGACCTTTGATACTAAGAAATTTTCCCTGCGCATCGGCATGACGTATAACGATGCCATGATCTTCGCGTACCAGTTCCAGAACCTTCAGGTGGATCCCGTTCTCGGGGTGATCCCCATCCCCGCGGCGAGCCTGCCGCCCCTCGGCGCCAAAGGACCGGGTGGCGACAACTACCTGTACGCGCACTACCAGTTGGACGTGCAAGGCAGCTACAAGATCAAGCCCAGCTTGCAAGTGTACGCATACGGATTGAATCTGAACAATGAGGTCTTCGGTTTCTACAACGGAAGCCCTCAATACGTGGTCCAACGTGAGTACTACAAGCCAACGTTTGCCGCCGGCCTGCGCTGGACGCCCAGGAGTGAGAAATAGGAGGAGCCTTTTCGATCCAAGGAAAACTCATGAAGCCGTTTTTTGCGCTTGCCAGTGCGAGGGCGGGGACGGTTTTTTCCTGGGCCCGTTCCGCAACATGCACGCCGGATTTCGCCATCTAACGGATGATGCCAGAAGAGCAGGAGCAGCAGGCGAATACCAGTTCGTCCCGGCGTCCGGCATTTCCGCCGGAACAGGAATCACTCTTTCGCGAAGTGATCGAATTGATGGAGCGCCACCGCGTCCCGTTCGCCATCTCCGGCGCCTTCGCCTTGCATGAGCACACCGGCATCTGGCGTGACACCAAGGACCTGGACCTCTTCCTTCCTGCCGGGGAAGTTGCGGGCGCCTTGCAACTGCTGGAGAGCGACGGCTTTGCGACCGACGTTCCCGACCCCGTCTGGCTGGCCAAAGCCCGCCGTGACGGCTACTATGTGGACCTGATCACGGGGATGAGCAACGCCGTGGTGCGCGTGGACCGCTCCTGGATCGAGCGCGCCCGCCGTGCGAATATTTTCGGCTGCTCCGCACGCGTGCTGGCGCCGGAAGAGCTGATTGCGTCCAAAGCCTTTGTCACGCGGCGGGAACGCTTTGATGGCGCCGATATCTGCCATGTGATTCATGGCACGCGCGGCCAGTTCAACTGGAAGCGGCTCCTGCACTTGCTGGGCGAGCACTGGCAGATGCTCTATTGGTACCTGGTGCTCTACCACTATGTCTATCCAGGAGACTTCAACTATGTACCTGCGGAAATCTGGGAAGAGCTGCAGCAGCGCTTCCAGGTTGAACTGGCCCACCCGAATCGGGCCATCGATTTTCGCGGCAGCCTGATCGACGAGTACATGTTCAATATCGACGTGGCCGAGTGGGGCAAGCGCAACATCCTGGAAGAACATCGGCGGAACGTGGAGCTGATCCATCCGGAACCGGGAGAGGCCGCTTAGGAGCGCCGGCATGAGAATCGCCGCTACCGCTGATATTCACTTCACACCGCAGAGCTACGATCACATTCGCGAACCGCTTAGCCGCGTGCGCGAAGAAGCGGACGTTCTGGTGATCGCCGGCGACCTCACCAACTACGGCAAGACGGACGAAATGCATTCCCTCTTGAACGGCCTGGTTCGTCTGCGCCTGCCCATCGTCGCGGTCTTGGGCAACCACGACTACGAAAGCGGCCAGGAGCAGGAGTTGATCAAGATGCTGACCACGGAAGGCATCAAGGTCCTCGATGGCAGCAGCTACGAGCGCGATGGCGTGGGCTTCGCCGGCACCAAGGGCTTTCTCGGGGGCTTCGGCCGCGGCCTGCTGACCGCCTTCGGCGAAAAGGAAGTCAAGGCCTTCGTGCAAGCGTCGCTCGATGAAGCCATGAAACTGGAGCGCGCTCTTACCATGCTGCGCACGCCAAAGATCGTGATCGTCACCCACTATGCGCCAGTAGCTGAAACCGTGCACGGAGAGCCGGCGGAGATCTGGCCCTACCTGGGGAGTTCGCGGCTGGCTGAGGTCATCGATCGCCATCAGGCCGTGCTGGCCTTTCATGGACACGCGCATCATGGCAAGCTCGATGGAAAAACTACCGGCGGCATTCCCGTCCACAACGTCGCCATGTCGCTTCTGATGGCCCAGGAGCCGCCGAAACCGTATCGGGTGTTCGAAGTCTAGCAATCAGCAGTCAGCATTCAGCCAATCGGTTTTTCTGCAATCCCGACCCTGAGCTTGCCGAAGGGGAGCGATCCCTATGACTGCGAGGATTTCTAGGGGTTAATCCCGCTGTATCTTCATAGTGACAGGGATCCCTCACTTCGTTTCGGGATTTCAGAATCAAGCTGAATGCTGAGTGCTATTTGCTACTATTATCCCCAGTGAAATCCATCGGCGCCAACGTGGTGATGATCGAGGCTGAAGCCCTGCGCGAACTGGCCGAGCGCATTGCCGGTCCCATGGCCCGCGACTTTGAGTGCGCCGTGCAATGCCTGCACTCTTGCGGCGGGCGGGTGGTGGTCACCGGTATGGGCAAGAGCGGCATCATTGCGCGCAAGATCGCAGCCACTCTGAACTCTACGGGGACGCCGGCGCTTTATCTCCATCCGGCTGAGGCCGTCCACGGCGACTTGGGCATGCTGGTCAGGGGCGACGTAGTGCTGGCGCTTTCCTCCAGCGGTGAAACCGAAGAGATCCTGCAATTGCTGGCGACGATACGCCGCATCGGCAGCAAGCTGATCACCATCACCGGTGACCGGCTCTATCCCGCCAATGACAAGCGCTCCACACTGGCTGCGGCGGCGGACCTGGCTCTGGATTGCTCCATCGCCCAGGAAGCATGTTCTCTCGGCCTGGCGCCCACAGCTTCCACCACCGCCATGCTGGCGCTGGGCGACGCCCTGGCCCTCAGCCTGGCGGAAAAACGCGGCTTCAAAGAGGAAGACTTCGCCGATTTACACCCCGGCGGCAAACTGGGCAAGAAACTGGCCCGGGTTTCGCAACTCATGCATTCCGGGGATGCCGTGCCGCGCGTCTCCTGCGACACGCAAATGCCTGACGTGATTTACGAAATGTCGCGCAAGGGACTCGGGATCACTACCGTGGTTGAAAACAACAAACTGATCGGCGTCATCAGCGATGGCGACCTGCGGCGGCTCCTGCAACGGCGCAAGGACATTCTCAACCTCACGGCGGGCGAGTGCATGACCGCGAATCCCAAGACCATCGCGCCCGGCGAGTTGGCGGCCGCTGCCTTGAACATCATGGAGCAGAAAAAAATAACTTCTCTGGTCGTGACCGGCACGGCCGGCGAGGTGGAAGGCGTGATCCATCTGCATGATCTGTGGGGAACGCAGATGGTGTGAAGGTAGCCGTTAGCCATTAGCTCTTGGCCTTTAGCTTTACTTCGCGGCGATTCGCTGCTTTGGCTAAAGGCTTAGGGCTAAGTGCTAATGGCCAAAAGACAGGGCCCAAAGGCCAGTTACTGATTGCTCCCATGTCCCTCGACCGCGCAAAGCGCATCAAAGTGATCCTCTTCGACGTTGACGGCGTCCTGACCGACGGGACGATCTGGTTCTTCCCTGCCTCGTCGTCCGGGCCGCGCAGCACGGACGTGCATCGCGACCAAAAAGGCGATTCACCAGGCTTCGGCATCGTCAGCCAGAACATGATTGAAGCCAAAGGCTTCAATGCGCATGACGGCACAGCCATCTCGCTGGCCCGGCTGGGGGGATTGAAGACCGGCATGGTGACTAAGCGCATTTCCGAGACAGTAGCTCTGCGCGCTCGCGACCTGCGTGTGGACTTTCTGTTTCAAGGCGCGGAGAACAAGTCCGCGGTGCTGGACAAGATCCTTCAGGAGGCCGGGGTGCGCGAAGAGGAGATTGCATTTGTCGGCGACGACGTGATCGATCTTCCCGTCATGCGCCGTTGTGGGCTGGCCATCGCCGTGGCCAATGCCCGTCCCCAGGTCAAAGAGATGGCCCACTACCAGACGGCGTCGGCCGGCGGACACGGCGCTGCTCGCGATGCGGTTGAGTACATTCTCAAGGCCCAGGGCACACTGGAAAAAGCGATTGAGGCGTATATCCACGCGCGAACTTCCTAGGAAGAACCCAAACACAACAAACCCACCGGCTTCCCTGCCATGACGCTTGCGCATCAAAACCGGTGGGTTCAGTTTGTTCGTCCACCGCTGCCCCCAACGACTCGGGACAGCAGCAGCTACTTACCTTTAGAAGCAGTCCGGCGAAAAAGGTTGCCGGGGCGCGATTTACTCGTTGGCTTGCGGCGGCTTCAAGGAGCGCACAAAAGCCACAAATTCGGGGTCCTTGCGCAGGCCCGCGAACTGATCGTCGTGGAGCGCGTCCTTAATCGGGTAGCCTTCTTCGTTGGCTTTGCTCAGATAGGTGCGACAGAGACCCAGGTCATTCTGACTTCCGGCGATCTGCGCCATCATGTAGTGGAAGTGGCCCAGATCGTTGGAAGAAATCAGCCGAATCGAAACGCCGCCCGAGGCCTGGCGCTCAAAGATGGAGGGATCCAGCTCCCTGGCGCGCCCGTATTCCTTGATAGCGCGCTCCCAATCCTTTTCCGCGAAGTAAGCGGTTCCCAGATTGCTGTGGAAGGCCGCATTCCCTTCGTTCAGCTGCAGGGCTTTCCGGTATTCCTTTACGGCCTGGCCATAGCGTCCGCGGTTGTAGTTGAGAGCGCCCATATTGTTGTGGGGTTCCGGGTAGTTCTTATCCATCTGGATCGCGCGCTGGAATTCTCGCCGGGCCTCGCCTTCTCTGGCCAACTGAAGAAAACTGATGCCCATTTTGTTGTGCAGGGCGGCGCTGTCATCTTTCTTTATCGCGGCACGGTAGTAGTCGATGGAATCCAGGTAGGCTTTTTGAGCGCGAAGGTCGTCGCCCTCTTTTTCGAGCTCCGGCCCAGTTGCGTTTTCCGATGGCGGAGCAACACGAGGCAGGGAGTTGGAATCTGCCGGCGTTGACTGCTGGGCGAGAACCGGCAAAGCGAAAACCAGCAGAATCTGACACCTTAAGAGACGGCGAAAGCGAAACATAAGGTACCCCCTTACTGCGGCCGATCATTGGCCGGACCCGTGGTCACCGGCCTTTTCTCCTTACTATCGTCCTTATTATCACTCTTGGAACTCCCAAATAAGCGGCCCCAAAAGCCTTTTTTCTTGTTCTTACTGGCATCGACGGCCTGGCCCGGAGGTACAGCGTTTTGTGCGGTGGGTCCCGGACCCTGGGCCGAGTTCACTGTATTAGACACCGGGGGAGGCGTCGGAGGCTGTCCCGGTTTGGGGCTATCGAGGCCAAAAACCCGCTGCAGGAGATTCCCATGTTCCGCTGCCGTCTGGTCGCAGGTCTGGGTAGGCTGTGTGCCATCGATGAACACCATGGTGTAGTCGTCAGGACAGGCCGCAGTGGCGACCTGGTTGGTAACTTTGTCGAGCGACAGCCGTACCACCCCTTGCGGCGACGAAAAAGGCTTGACGTCAGAGTATTGCGGGAGCGCTGTAGCCCGCTTCATGAACTCGGTCCAGACGGGCAAAGCCAGGCTGGCGCCGCTCAGCTTGATGTCGGTGTAATCGTCATATCCCACCCACACGATGCACAGCAGATTCGAGGTGAACCCGGCGAACCAGGCATCGTGGGAGGTACCTGTCTTGGCCGCGGCGGGAGCGGTAAAGCCGCGTGCCCGGACGCCGCCAGGACCGGCCGGGGTTCCGTTGTTGATGGTGTACTCCAGCATCTCTGTGAGCACGTAGGCGACACGCGGATCCAGTATCTGAGCCGTCTGCTTGGGGAAATCGTCGATCACGTCTCCCCCGGGATCGCGCACGGACCGAACCATCGACGGCGCGGCGCGCTGTCCGCCGTTGGTAAACACCGTGTAAGCGGAAGCCATCTCCAAGGGCGTTGCGTCATAGGAGCCCAGAGCCATGGCCGGGGTGGGCTGGACGGAGGCAATTCCGGCAGCCTTGGCCAGGGCCGCGACTTTGGCGTAGCCCACCATCTCCGCCACTTTTACGGTGGCATTGTTGAGAGAGTGGGCCAGCGCGTACTCCGCGGGCACCTGGCCGTGGTACTCCTCTTTGTAGTTCCGTGGAGTGTATATGTCGTCCCCGTTGATGAACGCGGTGGGCGAATCGTCCACCAGCGTCGTCGGAGTAAAAAGTGGCTGCTCGTTGGAAACGGCGTTATTGATCGCGGCGGCATAGACAAACGGCTTGAAAATAGACCCAGTAGGCCGCTTGGCCACGGCGTGGTTGAGCTGGCTCGTACCGTAGTTGCGTCCTCCCACCAGGGCCAGCACCTCGCCGGTATGGGGATCCAGTGCCACCAGAGCCACCTGCGCCGTCGGGCCGTCCATGAGTTTGGTTTCGTATTTCTTGCCGACCTTGACCCGCCGGGTACGGAGCTTGTTGACCTGCTGGTCGACCTCCTTGATGGCGACGTCCACCGACTCAGCCGCAGCCTTTTGCAGCGCGGGGTCCAGAGTCGTGTAAACGCGATAGCCGCCGTTGTTCAGCTCTTCGTCCCCGTAGCGGGAAACCAGCTGGTCGCGAATCATGTCCACGAAATAGGGCGCGTCGCTGGCTTCCAGGTTCTGCGGAGCCAGCTTCAGAGGCGCGGCTTTTGCTTTGTCAGCTTCGGCGTGGGTGATCGCGCCGGTTTCGACCATGGCTTCCAGGACCATGTTGCGCCGTTCTGTAGCCCGCTCCGCATGACGATAAGGAGCCAACCGGCTAGGACTCTGAATCAGCCCTGCCAGCAGTGCGGCTTCCGGCAAGGTAACGTCCTTGAGGTCCTTGCCGAAGTAGGATTGGGCTGCCTCACCGAACCCGGTAATGGTGAACGAGCCGCGTTGCCCCATCGGCACCTGATTGGCGTAAAGATCGAATATCTGCTTCTTGGAAAAGCGCTG
>CAZFRV010000319.1:0-4575 GCA_964521445.1 uncultured Acidobacteriaceae bacterium
TGGTTCAACGGCACCTGGTGTCCGGAGAGATAGAGAGCGGCCAAGCGGTTACCGAACGGCGCGGTGGTCATGCCTTGCTCGAGCTGGGCCAGGCCCTCGTTAAGCCATTGGGGCACGCGGCCGTTAGTGATCTGCCGGACGAAGGAATGGGTCAGCTCATGCCGCAACACGCTTGATAACTCGGGCGTCACCGACCTGATTCCGGAAATGGGGATACGGATCTTGCCGTCATTCAGGGCCGCGGACCACGATGGGGCCTGGGTCACGTCAAAGAAAGCCTCGTCGGTGTAGAGCGATACAAAAACATTTTTCGGAGAGCCACCCAGATCGTTGGACAGGTCTTTGTAGTCATCTTCCAGGCTCTCCAGAATCTGCGAGCGCAGGGTGTCGGCAGCTTGCGAGCCTTCATAGCGGAGAGTGAAGTGACTGCTGCCCTGCTCCCGGAACTCAGCCTCGGTACTGGACTCGCGCTGCACTCGCTCCAGCAGACCCCGCACTCCGTCATCCGGGCGCAGTTGCAGCGATTTCTTCAGCGCGGCGATGGCTTCGCGGTTGTGGTCGTTCTTGTAGTAGGCATAGCCGAGGATCGCAAACGCATCCGCCGAGTCCGGGCTGGCGCTGGCGGCCTGTTGTGCGAAGGAGAGCGCTTCTCCGAATCTGCCCATGCGCAGCAGAACTGCGGCATAGTTCTCCAGCAGCGCTGCATGACGGGGCTGGAACCGCAGGGCGCTTTCCAGATACTTGACGGCGCCCGGCAGATCGCCTTTGTCTTGGGCGAAGCGCGCAGCGACGGCGTTGGCTGAGGCCGCCTGCTCCGGAGTGCCCTCTTGCTCGATTGTCTTGAGAGCGTCCGTGTCCACGGCGCCGTTGCGAATGATGCGCTGCATCAACTGGTCGGCGCCGGCCATTTGCGTTCTGATCTGGGGCGCTTCGACGATGGCGTTCGCAGCCGGCCGCGCCGAAGCCGGTGGGCCGCTCTCGATTCTGGCGACGATCGATCTGGGAATGGTAAAAGTGCTATCGCCGAGCGAGTATTCCACACGCCCGTCGTGCTCCTTGACCACATCGGCAAAAATGTGGTCGCCGTTCTTCAGCACAATCGTGTCGGCTCGAGCGGCGGCGCACAAGACGGCGAAACAGCAACATGGGATAATCAGTCGCACGAGATTTCCAATTATGGCACGGGTATGAAGCGGCTTTTTGCGCTCGTCATGACGAAGGTACTACTGCTGGGCTGTACGCTGGTGGCGGCCCAGACCCCCGCGCCGGCGCCGGCCTTGCCGACGGCTTCGGCAACGTATCACGCTTTGCTGAATCCCGTGGTGACGGCCTCGGACGTGCATCAGGTGCGCGACGTCGCCATCCAGCGCGAAGACATACACATTACGATCAGCGACGGCACCATCGGCCTGATGCGTGCAATCGACGGCCACGTTACCGGCGCCATCTTCGAGGGCGTGGGCGAGGTCCTATTGCTCGCTCCCAACCGCGCCGAGCGGACCTCACTGGCTCTTTTTACCGGCTCCGCCGTGCTGGAGCAGAAGTTTACGACCGCGTACTTTCGCTTCTTTGACGACAAACTGGTCGAAGAACTTCAAGCCGGCTTCCGGCCCGCCGAGGACGTCAATGAATTCCTGAGCCGTTGGGAGCAACCGCTCAAATTGCTCGCTCCGGCTGATTCCCTGTCGATCCTGGAGGCCGTATCGAACGCGCAAGACCCCGCCTCACGCTTCCTGCTGTTTCGACTGGGAGGCACGCAACTGGGGACTTTTGACGTGATTTTTGCCGGCAATGCCCCGGAACAGATCCGGGTAGCCCAGGAGCGGCTCAACGGCACTTTGGTCTATTACGACACTTGGGTTTCCTTTCCCATGCGGTCCACCCGCGAGGCAGGCCAAGCGAGCTCCGGAGGGTTCCCTAGTTTCGAGATTTCCGATTACAAGCTGCGCGTGCAGGCCCAACCCCCGACCGATTTGAGCGTGGAAGGCGAAGCGACTCTCACGCCGCGCCGGTCAGGCCAGCGCGCGGTGGTGTTGGAGCTTTCCCGTTATCTGCGGTTGAGCGAGGTGCGCGCTAACGGCCAGCCTTTGGAGTTCATCCAGAACGAAGCCGTAAACGGCAGCGAACTTGCCCGCCGCGGTGATGATCTAGTGGCCGTGGTGTTCCCAACGGTGATGGAGAAGGACCGCCCGGTCAAACTGTCCTTCGCTTATTCCGGCCCGGTGATGTTCAACGCCGGCGGCGAGGTGCTTTATGTGGGCGCGCGGGGAACATGGTATCCCACGGTGGGCCCTTCTTTTGCGAGCTACGATCTCACGTTCGAGTTTCCCGATGAGTGGTCCCTGGTGGCAACCGGCAAACAGGTGGCCAGCACCCTGCAAGACGGACGCCGCATCAGCCGGTTTGTCACCGAGAAGCCGATTGCCCACGCCGGATTTAACATGGGCCGGTTTGAGACCGGCGAATCATCGGCCGGCAACGTTATCATCCAAGCGCATGCGGCCAAGAACGTGGAGCAGAGGCTGGAAGAGAAGGAGGCCCAAGGAGGAAGACATCCCCGGCCCGCGCGGGAAGTGCAGCAGATAGCCGCCCAGGCCGCCAGCACTGTGCAGTTCCTGTCCGGCGAGCTGGACCCTTTCCCGTATTCTCACCTTGATGTCACGCAGCTTCCGGCTATGTTGAGCCAGTCATGGCCGGGGCTGATCTACCTATCGAGCATGGCCTTCCTGGACCAGGATGAGCGCCGCGCAGCCGGAGTCCACGATCCCTACACCGAGTTGTTGCTGAGCCGGCTGATGCTCTCCCACGAGACC
The DNA here is from genome assembly GCA_964521445.1 of uncultured Acidobacteriaceae bacterium. Taxonomy (GTDB): domain Bacteria; phylum Acidobacteriota; class Terriglobia; order Terriglobales; family Acidobacteriaceae; genus Angelobacter. The sequence continues at coordinate 2,814 of CAZFRV010000319.1, forward strand.
GCGCACCAGTGGTGGGGTGATGCCGTGGACTGGGCCTCGTACCGCGATGAATGGATTATTGAAGCGTTGGCCAACTATTGCGCCCTCGTCATGCTGGAAAAAGACGATCCGCAGGCGATGAAAATCGCGCTCGACTACTACAAGGACCAGCTGCTGAAGGAGACTCCTAACGGCATCGTGGGCAACGCTGGTCCGGTGACGCTGGGGGCCCGGCTTACCTCGTCGAGATTCCCGCAAGCTTATGAGCGGGTGCTCTATGGACGCGGAACGTGGCTGATTCACATGCTGCGTACCATGCTTCGCCATGCCGGCGGCGAGGAGAACGACGCACTATTCTTCGCCGCCTTGAAGGGCCTGCTGGCAAGGTCTCCCAGCCACAAGATTTCCACGCGCGATCTGCAACGCGCTTTTGAAGACGTACTTCCCGCCTCGCTGAGCTACGAAGGCAAAAAATCATTGGACTGGTTCTTTGACAGCTGGGTCAACGACGTGGCCATCCCTCAGTTCTCCCTGGAGGACGTGCGCGTGATTGCTGCCGGGACCAAGACCCAGGTCAGCGGCACGATTCGCGAGAGCCATGCGCCTAAGGACCTGGTGACCGCCATACCCATCTATGCGGTCGATGGGAAGGGGAAACAGCGTTTTCTGGCTTTCGTGTTTGCCGACGAGACCGACACCACGTTCAACTTGACGGCTCCCGCGGATACCCAGAAGCTGGTGCTCGATCCCGACGGGACGCTGTTGCGGCGCTAGCGAAAATTACTGGCTTTCGCAGCCGTACTTGTGGCAGCATTCTTCGCTGCCGAAACCGGAGGAACATGCGAACCACATTCACCTTCACCCTTCTTCTGTCTGCGGGTCTTAGCGCGTTCGCGCAAGGCCAAGGACAAAGACCTTCGCAGCCGCCGGCCGCGGCCGGCGGGCCGCAAAGATTCACGCTGCAGGCTACGCCCAAGACCGTGGCCTGGGGCTATTACGATGCCGCCGCCACGCCGGTCTTGCACATTCACACCGGCGATACGGTTGTGTTCGATACTTTGCTCACCAACAGCCCCACCGGCCTGGAGCGCGCCGGCCTGCCCGCGGAGCAGGTGCAGCAAAGCCTGCGCGATGTTTACAAAGAAGTAACCAATAAGGGTCCGGGCGGCCACATTCTTACCGGCCCGGTGTACGTGGAAGAAGCTGAGCCGGGCGATACCCTGGAAGTCCGCATTCAAAAGATCGATCTGGCCATTCCTTACGCCTACAATGCCTTTGGTCCGAACCGGGGCTTTCTGCCGGAGGACTTCCCCTATCGCAAGATCAAGATCATTCCCCTGGATCGGGAGCGCATGGTGGCCAAATTCGCTCCCGGCATAGAGATTCCATTGCATCCGTTCTTCGGCAGCATGGGGGTAGCGCCGCCGGAAGCCTTCGGCCGCATTGACAGCGCGCCGCCCGGCGTCCATGCCGGAAACATGGATAACAAGGAGCTGGTGGCCGGTACCACTCTCTACCTTCCCGTACACGCCAAGGGCGCGCTCTTTGAGGTCGGCGACGGGCACGTGGGCCAGGGCAACGGCGAGGTGGACATCACGGCCATGGAAACATCCCTTGTGGGCACTCTGCAGTTCGTGGTGCACAAGGGCACCAACCAGAAATATCCGCGCGCCGAAACGCCCACACACTACATCACCATGGGATTGAACGATGATCTGAACGCCTGCGCCACTCTGGCCGCGCGCGAGATGATTGATTTCCTCGTCACCGAAAAACATTTGTC
>CAZFRV010000320.1:0-6851 GCA_964521445.1 uncultured Acidobacteriaceae bacterium
CCTGGCCTCAGACCGGGGAAGCGTTCAGGCCGCCAGCAAAGTTGCGGTGCCAACGGGATCTTTCGGGGGCGGGGCTAATACCCAATTCTCATACGTGGATCTCGGAATGAATGCCCACATGCATTTCATTACAACGGGCGATGGACTGATCCACCTCGACGTCGACGTCAGTATGACTTTTCTTGTGGCTCCGGAGGCGACGCCTACGGGGGGCACAACTCCGCCAGTTACCCGCACCGTCAAGATGGAAATTGCCACAGAAGTGAAGCCGGGTGTGCCCACGTCCATTGGAACTGTGGAGGATGTGGCTTCAACGCATGCCTATGAACTCAGCGTCACGGCGACTCCGCGATGAAGGCGGGAATCTAGCCGCAGATTTGCGCTGATGAACGCAGATCAATCTTATCAGCGTCTATCAGTGTTCATCTGCGGCCAAAGGTTCCCTCGCTGCGCTCGGGACAAGACGAGAACTACAGCGGAATATTCCCATGCTTCTTCGGTGGGTTCTTATCACGCTTGGTCTGTAACATCTCCAGCGAATCGATCAGCCGTTTGCGCGTCTCGCGCGGCTGGATTACGGCGTCGACATAGCCGCGTTCGGCGGCGACATAGGGATTGGCAAAGCGTTCGCGGAATTCTTCGATCTTCTCGGATCGCGCGGCGGCCGTAGCTTTTTCGAGCTCGCGCTTATAAACGATATTCACGGCGCCTTCCGGGCCCATCACGGCGATCTCCGCCGTTGGCCAGGCGTAGTTCACATCCGTCCGGATGTGCTTGGACGACATCACGCAATATGCACCGCCATAAGCCTTGCGCGTGATCACCGTGATCTTGGGGACGGTGGCTTCGGCAAAAGCGAAGAGCAGCTTGGCGCCCTGGCGGATGATGCCGCCATATTCCTGCTGCGTGCCGGGAAGGAAACCCGGGACATCTTCAAAGGTGATGAGCGGGATGTTGAAGCAATCGCAGAAACGGACAAAGCGCGCGCCCTTGACTGAGGCGTTGATGTCCAGCACGCCGGCCAGAAACGCCGGCTGGTTGGCGACGATCCCCACCGGCCGGCCGTTCATGCGGGCAAAGCCTATGACGATGTTCTTGGCGAAGTGCTCGTGAACCTCGAAGAAGTATCCGTCGTCGGCGACGCGGGTAATCACGTCCTTGATGTCATAGGGTTGGTTGGACTCGGCCGGGACCACGGTATCCAGTTCGGCGTCGGCGCGGTCCAGGGGATCGGAGCATTCGCGGCGCGGCGGATCGTCAAGGTTGTTGGAGGGAAGAAAGCCAAACAGCTCGCGGATCATGGACAGGCACTCGGCATCATCGTGGGCCATGAAATGCGCTACGCCGGAGGTTTCGTTGTGGGTACCGGCGCCGCCGAGCTGCTCCTTGGTGACCTCTTCATGGGTGACGGTCTTGATCACATCCGGCCCGGTCACGAACATATAGGAGCTTTTGTCCACCATGACAATGAAATCGGTAATCGCCGGAGAGTAAACAGCGCCTCCGGCGCAGGGGCCCATGACGGCTGAGATCTGCGGGACCACGCCGCTGGCCAGCGTGTTGCGCAGGAAAATATCGGCATAACCGGCCAGCGACATCACGCCTTCCTGGATGCGCGCGCCCCCGGAATCGTTCAAGCCGATCACCGGCGCTCCGGTCTTCATGGCCATATCCATGATCTTGACGATCTTGCCGGCGTTGGCCTCCGAGAGCGAGCCGCCGAAGACGGTGAAATCCTGGGCGAAGACAAAGACCAGGCGGCCTTCGATGCGCCCGTAGCCGGTGACGAAGCCGTCGCCATAGACCTTCTGTTCCGCCATGCCGAAATCGGTGGAGCGATGCGTAACCAGCTTGTCGAACTCTTCAAACGTGCCTTCATCGAGCAGGAACTCGATGCGCTCGCGGGCGGACATCTTGCCCTCTTTGTGCTGGCGGGCGCGGCGCTCCTCGCCGCCTCCGGCCTCGGCCAGGCTGTCACGGCGCTTAAGCTCGGCAAGCTTCTGTTCCAGGTTCATGGAGGGAATTATAGCGAGCGGGCGAGGCAAAAGATGAGGTCAGCGGATTGGACTACTCCGCCCATTGCCAAAAGTGCCAGAAATGCCAAAATTGCCAGAACTAGGAGAAGCCCTAAAATTCTGGCAATTATGGCAATTTGGGCAGTTCTGGCAATCTATTGCAGCGTGTCTCCCGGCTGCCAGCGCCATCTTTTCTTTTTGGCATCCCAGAACACCGACGCATCCATCAGTTCTGCCTCCCGCGTGCGGATCATGAAAATGGGGGGCTTATCTTTCTTGATCAGCATGCGACCCACGGCAATGGTGTCAAAGGGCACGTTGATCATCACGAACTTGGCCTTGGGAGTGGCGGACCGCCAGCCCTCTGGGCCGGCGCCGAGAATCACCAGCAGATCGTGGTTGCGCTTGGGATCCTCGGTGCTGAAGGCTGCGCTTTGCTGGGCATTGCCCATTCCAAAATAGGAGTTGTAGGGATCGATCACCGTGTACTTGAAAGCATACGAATCCGGAAACGGCTCGGCGCTGGTAGCCACGAGCACGGCGTCCTCCACGCCATCGCCGTCGAAATCGGCCGTAATCAGGGGCGTGGGAAATTTCTCCTGCAGGGCAAAAGTGGAGCCGAATTGCTGCTTCACCACGGCGGAGAGGTCTAACTTGGCGGCTGGCTCCGGGCTGGACCCGGGTTGGGACTGGGCGGCGGCCAGGCATGCCGCTAGGAAGAGGACTCTGACTGCGAAGTTCATGGGCAGAGCATAACCCGGTTTCGCCGTTTTTCTTCACCAATTCAAGGTCTTTGCATCCCTCTTGCCAACACTGACGGCCCTGCCCACCTGGCCGGGAGACATGCGGCCATGGTGCACTTGGACTTGAACGCCCTTCCTGACCAGGGCGGATCTTAATCCCACCGGGAAAGCCAAGGCGGAGCTGCAACTCTGAAGACCCGGCCGGCGGCATCTAATTTCCTAACAACAACTCCGTCATTGTTTTCCAGGGAAGATGCCACGAACAGGACTGCGCTATGGGCTCAGGACTTCGCGTTTGGCCGCTGCTCGTAATCATTGGACTAGCAGGTTGTGGAGGGACCGCTAGCTCCAAAGGGCCCACGCCTTCGCCTACGCCTCCAGCTTCGCCTACGCCGGTGCCCTCGCCCGTTCCCGCGACAGACCACGTGGTCATGGTAGTGCTGGAAAACCATAGCTTCTCGCAGGTGATCGGCAGCCCATTCATGCCTTATTTCAATTCGCTGGCGTCGCAGCACGCCCTGGCGGGGAATTACTTCGCCAATACTCATCCTTCGATCGGCAACTATTTCATGCTTACCACCGGCACGATCGTCAGTAACGATGACAACTTTTCGGGAACCATCACTGCCGACAACATCGTCCGCGCGCTGACCGGGGCCGGCAAGAGCTGGAAGGCCTACATGGAGAGTATGCCGTCCACCGGATATACCGGGGGCGACGTTCCTCCTTATCTCAAGCATCACAATCCGTTCGCTTATCTGTCCGATGTTTTGGATTCAAGTCCGCAAGCCGCGAACATGGTACCTTTCACGCAGTTCGCGGCGGACCTGGGCTCAACCTCGCTGCCGAGTTTCTCCTTCATCGCGCCCAATGCGGAAAACGACGGCCACGATTGCCCCGGCGGCGCGCCCACCTGCGCCGACTCCGACAAGCTGGCTGCGGCGGATGCCTGGCTGAGGTCCAATATCGATCCCTTGATCAACAGTCCTGCGTTTTCGAACGGCGTCCTCATCATCACCTGGGACGAAGGCGACCAGTCCGATGTGGCCAACGGGGGCGGGCAAGTGGCGACAGTGCTGGTGGGACCGCGCGTGAAATCCGGATTTCGCTCAACTACCTTCTTCCAGCATCAGAGCGTCCTGCGCTTGATTGTGGACCTGCTGAGCGTGAGCGACCATCCGGGAGCATCGGCATCGGCTCCTGTGATGAACGAGTTTTTTATGTAGATGAGCGTCACGGTGGGCGAATCCCGCAGAGCGTCAGGTCTGCTCGCCACAATCTTTGTGCACTTCTACGATCGCGAAGGCCGTCCGCTTCCGTTTTGGCTTCCGCGCAAAGGGTTGGTTCAGGAAGGTCACGAAGGGCGCCATCGCCTCAAAACGCCGTGATAGCTCCGGCAGCAGCCGCGGCGTGGTAACCAGCTTCACGTCCAAGACCGAGACCAGATACCACTGTTTGCGCCGTAACAATCCTTCCGCCGGATGGCCTGGACAAAAGCCCCTGGGCACACGAAGCAGTTGCTCGCCGTGCAGGCCGCCGACGATCCGGCGCAGGTTCTCGTCAGCAAGAATCGCTTCGAGTTCCTGGTAGTGGTTGCTTAGATAGCTTCGATACGCCGCAAGCTCATCGAGCTCCGGAGCGTAGGCTCCGCCCAGCGCAAGCAACTCACTGTCGGTGAAATGGAAATAGAAGCACGGGCCGCGCAACCGTTCCGCGCCATGGCGCGCAAAGGCGGCGGCAATGTGGGTCTGGTAAGGCTTTTTGTCGTGGGAGAAGTGCGTATCGCGGTAGATCCGGAAGACTGACTTGTCCGGAGGTGTGACATACTCCGGCGCAAAGCGGGCGAACTCACGGCTCAAACAACAAGCCAGGTCCATCATCGGACGTGTGATCAGCGTGTCATATTGCTCTTTGCGCGGCTGGAACCACTCCGGACGGTTGTTGCGTCTCAAGTTGCGGAGAAAAGCGAGCGCTTCCGGCGAGAAACCGGGAAATGCCTTCATTGCCTGGGGACAAACTATTACTTGGGACATCGGTCTCTTTTTACTGCTTTTTGTTTTGTCTATATTACATGCTGAGACGCAGCCCAGAAAATATTAGTTAACAAACTATTTCACCTTAGCCGGACCATGGTAGTTACCCGGGCGCTAAGCTAGCGTTTGCGCCCTCCATTCTTGTACCGCTACCTCATTGACCTAAGTCAGAACGCCATAAATGGCATGCGCTTGGCTTTTGGCTGGCGGGCGAACGGCCGGTTCAGGAAGTTCACCAAAGGCGCCATTCCTTCAAAGCGCCGTGCCAATTCCGATACCAGCCGCGGCGTGGTCAGCAGCTTGATATCCAGTATCGCCTCCAGATACCACTGGCGATGGCGCAGCAGCCCCTCCGCAGGATGGTCCGTGGAGAAACCCTTGGGCATGCGGCTGAGCTGCTCGCCCTGCAAGCCGCCGACCGTCGGGCGCAGCTTGGGTTGGCGCAGGATCTCTTCGAACTCCTGATAGTGTTCCTGGAGCAGCCCACGATAAGCCAGTAGTTCCTCGCGATCAGGCCCATACACGCCACCAAAGGCCAATAGTTCTTTCTCCGTGAAGTGCAGATAAAAGACCGCGCCCTCGCGCTTGACCGCGGTGTGCCGGGGAAAGATGGCGGCGATGTGGGTCTTGTAGGGAGTCTTGTCGGGAGAAAAACGCGTGTCACGATAGATCCGGTACACCGCCTTCTCCGGGGCGGTTACGTAATCGGGCGCAAAGCGGGCGAACTCCGCATTCAAGGCGTTGACCAGCTCCAGCATAGGAGTCTTGATCAGTGCTTCGTACTTTTCTTTACGTGGCTGGAACCAGTCGCGCCGGTTGTTGCGCTTGAGGGCGCGCAGGAAGGCGAGAGCGTCGGGGGAAAAGCCGGGAAATGTCGATTTCATGCGAGAAAAGGCCTACCACGGATGACACTGATGAACACTGATCCACAATCGATCCAAAATATCAGTGTCATTAGGGTTGATCAGTGGTGAGGTTCACGGATTTTTCCGCGATCAGCTTCTTCACCCGGTCCACAAACTGGGCCGCGGGCACCGTTCCCTCCGGCTGCTGCTGGCCGCGGACGCGGACATTCACCGTGCCGGCCTCGGCCTCTTTGTCGCCCACCACCAGCAGGAATGGCACTTTCTGCATGGTATGCTCGCGAATCTTGGCGTTCATCTTCTCGTTGCGCTCGTCGAGGTGAACGCGGGCGCCGGCGGCTTTTAATTGTTCGGTGACCTTGGTGGCATATTCAGTATGCTTTTCGCTGATGGGAATCACCGCCACCTGCACCGGTGAGAGCCACAGCGGAAAGGCTCCTGCGTAGTGCTCGATCAGCACGCCAAAGAAGCGCTCCATGGAGCCGAAGAGCGCGCGATGGACCATCAAGGGCCGCTTGCGCGTGCCGTCTTCCGCCACGTACTCGAGTTTGAATCGCTCGGGCAGGTTCCAGTCGAACTGGATGGTGCAGAGCTGCCACGGACGCCCAATCGCATCCACCAGCTTCACGTCAATCTTCGGCCCGTAGAACGCGGCCTCACCGGGAATCGTCTTATAGGGCAGATTGAGCTTCTTGAGCGCGGTTTCGAGCGACTGTATGGCCGGCTGCCACATTTCTTCGCCGCCCAGAAAGTTCTTCTTGTCGTTGGGGTCCCAGATACTCAGCTCCACAATGTATTCGTTGAACCCGAATGCCTTGAGCACGGCCAGGGCAAATTCCATGCAGCCGATGATCTCGCCTTCAATCTGCTCCGGCGTGCAGAAGATGTGGGCATCGTCCTGGGTGAAGCCGCGCACGCGCAGCAGGCCGTGCATCACGCCTGAACGCTCGTAGCGATAGACCGTCCCCAGCTCGCCGTAGCGCTGCGGCAGGTCGCGATACGAGCGTAGGGTGTTCTGATATATGAGGATGTGCCCCGGGCAGTTCATGGGCTTCACGCGGTAATCGGCATCATCCAGCTCCATGGGCGTGAACATGTTCTGGGCGTAGTAGCCTTCATGGCCGCTGGTCTTCCACAAGTTCACGCGGAATATGGGTGGCGTATAGACCAGATGGTAACCGCGCTTCAGGTACTCTT
>CAZFRV010000321.1:0-4962 GCA_964521445.1 uncultured Acidobacteriaceae bacterium
TGACCGCGAGGGAGCGGTTGTCTAGTTCTTCAACTTCCTCGGTCCCGGCAGTTCTTTACGCGGCAAGTATTATTTTCACATGTTGTATTTCAGATCGGTAGAGACGCCATGAGCGTCATGTGCTTGCGCGACTTGTGGTCCTCGATGATGATCGTGCCGTTCTCCAGGCGAACGTCATCCACCTTGTTGAATCCTTCCGGCGTGTGCGCATAGAACATCAGAAAGCGTGACTCGATCTTCGTGCGCGCCGGCAGCCAGCGAAACACAGGCGCGGCGAACAGCGAATTCAATTGCACCACTTCGCGCCGCGGCACATCGAATGGCTGCGTTGAAAATTCCAGGCCGCGCGCAAGCTTCTTATTCGGCGGATAGTATTCCCAATTCTGCGTCCACGCGTATTCCTGCGGATTGAAAAGATAGCCGAGCAGCAGCCGCTTGCCTGGATGGAGCGCGGTGACGAACACAAGTTTACGCACCGGATCCATCAGGCAGGTCGTGTGATCGCCCGAATTGGGTTCGGCCGGCGCGGTGCGCAAGTCGATCTTGCGCGTATGCAGGCCAGGCGCTTCCGGCCAGGTAAATTCTTTGTCCGACGGCAGGCGATGCGGCAGTCCCTCTTTCTCCGGCTGGTAAGGACGCGTCTTCGCGCGCCGCGCCGCCATGTCCACCACCGTAATGCCTGGCTCGAGGAAGGGCGAGCCGATGGTGGCGTGTTCGGCCCAGAACACCGGCCGGTCGAACGACAGCAGGCTCTCGAGCTCGCTCTGCACGTGAACCACGTCCTCGCCGTCCGCCATGCGGATAGTGCGCGTGAACAATTCCTGGGTGAGAGGCAGTTTCGTGGAAAGCGTCAGCGTGGTGGTGTGGCCCTGTTTGCCGTAATACTTCACCTCGAAAGGAGCCTGGTGAGCTTCGCCATGACCCGGCAGGCCCGCGGCTTCCTCTTCCGGCGATACCGGACCAAACCCGTCCACGCAGACGAAGTGGCCGAAAGCCAATCCGAAAATATTCTTTTCGCCGGCTTCTCGCGCCATGCGAACTGGATTCCAAAGGGGGCTGAGTTTCTCCGCATCGTCCAGTAACACCACGCTTGCGAGCGTACTGCCGCGTTCCAGCACCGTCAGCTCGAGCGCGCCATTGGCCAGGACAAATCCGGCCTGGCCTTCGAACTCCGTCTTTTGAGGCTGTTGGGCGAATGCGGTCAAGACCAGCAGCATAGCAACAAGAAGACGCATCAGGTAAGCCTATCATCGCGCCGCGATAAAGGTAACTATCTCGGGGGCCCTCACCTCCGCGCCTTTGCGCCTCTGCGGTGAGTGTTGGGTTTGCGTAGAATAGCAGCATCTATGGCGTTACTCGAACGGGTGCAGGCGGACATTGTCGCCGCCATGAAGGGCAAGGATGAAGCGCGGCTCAACGCGATTCGCATGATCAAAGCGGCGCTGCAGAAGCAACAGGTGGATTCCATGAAGCCGCTCGACGAGGCGGCCGAGCAGCAGGTCCTCAAGCAACTGGTCAAGCAGCGGACCGATGCTGCCGACATGTTCCGCAAGGGCGGCCGCCCGGAACAGGCCGAAAAGGAAGAAGCCGAGCGCGTTCTCATCCAAGGCTACATGCCCGCTGAGGCGACGGAAGGTGAAATCTCCAGCGCCATTGACGCCGCGCTTTCCGAGACCGGCATCACCTCCGTCAAACAAATGGGCGTGGTGATGAAAGCCGCGCAAGCCAAACTGGCGGGCAAACGTGCCGACGGCAAAGCCCTGAGTGAGAAAGTGAGGTCGCGGCTCCAATGACGCCTCCACAAACCGCGGAGAAAAAGTTTCGATCGTTCGTTCCAGCCAGCGCCAAGATGCCGGAATTCACCTTCCGCGCCGTGCTGCTTGGGCTGGTAATGACGGCAATCCTGGGCGCGGCCAACGCCTATCTGGGCCTGAAGGCTGGCATGACCATCGCGGCGACGTACCCGGCCGCGGTGATCGGCATGGCGGTCTTGCGCCTCATGAAGGGATCGCTTCTCGAAGAAAACATCGCACGAACTATCGGTTCGATCGGCGAGTCCGTGGCTGCGGGCGCGATCTTCACCATTCCAGCGTTTGTCCTGGCAGGACTCTGGCCAGGCCTCACCGCTCAGCGATACTGGCAGTGCGTTGCCCTCATGGTGATCGGAGGCACTTTAGGAATTCTCTTCGTGACGCTCCTGCGCCGCGTGATGGTTGAAGACCCGGAGCTTCCTTTCCCCGAATCGGTCGCCGCTTCGGAGATTCACAAGGCTGGTCAACAGGGTAGCAAGGCCGCCAAAATCCTGTTCGCCAACATGGGATTCGGCGCGCTGGTCAATCTGCTGGCGCAGATTAATGTTTTCCCGTATCAGAACGCATTCAGCAACATCAACATCGGCGCGCTTGGAAAAAAACTGCTGTTGCGGACATCGACGAATCCCAACGTTGCCACCACCGTCACCGGAGGCGCCACCACTTTCTCCCTACCCGATATCAGCCCCGCCTATCTCGGCGTCGGCTACATCATCGGGCCGCGTCTTGCTGCTCTGAACTTTGCCGGTGGCGTGCTTGCTTGGGGACTGCTGGTGCCGCTCCTCACTTTCACCATAGGACCGTACGTCCAAGCCAGCATGCCGGCCGGGCAACCCGTCTCCTGGACCCTGCTCGCAAACTCCATTTACTTCTCCATCGTCCGGCCCATTGCCGTTGGCGGAATGTTAGTTGGCGCTTCTTACACCCTGTTCCGCATGCGAAAACAGCTCGCGGCCGGTATGGCGCGTGCCGTCTCCGACCTCAAGAAGTCCGCCAGCGCGCATCAGGCCACTGATCGCACCGAGCGCGACTTGAGCGCCAAGATCGTTTTCGCCGGCATAGGAATCGTCTTTATCGCGATGATCGCGTTGTATTACTTCTTTATTGGCAGCGCCGGGAGTCTCACCAGTTCCAAGGTCATCGCCGGGGCTCTGGTTGCCGCGGGCGTGATGACGATCCTCGGATTCTTTTTCGCCGCCGTGTCTGGCAATCTGGTCGGCATGATCGGGTCGTCGAATAACCCTGTCTCCGGACTTACACTCTGCACTCTGGTGGTCGCCGCGCTTCTGATGGTCGCGCTTGGCGTTTCGGGTACCGGCGGCGTTGCTGCCGTTCTCGGCGTTGCGGCGGTCGTCTGCGTCTCATCCGCCGTTGCGGGCGAGATGCTGCAGGATCTCAAGGTCGGCCACATCCTGGGTGGAACTCCGGCGCGCATGCAGATTGGCGACATGCTGGGAATCGTTGTAGCCGGGCTGGTGCTGTTCCTGCCCCTCTCGATACTCGATGACGCTTATCACTTCGGTAGCGCGGCGCTGCCGGCGCCTCAGGCCGGCCTCATGGCCATGCTGGCGCAAGGCATCGTTGGCGGGAACATGGCCTGGCCTCTGGTTGTGGTCGGAATCCTAATGGGCTTTGCGCTCATCATGATCGAAGTCAAGAGTCCCATGCTGTTTTCCGTTGGCATGTATCTGCCGGTCGGGACCACCTTCGCTATCTTTATTGGTGGCCTCATCCGCTGGGTCACCGACACCTTACGCGATCGCCGCGGCCTGAACGATGCTCAGAAGGCGCGCGTCGACAACGCCGGCGTGCTCACGGCTTCCGGCCTGATCGCGGGTGAGGCCCTCTGCGGTCTTGTGATTGCCGGCGCCTGGCGCGGAAATACCCCTTCTGTCTTTACTGCGCCGCACTGGATTGGAGCCGTGATCGCCGCTGCCGCACTTGTCGCCGTCATGGTGAAGGTGCCGCTGGCCAATGCCGGCCGGCCCGAGGATCCGGCGCCGCCGACGGCCATGATGTAAAAGCCGCCGGGGCAGCCGCTACGATACGCCGAGGGTGTTCACTTAGCGCTCAGGATTAGCCTCCATTTACGCTGTGGTGGCATAGCACTGGACTTAGCTCGCTGATTGAGTTTGGCCGAAACTCCCGCGGGGAAACTTTAGACTCTGGCAGCTGTCTAGATCTCGGGATCAACAGACTCTCCATCTCTGAGCATACGTGGAGATTCGGAATTGGTTAGGCGGACTGCGCAACGCCGAGATACGCATCAAAGAGCCGTAAAGAACCGTCACCGGCCTCGCGCAAGCCGTCAGCCTCTCCAGTACTAGTTGCATATGGAATCCATATGCTACCTCATGGTTGACAAGCATACGGGTAGCATATATGATCTAGATGTACCGAGAAGCCGTGCGTCTCGATACTTGCAGGAGTACACATGTACAAAGTAATCGTCGACGGTGTGGAAATTCAATGCGACTCTGCGGATGACGCAATTCAAATCGCTAGTCGGTTGCGCGCCATGTCCACTGGCCAAAACAACGGGAAGCCGATTTCTCTAGGTATTGATGGAGGCGGATCGCGATGGACAGAAAATCGGTTCAGGACGTTTATCGGTGGCTTGCGCGATTTACAGGCGAAGTTGCTCCGCGAGTTGATTGCAAACCCTAATGGCGTGCCAGATGCGACCCTGAGGAAGACGCTGAATTTAAAAAGCAACAAGGCCTTGGGCGCAAGCATGGGCGGACTATCAAAGAAAGCCAAGAAACTTGGTATCGGTCTGGATGACATCCTCACTTCGGGCAAGCTGACGCTCAACGGAGAAGAGGTGCTGGAATTCAAAGCAGCTCCGGCATTCATTAAGATCGCGAGGGAATGCGGCTGGAAGTAATGCAAGTATCTGTAGATCTCTCTAAGAAAGAGCGGGCGGGCGAGCTACCTTCGGACCAGTCTGAGGGCTTCCAGCTTGCCGCACGGAAGCGCCAAAGGCCCAGCACTGGATACTGGGCCTTTAGAACAGGAGGTATCGCTAATAGAGTCAACGTTATAAGCTAACCAGAGACTACAAGCAGCAAATCCCGCACCGGCTTGCGACGGTGCGGGCCCACTCGTCATTATAAAACTTGGCGGAGGTCTTTGGAGGAACGTTTTGGTG
>CAZFRV010000322.1:0-8378 GCA_964521445.1 uncultured Acidobacteriaceae bacterium
GGCGTCATCGTCGGCGCCGTTGTAGATGCCGTCACCGTCCACAGGCTTGCCCACGCCCAGGTGGTCAAGATGGGCGGAGAGCAGGATCACCTGGTCCTTTAGCTTGGGATCGCGACCGCGAAGCACGCCAATGACGTTGCGTGTGTTCCACGACGTGGTAGAGCCGTCGCGGGACGTGCGCTGGGTGGCAACGTCCTGGATGTAGCCGCCGTTATCGCCGGCAGGCGCGATGCCGATCTCCCGCAGCTGAGAAGCGAGGTAAACCGCGGCCAAGAGTTCATCATGGGTGCCGCTGCCGCGGCCTTGCATGGCGTCGCTGGCTAGAAACTCCAGCTCGCCGTGAATTTGTCGCGCCATGGCTGGGTCATGGACCTGCTTCGGCGGAGCCGGTTTTTGCTGCGCCGATAGCGCCAGAGAGAGGCAGAGAATCCCCACCCGCAATACATTGTTTGGCTTGAACACGCGCCCTCCCAGGCAGCAGTATAACTGGCAGCTGGAAGTCCATCTGGCGACATCGATGGTTGCATCGTGCAGCACGAAGGGCCGCCAAGGCGCAGGATGTACGACGGTCCCGTGTCGACGAGCAATCGGGGCAGGTGTCCACTGGTATTTGGCCGGATGGACTAGCGGCATCTGTTGCCGTGAGTGCTGGACTGCTATATTGATGAGAAAGGCAAATGCGCGATCCCCACGTTACAGGCCCGGCCACGAGAATCACAAGTCTCCTTGCTCATAGCGTCGTATGGCTCGCAGTGTGTCTTATGGCCCTGTCAGGATGCAAAGGCGGCAGCGGGTCAGGGAACGCCGAATTCGTTTATGTCGCTGTGCCGGAAGCGTCGCTGCGCGACCACGTGGCCACGATTTACAACAAGACCGGCGTGGTTCACAACGGCGAACGTCTGCGAGTCCTGGAACGGATGCCGAACAAACGATTCGTGCGCGTGGCCTCACCCCGCGGAGAGGAAGGCTGGCTGCAGGAGCGCTACCTGACCGACCAGCAGACGTTTGACCAGTTCCAGCGGCTGGCCGAGCAGTACAAGGATGCGCCCGCCCAGGCTACTGCCACCGTGGAGCAGGCGATCAGAGTTCACATTCTGCCGGGAAGAAAAACCGGTTCCCTTTATCTCCTGGACGAAAAGCAGAAGGTGGCGTTGCTGCAACGGCAGCCGGTCAATCGCAACGCTGTACCAGCGCCGCCCAAGGACTCCGATGCCGAAGCCGACAGCTCCGACGAAGACTCGAGCAACAACAGCCAGCCTGCCATCTGGGAAGACTGGTGGCTGGTCCGGGACGCGCAACAGCGTGTGGGTTGGGTGTGGGGACGGGCACTCTACCTCGACGTGCCCGACGAGATAGGCCAGTACGCTGAAGGCCAACGTATCGTTGGGGCTTTTCCTCTGGACCAAGTGGAAGACGAGGGGCAGAAAGTCGGGGAGTACCTGGTGTTGTTTACCCAGCCCAAAGACGGACTCCCTTACGACTTCGACCAGATACGTGTGTACACGCGGAACACGCGCAAGCATCGTTATGAAACTGCATATCGCGAACGCAATCTTGCCGGGAGCCTTCCGGTTGCGCTCGGCCAGCAAGACTTCGAGAAGGAAGGGACTCTGCGGACCTTTACTTTGCGTCTGAAAGGCGAGGACGGGCAAGTGAAGGAGCAGGTGTACAAATTCAAGCCGCCGATCGTCCGCAAAGTCTACGCCCCAGGCGAGGAGCCGCCTGCCAAACCTGGGCACAGGGCAACGCATCGTCACGGTTGAGGGCTGGCATCCGCGCACCTGCTTCCGCCGTCCAATAAGCATGGCAGAGAAGGTAAAGAAACTGAGCCTCGAGCGCGACTACAAGAAATACCTTTATTTCATTGACGGCGACGGTAACGTGAGCCGGAAGCCAAAGTCGGGCGAGGGCGCTACCGAGGTCCTGGTTCCCAATGCTGTTGAGCGCGACAATCACTTTCTTTATTTCATCGATAAAGATGGAGATATCGCGCGGTCGCCACGTGCCACGCGCAAAGCCGCCTGAGGCCGATCGCCCATGCGCGCCGGCGCTCTGAACCTGCTGGTCTTCCGTGAGCACCGCAGACGTGTCCGCGGGGCGGAACTGAAGGCCGCGCTGCTGCGGGACCTCGACTTGCTGCGTGGCCCTGGATCTCTCGACCAAATCACCAGCCTGCTGCTTCGCGCCGGCGAATTGGAATGCGCCGCGGCTGATGCGGGCAGCGCTCCCACTCCACTATGTCCTGCGCAGCCTTTCATGAATATCACTGACCGTCTGGCCGAAGCCCTGGTTTCGCCGGAGCGTCTCGGCGACGGTGAGGCCTTGAGCAGAGCCCTGGGCGCATGCCGCGTGCCCGACGAGGTACAGGTTGCGCCCGCTGAAGGCTTCGCCTATTACGGCCTACATCCGCTGGCATTCGCCAATGTGCTGGACAAGATTCCCGCGCTTCCGGCTTCTGTGGCGGTCCTCGGCATTCGCAGTATTGGCACGACGTTGAGCGCGGTTACGGCCGCTGCGGTTCGCGCGCGGGGAATCAAGGCGGAGCGAGCCACGGTGCGTCCCGCCGGACATCCCTATAACCGGCGGACACAATTCTCGCCGGCACAGATCGAGTTTGTTCAGCGGCATCTGTCGTGCGAGGTGGCATTCCTGATTGTGGATGAAGGACCGGGGCTGAGCGGGTCTTCGTTTCTCTCAGTGGCGGAAGCGCTGGTCACGGCTGGAGTACCGCACGAAAAAATCACCCTGATCTGCGGCCACGAACCGCCCTTCGATTCGTTGTGTGCCGATCGCGGCCCGGGACGCGCAAGGAGATTCCGGTGGCTCGCGGTCTCTGCGGAACCGCGACGGTCTTCCGGGGCGGAGATTTTCGTCGGCGGAGGCGAATGGCGCTCGCGCCTGTTTCGCGAGCCGAACGAGTGGCCGGCGTCGTGGATCAGCTTCGAGCGGCTGAAATATCTTTCTTCTGCTCAGGGCGCGGAGAAAAGACTCTTCAAGTTCATTGGCCTCGGCCACTACGGAGACCGCGTGCGGGAGCGCGAAGAGAAAGTAGCGGCTGCGGGACTTGGTGCAGCGCCGCAGCGTGAAAATGAAGGATTTGCTTCGTATGCATGGATCACCGGCCGGCCCATGTCCGCGGAAGATCTTTCCGAGGACGCGTTGGCACGCCTGGCGGTGTATTGCGCGTTTCGCGCGAAGGCATTTGCCGCCGAAGCAGCGGATCTAAACGCGCTCAAGCAGATGGCCGAACACAACCTGCACGAGCTGGGATTCGAAGAGCAGGTAGGGCTCAGGCTGGCGCGCCCAGTACTCGCCGATAGCCGAATGCAACCACATGAATGGTTGCTGACAGGCGATGGCCGGATGCTGAAGACCGACTCCGGCAGCCACGGCGACGACCATTTCTTTCCTGGTGTTACGGACATCGCCTGGGATCTGGCCGGCGCGATCGTCGAATGGAAGATGAATCTTGCCCAGGCGGAAGCGTTCCTCGAAACCTACCGGCGGGCTAGCGGGGACGATGCGTCTGCCCGAATCGCCGATTTCATCCCCGCCTATACGGCCTTCCGTTGCGCTTATTGCAACATGGCCGCCAACGCGTTGTCGGGCACGGAAGAGCAGCCACGTCTTGAGCAGGCGGCCGTGCAGTATCGCGCTCTCTTATCGCATCCACCCCCGCACCTCAATTTGGCCCCATTCTTGTAAATCCTCCCTCCCTGGAACGCGCATGCTGTTAACCTTTCTTTGATCGGCGGCGTTTCTGCAAGTGGAGGTTATGAAAATGGATCCGATGGCACAGGGCCAGTTCAAGGAGTGGTTCCTCATGCTGGCCGGCTGGGGGTTTATTGGCGCGTGCGTGTACCTGGTCGCAGTAACCCTTCGCCGTATACAACAGAATGCGATGCAGAAGCACATGCTTGAGAAATTCTCTTCCGCGCAGGATTTCGCTGCCTTTGTCCAATCCCCGGCCGGGCAGAAATATGTCATGAGCTTTTCAGAGGCGGTCGCGAACCCGCGCAACACGATCCTCAATTCGGTTCGAACCGGCTTTGTGCTCATGTTCATCGGGGCGGGGTTTATCGTTGGCAGCAACGCTCCTGATTCGCTCAATTGGTTGTTTTTCCGCATTGGCTGGGTGTCATTCCTGGCAGGGATCGGCTTTCTATGTTCTGCCGCGGCATCCTATTTCCTGGCGAAGAAGATCGGCCAGCCAGAGAAGGAGTGAGCGCGCTTGTTCCCGGCTATCGAAGCATGGCACATTACGATGACTGAGGCGCAGATACGCGAGCAGGCCGCCACGCAACCCGAGTTCGAGGCCTTCTATTTGCGTACGGCGCGCGCGTTGCACGGCTATCTGTGCCGGCTCAGCCGCGATCCAGCCACGGCGGACGAGGTGCTGCAGGAAGCTTACATTCGTATGATCAATGCACCGGCGATGGAAGAGGCCCACCGCAAGGCCTATCTGTACACCGCCGCCACCAACATCCTGCGCGATCGCTGGCGCAAGCAGAAGCGGGAACAACAATGGTGGCAGCTCACCCACGCTTCCGAACAGATGCATCATAACCTCAGCCTGCCCGTCGACATGGCCGCGATATTCGAGAGGCTAAGCGCGCAGGAGCGCGCCGTGTTATGGTTGGCCCATGTGGAGGAGCTCAGCCACAAGGAGATCGGCGCGGTCCTCGGCGTGAAGGAAAAGAGCGTGAAGGTGCTCGTTTTTCGCGCGCGGGAAAAAGCGAAGTCCCTGCTGCAAAAAGCAGGATTGGGTGTTGCCCATGAATGACAATTCTCAACTCGATTCTCTTCTCAAGCAGATGGCGGAAGATCATCGTCCGGAACTGCCCAGTCCCGGCCTGATCTGGTGGCGGGCGCAGATTTTGCGCAAGCAGCAGGAACGGGCTCGCATCGAACGCCCGGTGCTGATCATGCGCATGGTCGCGGCCGTAGTGTGTCTTGTGGTTTTTGCAGGCTTGGTGGCCACGAACTGGCCGCAGTTTCAGAAGCTGCTGGGAAGCGCGACTTGGCTGGTATTGCCCCTCGGCGTCGTAGTTCTGACAGTCTCGCTAGTCTCGCTTTCGCTGCTGTGGTCAGCCGCAAAGGGAACGCAGAGCTAGGCGGAGGCCTGGGACATTCCTCAGTTCTGGGCTGGCTCGGGGACAGTAACCATGGCGTCGGATGTTCCGATTCGTCCGCTCAGATTGTCGCGAACGCCGAGCCGCAACAAGTATTTCCCGGGATGAAGGTCGAGCACTTGACGGCAAGGGAATCCCTCGCGGGCAATCTTCTCAAAGGCTTCCGGTTTCAAGTTGCCGGCCATGGTGTTTCCGGCTGCGTTCGCCGGTTCGCCCTTGTTGTTGAACGCCTCGACCGCGCATTCCACGCTCACGCGTTGCAAGCCGTCGGGGCCGCTCTCGGTCGTTATCACCCCGGGCTGGAGTTGGAAATTCACGACAACGCCGTTCTGTGGCGGCGATGGCGGGATGACTTTGGCTGTGAAGAGGAGCGACGTGGAGACCGGAGCATCGAGGGCCATGGCTTGGCGGAATATAGCGTCCTGCTCGGCGCGGATTTT
Organism: uncultured Acidobacteriaceae bacterium; assembly: GCA_964521445.1. GTDB lineage: Bacteria > Acidobacteriota > Terriglobia > Terriglobales > Acidobacteriaceae > Angelobacter. The sequence goes on from CAZFRV010000322.1 coordinate 5,573, forward strand.
GCCGGGGCTGCCCATCGTGGCCGCGTTCAGGGCAAAGTAGCCGCTACGGTAACGCAGCTTGATACCGTTCCGATTCACCTTCACCATGATGCGCCGGAACCTGCCGTCCCAATTCCTATCGGTCGGGTAGTAGGAGAGCGTGTAATAGGTTGCGCCGTCGTGCATGCTGCGCAGGATGGCGTCGCCAATGTCGTTCAAATTGTAAAAAGCGCGCCCGCCGGTGCGTTCCGCGAGCTCATTCACGGAGGAATGCGAGACGTCCTCTTGATTGTGCAGGGCGCTCACCGTGTTGTTCGGACCAGTCATGGTTTCTTTTTGACCGAGAGCGTCCGCTCGGCCGGCAGGATCAAATTCGTCGGGCGAGCGGAGGCCGCCGGGATCGACGGGGTAAATTGCCACCTGGGAGTCAAGCAGAGCGTTGGCGGTGCCGGGCACGCTGATGTCGATTTCCCTCTTCGTGGCAGCGTCATACCCTTTCACCATAGTGCCCGGTTCAATCGCGAACGGGAATGCCTGCGAAACCCATATAAGATTTTTGCGGCCGGGCAGCGCAGCCACATTGCGCACGATCTTGTTCAGGGCTTCCACCGTTTCACGCAGACGAACCTCGGTGTGGGCCTCGGTCATTTGCGCTTCGCTGCGTATCACCGATTCTCGCTGCTCCGGCCTCAGCCTGGCGAGGAAGCCCGCGGGGTATCTTTCCATCTCGTGGCCCCCTTTGGCGTTGTCCAGGTTCGGCGAGATGTGGTTTTTCAGTCCCTGGATCAACTGTTTCAGGGCGGCGTGGTCCATGCTGAAGTCCTGAAGGAGATAGAGCTGGTCGGTCAGGATGTACACGGCGAGTGGCTCATCAGGGAGCTTATCCAGGACTTTGACGAGCTGCTGGCGCAAGTCTGCCTGGCTGGTTACCTGGCTGTTCATATAGTCCAGCAAAAGCACGTTCCAGACGCTGGTCTTTTTGTAGCGGGGGACGTTGGTAAACACGTTCGGTGGCAACTCCGCCAGCGCGGGCTTTGTATCACCCGATTGCGGCGCCCCAGGCAGTTGCAGGCTGAAGCTGTCGACCTTCTGCTCCTTGCCGTTCTCCAACAAGGTGAAGTCCCCGGCCTCAAGATCCGTAACCGGTTCACCTTTGCCATTTGTGGCAACTACATCCACTAGCACAAGCCGCGTCGTGGCCTTGAAAGCTGGAGATCCGGGGGCTGGGGCTTGCTGCTGTGCACTGGGGTTGGCGGGCGGTGCGGGTTCCGGCTTTGGTTGTTCCTGGCTGCCCAAGCCGGAGCAAAACAGAGCTGCCAGGATGACAGGGACGACGAAGCGAAGCGATTGGAATCCTGCACGCACGCAATCACCTCTTTGTGTGAGCCTGGAACTATCATATGCCGAAAGTCAGGGCGAGGGAGGGCTTCGCTGGGAGAAAAGTTCTACCAGGAAAAATTCTGTGACAGGGAACATCTGAGCTCAGGAATAAAACTCGGCAATCGTTTCCACCACGTATCGCTGCTCGTCTTCTTCCAATTCCGCGAACATGGGCAGCGCCAGCACTTCTGCGGCGGCGCGTTCGGCTTCCGGCAGGTCGCCCGGGCTGTAACCGAGATAAGCAAAGCATTTTTGCAGATGCAAGGGAAGGGGATAGTAGATCTCCGAGCCTACGCCGCGTTCTTTCAAGAACTCGCGCAACTGATCGCGTTGCTGTGCGCGAATCACGTACTGATGGAAGATGTGATGGGCTTCGGGCCGGGTCTTGAGCGGCGTGATTGGAGCCGCAGAGGTCGCACCAGTCTTCTTCAAGCCGGCGGCGGAGAGTAGGCGGTCATAAGTCTGCGCGCGTTCCCGGCGGGCCTGGTTCCATCGCGGGAGATGCGGGATCTTTACGCGCAGCACCGCGGCCTGGATGGAGTCCATGCGGCTGCAAGCGCCGATTTCGTCGTGATAATACCTTTGTTTGGCGCCATGGTTGCGCAGGCTGCGCGCGCGCTCGGCGAGCGAGGGGTCGCTGGTGGTGAGCGCGCCCGCATCGCCGAAAGCGCTGAGGTTTTTGGTAGGGTAAAAACTGAAAGCTGCGGCCTGGCCCAGCGCGCCTGCCGGTTTGCCCTTCCAGGTTGCACCCGCAGCCTGGGCAGCGTCTTCGATCACGTGCAACTGAAACTCAGCTGCGATGCGCCCCAGTCCGTCCATGTCCGCGCACTGGCCGTAGAGATGCACCGGCATCAACGCGCTTCGCTGCGAAGACGCTTTGAGACTCTGCTCAACCCTGGCCGGGTCCAGGTTCAGCGTTTCCGGATGAATGTCGGCAAACACCGGCCGCGCGCCCGCACGGACAATGGAACTGGCAGAAGCAAAGAAGCTGAAAGGCGTGGTGATCACAGAGTCGCCGTTCTTGATTCCAGCCGCAGTCAGCGCGAGCCAGAGCGCGTCCGTGCCGGAAGCGCAGGCGACACACTCTGCCGTCCCGCTCAGAGCGGCAAACTCCTTTTCCAGGGCCGCGACCTCGCTTCCCAAAATGTATTGTTGAGAGTCACATGCCCGTTCGACGGCGGCCATAATTTCGTCACGGATGGTGGCGTACTGGCGCGAAAGATCCAGCATGGGAACGTCGGCCGTCGTTTTGTTACCGGGGCTCTTCACTGTGGGCGTCGAAATGCGCGTCCAAGCGAAATTCTAGCATCCTGCGCCTTCAGCATGGCCGGCGGCTTTTGCCGGAACCCATCTGAAAAGCTACAATGAAGGCGAAACCCTTAGGCAGGGTCAGAGCAGTGTACCGGGTTCAGGTATGGAAGCCTTACAGGAGAAAGATCGGCAGATG
>CAZFRV010000323.1:0-13101 GCA_964521445.1 uncultured Acidobacteriaceae bacterium
TTCCGGCCATAGCAAAACCGACCGGGCGATGCCGAAGATCCCCGGCTCCAGAGAGGACCGGGACAGTAGCATCTCGATCGGCCTCCGCATCCCTCGCATTCGTTCCAAGCGGCGCAGGGCCTCCACTTCGCGTCCGGCCCGCATTGGCGCCGCTTGCCGCATGAGTGCGTTCATCCGCCTCCAACGCACGTACCATGTAACCAGAACTACTGCGAATCCGCCGAGCCACGCGATGCTAAGAAGAGCTGGAAGAAGATGAACCACGTTCGGGGAAGCTGTGGCAGGAGCGGCCCCGGAAACAACAGGCATCACGGGCTGCGTAAACGGCCGGCTGATTTGCTCTATCGCCATATACAGTTCAGAGTTCGTTTTCACCGAACCGCGTGGCGATGCCAGTTGTCCTCCAACGCCAATCAGCAGCGAAAAAGGAATCAGGAACTTTACTGACGCCGCCAGCCAGAGCCAATGACGGACCCGCGCGTGGTTTTTCCGCAAAGTCAATGTCAATAGCCCAGCGGTGATCGCAAATAAGGTCGACTGCCAAAGATGATTGCCCAGGGCTGGTGCGATTGCGGCCCACATCGCAGTTGGATTGTTCGGGGTCATTTCGATTGGTCCTTTCCTTCCAGCTTCCGCAAAGTCTTTTCCGCTTCCTTTACGTCCTCGAGCGTGAGTCTGCCGGATTCAATCAGATGTGCCATGACGGGTTGGGTGCGCCCGCCGAACATCGCCACCAGGTCGTCGATCAACCTCCCCTGGGCGGCATCGCGAGAGATAGACGCTTCGAAAATGTGGAAGTTACCCACCTTTTTGACGCGGCGCACCACCTTTTTCCCCTCCAGGCGATACACCGTTGTCTGGATCGTTGTGTAAGCCGGCCGGTCTTTTTCCGGAAACGCTTCCTGAATCTCGCGGATGGAGGCCCGCCCGCGAGTCCATAGCGATTCCATGATCTGAAGTTCGAGTTTGGTTAGTTTTGGGTGCGCCATTGGTCATCTACTACAACGGTTTGTTATCCTACTATCACAATAGGCAGAAATGCAATGTCTTTTCGCGAGGCTTTCTCCAAAAAAAACCTCCTGCCACTGGGGCAGGAGGTCTTGGGTTAAGGATGCTTGCTGGTCTTAGCGGGGCGGGTTGGCCGGCTTGACGCCCGAATCCGTCGACTGCGTTGGGGCGACGGGGCGTGTGCCGGAAGCCGGCAAGGTGTCACCACTGACGGAAGCCACCGTGCTCAGGCTGTTCTTCATGAGGTTGATCTCCACGCGTCCCCCGCGGGCGCGGTGCAGCTTGCCGTCTTCAGCCGGGAGCGGAGCGTTGCCCATGCCCACGGTGTAGATGCGGTACACGGGAACGTCATGGTTCAGCACCAGGTAACGAACCACCATTTGCGCCATATCCCGTGAGTTCACGATGGCCGAGTCTCCGGTACCGGGAGAAAAGCCCTGCACTTCCAGAATGTATCCCTTCTGGCTCTTGAGCGATGAGGCAATCTGGTCCAGGGCGTCTTTGGCATTCTGGCTCAGGATCGCCTGGCCGGGCCGGAAGCGAATCTCCGTCTGCGTCACCGCTTGATACTGGTCCAGCGTGCTGACGGTCTGCTCCACGCTGGCGACCCGCGTGGTGGCCGAGTCAGCCGTGTGCTGGGCCTGGTCAGCGCGATTGCCGGCATCCACTGCGTGCGAATCGGCTTCATTGGCCTTGCCCATGGCGTTGCGGATGCCTTCCGTGGCCCGCGCGTCCACGTCAGCGATCATCTTGGAGTTCTTGGCCGTGAGTTCGTCCAGCTCATTCACGCGGCCGCGAATAGGATCGAGCTGGCGGTTCACGTATTTCTTGCGGGCAAAAGGATTCACGCGGCCCCAGAACCCTTCATGACGTTCGTACTTCAGGGGCTCCTTGCCGGAAGCGACGGGCTGGTCCAAGCTTTGCGCCGCTGTGGTCTGCGTGGTCTGGCTTTGCGGCTGGTCTGATGTGCTGGACGGGGTTTGTTGGGCTACCGCTGGGATTGCCAGAACTGCGGCGAGCGAGAGGGAGAGAACGTACGACTTATTCATTGGGGGAAATTCCTCCGAACCGGGGCTGTTCGTGTTTTCGGGAAGGCCAACGACAGGTGCAAGCTTTACCCAAAAACCAAGAACGCTACTCTCTAGGCTAATACATTCTGAATGCCAAACTGCTGCTGGTTGACTATAAAGTTTACCATTTAGTTTCAGGTACTTACAGCAGGCACCTAACTGGAAGCAGGCTGGCCGGGTAAATTTTGCGCCCCCAGCCGGGGCAAAATGCCCCAGCGGCGTTAAGCTTAACCCCTGGTGAATGGCCCGCCCGCCGGCAGCCGGGACGAAAATGGCACCGTTCGAGCCACTTACATTCGTCAGCGGCCGGCCCGGCTAGCCGGCGAGCAGAAGCGCTGATGCTGATCGGTGATGTAAAGATCGGTCATCCCGGCAATGTAGTCGCAAACGATTCGATAGAGCGGCTCTAGCCGCATATTTTCCTGGTAACTGGCCGGCAGTTCGTCCGGAAAGCTCAGAAAGTACTTAAAGAGCTGGGAGATGATCTGCTCCGCTTGTTCCTTTTCCGGCCGCAACTCGCGGCTGAGATAAACATTCTTGAACAGAAATTCTCGAATCTCCCGTTGCTCTTGCGCCACTTCCTTGCTGAAACGAAACAAACTGCGGGGAAACTGACGCACGGCCTCCACCGAGAGGACGTGAGCCTGGAGGATCGATTCGCGGCTGCTGGCGATCAGGTCGCTGACCAGGCGATCCAGGACTCGCTTGAGGGCCTCATTGAACTTCAGTTTTTCGGCGGCGCCCGGATACAGTTGCTCGACCTCGGCATGCAGCCGGGCAAAAATGGGCACCCCTTGGCGCACCTGAGCGCGGGTAAGGATCATGGCTTCCACGCCGTCATCGAGATCGGCAACGCTGTAAGCGATTTCATCGGTAAGATCGATCAACTGGGCTTCGAGCGGGGGACGCAGATCCAGCAGGTATTCGGAAAGCTGGGGGAACTCCTCGGAGGACGGGCTGCCCGAGTGTTTGACGATCCCTTCGCGCACCTCGAAGGTGAGATTCAGTCCGGGAAAATCTGCGTAACGCTGCTCGAACTGCTCCACAATCCGCAGGGCATGCAGGTTGTGGTCAAAGCGGTCGCCGTGTTCGCGCATGATGGAGTCGAGCGTGCGTTCGCCGGCGTGGCCGAAAGGAGGATGGCCGACGTCATGCACCAGCGCCAGCGCTTCGACCAGGTCTTCATTCAATTTGAGCTCGGCCGCGATGGTGCGCGAGATTTGCGCGACTTCGATGGTATGAGTCAGACGATTGCGGAAATGATCGGAATAGCGCCGACTGAAAACCTGCGTCTTGTTCTCCAGGCGGCGGAAAGCGCGGGAGTGAACCACGCGATCGCGGTCGCGCTGGAAGTCATTGCGATAGGGATGGCCGGGTTCGGGATAACGGCGTCCCCGGCTGTCTTCCGCGCGCAACGCATAGGGAGCAAGCATAGAGGACAGTCTAACGTAAGACCTGCCGTCATCAGCCTGCAATCAGCTCATCCCACGGACCGCATTCTGTGCGAATGGAAGAAGATCCTCAAACGCCGGAACGGCGGCCGTCGTTGGCGGGCTCACGTCATTGACCCGCATGGGAGCGCACAACTATAGTCCATGTCTAAGGGGAAGGGAGTCATCGAAGATTCGCCAAGTTTCGCATTATCGGGTATTGGAACGCATCGGATCCGGGGGCATGGGGACGGTGTGGGCCGCCGAGGACCTCCAACTCGGCCGCCGCGTCGCGCTCAAGTTTCTCTCCGAGGAGCTGTCCAAGCACGAGCAGGCTCTGGAGCGATTCAAGCTGGAGGCGCGCACGGCTTCGTCGCTCAACCACCCCAACATCTGCACCATCTACGAGATCGGCGAAGCCGAAGGCGAATTCTTCATCGCCATGGAGTACGTGGAGGGCGAGTCACTGGATCGTTATCTGTCGCGGCACCCGCTGGAGCTTGACGATCTGCTGGATTTGGCCATCCAGATTGCCGACGCCCTGGACGCGGCGCACAGCAAAGGCATTTTGCACCGTGACATCAAGCCGGCGAACATCCTGGTGACGCCTCGCGGGCAGGCCAAGATACTGGACTTCGGGCTGGCCAAACTCATGACAGCAGGCCGTCCGGCGGAGCGGCCCACATACGCCGGGACTACCATGGTGACTTCAGCCGAGCACTTGACGTCGCCCGGCATGGCGGTGGGCACCACGGCGTTCATGTCGCCGGAGCAGGCGCGGGGCAAGGAACTGGACGCGCGCAGCGATCTTTTCTCCTTCGGCGCGGTGCTTTACGAATCGGCCACCGGCAGGCTTCCTTTTGACGGCGAGACTGCGGCCGTGATCTTTGACGGTATCCTCAATCGCCTTCCTATCCCGCCGAGGGAGCTGAACCCCGCGTTGCCACCGAAGCTGGACGAGATCATCCGCACGGCTCTGGAGAAGGACCGCGATCTGCGCTACCAGAGCGCGGCCGAGATGCGCGCCGAACTGAAGCGACTGAAGCGCGATACCAGCTCGGGCAAAGTGCCGCTGGCCTCGGGCGGCGCTGCGAAAGCGCCAGTGTCGTCGGCAACAGCAGCGCCAAGGCCTCCATCCTCAGCCGCTGGCGAGGTGACGGCCGTTCGCTCGCAAGTCAACTGGCGGCGCAGAGCGCTCTATTTCGGGATACCGGCCCTCGCCGGGATTCTGGTGGCTGTTGGCGCGCTCTATTTTGCGAACAAAGAACACGAGCATAGCTTCAACCTGCAGAATATGAAGATTTCGCAGGTAACCACCTCCGGCAATGCCGGTGCGGCCGCGCTCTCGCCCGATCGGCGGTACATCGTATATGTCTTGCGCGAGGGCTCAAGGGAGAGCTTGTGGGTGCAGCAACTGGCTACCGGCAGCAACGTGCAGGTGCTGGCGCCGGACCAGGTCAGTTTCGTCGCCGTGAGCTTCACGCCCGACGGCAACTACATCATGTTCGTGCGCTCGGACAAGTCGACCACGAACTTCCGCTATCTCTACCAGATGCCGGTGCTGGGCGGAACGCCGCAGCAACTGATACGGGACATAGATTCGGCGCCTACGTTCTCTCCCGATGGGCGGCAGTTCGCTTTTGTGCGGGGCATCGTCAACCCACCGGCGAACGACATCCTGATTGCAAACGCTGACGGCAGCGGCGAACACGTACTCGCCCACCGTGTAAGTTTCGGCCCAGGAGCGGCGACGGTTAGCTGGTCGGCTGACGGCCGGAACCTGGCCGTTGTCTCGCCGGAAACGCGGGACAACTACAGCCGCTGGGTACTGGAGGTGATCTCCGTCAAGACTGGCGAGATGCGGGACGTGCACGCGTTCCCGGTAAATATGAGGGCTGCGGCTTGGTTACCGGACTCTCACGGCGTATTGGTGGTCGGCGTCGACCTGGAGAGCGTGCGCAACCAGATTTGGTTTGTGAGTTACCCCCAGGGCGAGGTTAGCCACTTCACCAACGACCTCACGAATTACGATATGTGCTGCCTGGATATCACCCGCGACGGCAATTCGCTCGCCGCTCTCCAAGATACAACCGTCAGCGATATCTGGCTGAGCAACGGTAGCGGCGAAGTCCCGCGACAACTGACGTCCGGCGACGTTCTGAGTGGCGGATTGGATTGGGTAGGCAACCGCATACTCGCTGGTGATTCGCGCAGCCAATGGGTCTCAATGAATGCTGACGGTAGCGCGCGCACGCCTCTATTCAGCGACCACGATCCCCGTCTGCAACTGACTGTATGCGCCGACGGCAAGCACTTGGTCTACTCCAGCTTCCACAATGGAAAGGTGACACTCTGGCGCAGTGAAACTGATGGCTCCAACCCGCAGCAATTGACGTCGCAGCCACTCCTGGGCGGGGGGATTTGCACACCTGATTCCAAGTTCGCGATATTTGCCAGCGAGAATGGAATGTGGAAGGTTCCTCTTGAGGGCGGGTCTCCAGAAAAGACTACTTTGCCGTTGACCGACATTGTGTTCTCGCCGGACGGAAAGCTACAGGCGACGCGAATGGAAAATTTTGAGAACGGGAACCTCCGGGCCAAGCTCTTCGTCACAGCAACTGGGGGCGGAGCGCCAATATACACCTCCGACGTTCCTTTCGGGATGCAGTCGCTGCGATTCACTCCGGACAACAAAGCGATTGCCTACACGCTCACGCGAAACCTGGCCACCAACCTGTGGAAACAGCCGCTGTCCGGCGGCGAACCTGTCCAAATCACGAAATTTACCAGCGGCCAGATATTCGCATACGCCTGGTCCCGCGATGGCAAGCAACTGGCGCTCTTACGCGGACAACGTAAGACTGACGTGGTCATGATGAGCAATTTCCACTGACACCAAGCGGAGGGAAATGACTTGCCGGTTTTCTCTCGCCATGGATGGCCGGTAGTGGCTCAGTTAACTGAGCCACTACCGGATAGCAGCGACTATTGCAGCAGGTCGGTCATCGCCGGCGCGCCCGCGGCGCTGCCGATGTTGCCGTCAATCCCCAGATACGCGGCAATCATCGCCAACAGGTTCTGGTGCTGGTAAAGCGTCGGGCTCTGGAATCCCTTCTTCACCAGCGGTCCAACCGCCACGAAAGCTACGTGACCGCCGCCGTTCGTGGTATCGCTGGTGGCGGCTTCGTCGAACACGATGATCAGCAAACCGTTTTTCTGAAACTGCGGATCGGCCAACAACGCAGCCATGTTGGTCTGCAGCCAGGTGTCAGCCTGGGCCAAAGTTCCATTGTGGGCGTCGTTGTCCAGGTTGGGTGCGATGAACGAGAAGTCGGGCAGCTGGCCCGCGTTCAGATCGGCGGCAAACTGGGTAAAGGGAACCAGGTTGAGTTTCTCCGTGCTGCTGTTGACGACATCAGAGAAGAACGACATCGGATTATGGTGCCGCACGTAAGGAAGAATGTCGCTGCCGGTGTAACCGACCGAAGGCAGACTTTCCATGTAGGCCTTCCAGGTCTTGCCGCCGGTCATCAGGTGGCGCACGATGTTGTCCGCGCTGATAGTGGACGAGTAGGCGTCGTCGTTGGTGATGATCTGCCCGGTCGTCATCATCAGGTAGTTGCCGATCGAAGGATGAGTATTGGCGTAATACTGAGCAGCCGCACCATACTGCGTTGCCAGGCTGTTCAGATACGGCATGGACGAACTGCCGATCACGCTTGAGTAGCCGTGGTTCTCTTCCACCACGACTACGACTTTGCCGCGTTGCGCTCCTGTGGTCGGCGTGGGCGAAGGCGACGGCGAAGGAATCGGGCTGGGAGCGGGAGTCGGCGTAGGAGTCGCGACCGGCGTTGGCGCCGGGGTGGCGGCGGGAGTCGGCGACGGAGCGGGCGCGGGAGTTGTCGATGGCGACGGCGGGTTTGCCGAGGCTGTGGTTTTGGTTCCTCCACAACCGGCTGCCAGAAACAAAGCCGATGCGAGCGCCGACAGCACCACAGTATTGAATGCAAATTTACAGTTGATACGCATGTTTCCCTCCAGGGACAAAATTGGAGGTTAGGCAAGCACCTACTCTGCTTGCATCCGGCGCACACCGATTTTCGACTGGAAAAGGTCGTAACCCGGGACTAAAAGCTGTTCAGGGAAATCACTTACGCAAGCCGCCTCTTGGGCGGGTAACAGCGGAGAACATCAAACAAAACCGCACCGTCCGTAAGGACGGTGCGGGATGAAAGGATCAATCGTCAGCCGACGTTTACCAGACGTGACAGGCGTTCGCGCTGACCATCTTCTGGCCGGGCTTGCAGTTGAACGCCTTGGCAAAGTCAGGGTTGTTTTCGACGGTCCCGATCACGCGGTACTGCCCGGGCGAGTGCGGATCCGTCTTGGCCAGCAAGCGGGCGCTTTCCGGAGTACGGTTTTCGCACCAGACCTGGGCAAAGCCGATGAAGAAACGCTGCTCGGCGGTGAAGCCTTCCTTGGTTTGGTTGATGCTCGCGTCTTTGGCGGCGGCCTTGTGCAGCGCCATCAACGCAATGTGGATGCCGCCGTTGTCCGCCGTATTTTCGCCCAGGGTAAGACGCCCATTGAGATGGACATCCTCCACGGCGATGAAGGAGCTGTACTCGTCGGCCACGCAGGTGGTGCGCTTGTCGAACTCCTGGCGGTCAGCGTCAGTCCACCAGTTCTTCAGATTGCCGTCGCCGCTGTACTTGCTTCCCTGGTCATCAAAGCCGTGGGTGAGCTCGTGGCCGATCACCACGCCGATGCCGCCAAAGTTCACAGCGTCATCCGCGCTCTTATCGAAGAACGGCGGCTGCAGGATTCCGGCGGGGAAGTTGATGTTATTCTCCGGCGGGTTGTAATAGGCGTTTACGGTGGGCGGCGTCATGCCCCACTCTTTTTTATCCAGCGGCTGGCCGATCTTGTTGAGGTTGCGCTTGACCTCGAAAGCCCGCGCGCGCTGCGCATCGCCCAGCAGATCGCCGCGTTTGATGACCAGGGTGCTGTAATCGCGCCACTGGTCGGGATAACCAATCTTGTTGCTGATGGCTTGCAGCTTGGCCTCAGCCTGTTTCTTGGTCTCCGGGGTCATCCAGTCGAGGCTTTGGATATCGTCGCCCAGAGCTTCTTCCAGTGCGTTGACCATCTTGAGCATGCGTTGTTTGCCCTCCGCGCCAAACGTTTCCTGGACGTAAGGCTGGCCCAGGGCTTCGCCGAGCGTGCCGTCGGTGAGTTGCACGCAGCGCTTCCAGCGGGCCTGTATTTCTTTGGCGCCACTCAGATATTTCCCCTGAAAGCTGAAGTTCTCGTCCACAAACGGCTGGGAAAGCAGCGGCGCGGCGGCACGGACGGCGTGCCAGCGCAGGTACGTTTTCCAGTCAGCCAAAGAGACGGAATCGATCAGGGGGTTTACTTTCTGGAAGAAATCGGGAGGCACGACGTTGATCTCGGTGAAGCTGGGGCCGCGGCGGTCGGCGAAGAAGCGCGCGAACTGGAAGTTCGGCGCCAGCGCCGAAAGCTCCGTGACGGTCATCTTATGGTCGCGGTTCTTGGGATCGCGCATCTTCACGCGCTCCATGGTGGCTTCCGCCAGTTTGGTTTCGAGGGCCAAGACTGCCTGGGCTTCGGTCTTCGCGGTCTCTGGCTTGTCGCCCAGAAGGACGAACATGTTAGCGATGTGCTCAACGTATTTCTGGCGCGTTTCCTGCGACTTGGCATCTGGGGCGAGATAGTAGTCGCGGTCGGGGAGGCCGAGACCGCCTTGGCCGACGTTAGCGATTTGCGTGCTCGCGTTGTGCAGGTCAGCCGCAGCGCCGAACCCGAACAGTGCGGGAGCGCCGATCGAGTGCAGGTAGGCGATCGTGTCGATCAACTGGTTCTTGTTAGAGATGGCGGCAATCCGTTTTAGCTCAGGTTTGAGCGGCGCCGCGCCTTTGGCGTTGACCGCGGTCTCGTCCATGCATGACTCGTACATGTCGCCAACCTTCTGCATCACCGGACTGCGCTTGGGATCCTTGGCCGACGCCTTCTCCAGGATCTGACGCAGGATCTGACGGTTGTACTCGGCCAGTTCGTTAAAGCGCCCCCAGCGCGATTGGTCGGAAGGAATGGGGTTGTTCTTGCGCCAGTTGCCGCAGGAAAACTGGTAGAAGTCTTCGCAAGGATCCGCCGTCTTGTCCATGGCGCCGAGATCAAACGACTTAGGCTTCGCGACAGGCGTGTCATTGGCCGCTGCGGCCGCGGATTGTACAGACGCGTGGGTCGTCTTGGTCGCCTTCTTTTCCGGCGCGGCGCCGCTCTGCGCCAACGCGCCCAGCGCCAGCGATCCCAGGAAAACAAGGAGTAAAGCTCGTTTGCAACGCATGGTTTTGCCTCTTTTTACCTTGTGCAAGGTTTGTGATTTCAGGAAGACTGGAAAGTCTATGCCGAATTGGAAGCCCTGTAAACAGCCCGTCAAAGAAGCGCCCCGGGCTCAGGCGAAAGCGGCCGGAAACACAGGCAATACCCTTAGGTTGTTCGCGACCACTGCTTACTAAAGTAATTGACCTTCCGGATTTCCTGGTTGCCCTGGAAGACAGATTGTCACATCATGAGTGTCAAGTACGGGCCCAGGGTTCAGTTGTTCGTGTCTTTGTGTGTTAAGGGAGAGGATTTGTCCGCCACCACTCAAGCCGCGCCCGAGGCCGGCAACATCATCGCACGCAGCGACGCGCTGCAGCGGGTGATGAAGCTTGCCGAAAAGCTGGCCCGCCATCCCGCGGCCGTGCTGATTGTCGGTGAAACCGGCACAGGCAAAGAGATGATCGCGCGCCTGATCCACAATCAATCCCTGCGCTGCAACCATCCCTGGGTGGACGTGAACTGCGCCGCCATTCCCGAACACCTGGTGGAGAGCGAACTCTTTGGTTACGAGAAGGGCGCCTTCAGCGGCGCTGATGCATTGAAGCCAGGCTTCTTCGAGTTGGCTGACAAAGGCACACTGTTTCTGGACGAAATCGGCGATTTGGATACGAAGGTCCAGGCCAAACTGCTGCGGGCCCTGGACGGAGTACCTTATTATCGGCTCGGCGGCAGCAAAAAGGTCGGGGTTGATGTCCGTGTGGTGGCGGCCACCAACAGCGACCTGGAGGAACTGGTGCGCTCGGGGCGTTTCCGCAGCGACCTGTATCACCGGCTGGCTCAATTCCGGCTGGACGTACCGCCGCTGCGCGAGCGTCCTGAAGACATTATGGGGATCGCCGAGCACACCTTGCATGAGCATTTTCCTTCGTCGCACTTCACGCGCGAAGCCATGCAGGCCCTGGTGGCTTGTCCCTGGCAGGGTAACGTGCGCGAACTGCGCAACGTGGTTTTCCGCGCCGTGATGCAGGCCCAGAACCCCGCGAAGGAGATCACGATCAACGACCTGGAGATTCCCGGCGAGTTACCCGATGATGAAAGCACCGGCCCGATCGCCGGAGACCTCAGCCAGGTAGAACGGCAGATGATCTTTCAAGCCCTGGAACGCTGCAACGGCAATCAAGGGCAAGCTGCGGAGGCCCTTGGCATCTCGCGCCGCACCCTGATTCGCAAGCTCAAGCTCTATCGCGCCAACGGGGTGGACGCTCCCGCCGGCGCCATTGGTCCATCGCAACAGCGTTACTACCGCGCGCGCCTGGAGATTCCTGTGCGAATGAAGTGCGCCAACGAGCACTTTGACGGCGTCCTCACCAACCTGAGCCTGGGCGGCGTGGGCATTAAGACCAGCAAGACTCTTCCGCACGGCACGCCGGTTTCGATGTGCTTCTCCATCCCCGGATCCTCCAAGGAGACTGAGATGATCGGCCGCGTTGCCTGGACCAACAAAGACGGCCAGCATGGCATCCAGTTCTCCGGTCTTTCCGCTGCCGTCCGCACCACTCTGCAGCGCTGGCTGCATGCGGAAATGAAGAAAGACGGCTGGGAGCTGGCGCAATAGCCGGCGTTTCCCGTTCTTCTTCATGAGTTATCGTGCTTCCCACTGGCACAGGCCATGTGCGGCTGCCTTATACTCTTAAACTGCATTGCACAATCTAAGCTGGTGAGGACTTGCTTGCCGCGTTCTGCTTCCCGTGCCCGCGTACGACCAACGATCGAAGAACTGCTTTCTCTCGCCGAGTTTGAAGCGGGGAGCGAACGCTCCATGTCAGCCATGGCTCGGGCCTACGCCTGCGGCGGCGCGGGCGATGAACTCACCCTGCGCGCCAACTGCGAAGACTGGCAGCGCATCCGTCTGAATCCGCGGGTTCTGGTGGACGTCTCGAATATCGACGTGAAGACCGAACTTCTCGGCCAGACCTTCGACCTGCCTATTCTGCTCGCGCCGGCTGCGTTTCACCGCCTCTGGCATGATGACGGTGAGCGCGCCACCGTCAAGGGAGCAAGCCAGGCCGGCGCAGCCATGGTCCTAAGTTCGTACTCCACCGAAGCTGTAGAAACCATCGCCCGCGCCACCTCGCATCCTTTGTGGTTCCAGCTCTACACGCAGCCGGACCGGGAAGTTACGCGGGCCATGATCGAGCGCGCCCAGGCCGCGGGCTGCCGGGCCATCTGCGTAACCGTGGATACGCCCGTGCTCGGCCTCCGGCACCGCGAAACCCGCGTTCGCTTCCGGGTGCCGCCCGGATTCACGCTGCCCAATCTTCCCGTGCGTCCCACCAGCCATGTGCCGCAACGCGGCTCAGCATTCACCGGCGTGATGCATTCTTCGTTGGATTGGAAATACATTGAGTGGTTGCGCTCCTTCGCCAAGGTTCCGATCTTGCTGAAAGGCGTGCTCAACCCGGAAGATGCTTTGCGAGCCGCCAGCGAAGGCGTGGCCGGAGTGATCGTATCCAACCACGGCGCCCGCAACCTGGATACGCTGCCTTCGACCGCCGCCGCCCTGCCCCGCATCGCCGAGAAGGTCCGGGGCAAGCCGCTGCTTCTGCTGGTGGATGGCGGGATCCGCCGCGGTACTGACGTTGTCAAAGCCCTGGCCATGGGCGCTTCCGCCGTCCTGATTGGGCGGCCGTATCTGCACGGCTTGGCCATCGCTGGCGCCGCCGGAGTCGCTCGTGTGATCGAGATCCTGCGCAACGAGCTCATGATGGCCATGGCCCTGACCGGCCGCACATCGATCAGACAAGTCGATCGTTCCGTGCTTTGGGAAAGCTAAACACGATCGCGAGGATCTGGGCGTGGTGCTTCGCTAACTAGCTAGCCAAGTAATGACCCTTGATTAACCCTGCGTTTTCGAAAATCCATTAGGGCTGTCATCCCGACCGGAGCGCCGCGGGGTCTTGTTCCCATCAAGAAATCTGTTGCGCGGAGTGGTGAGGGATCCCGAGGGACCATCCCCGGCTGGAATGACCCAGGGAGTTCTTCCCACAGTTTGTCCCCGTTACCGTTACCCTCGTGACTGCTGGGTTGGGCAGGATGCGAATCGGAAGCCTCATACTTCGAAAACAACATTCCCTTACCGTCGGGCTGTTGCCACGGCCAAGTCTGGGGAGAACGCCTTTGAAGCGGGCATGGCAGAGGAAACTCCGTCGGGATCCCTCCACTCGGCGCCGGAGATTCCTTGAAGGGAC
>CAZFRV010000324.1:0-26037 GCA_964521445.1 uncultured Acidobacteriaceae bacterium
ATGTGACCTGTCACCAGGTCGCTGTCACCGGTGATGATCTTTACCTCCACGCCATCGCGCTTCATGGCGGCGATCGCCTCGCAGGCATCATCCAGCGGGGGATCTCCAAACGCCAGGAACCCGGCGAGGGTCAGGTCACATTCGTCCGCAACCGAATAGTTGTTGCGCGAGGGTACCTGAGCGTAGGCAACAGCAAGAACTCTAAATCCCTGCTGACTCATGGCCTCGTACGTTTGATGGCAGCGTGCAAGAACCTCGGACTCGATCGGATGGGTCTGCCCGCTGGTTTCGTAGGCTTTGAGCAATGGAAACATCCCTTCCGGCGACCCCTTGGTAATGAGGAGTCGCTGGGAATCCCGCTCAACAACAATGGACAGTCTGCGACGCTCGAAATCGAACGGAATTTCGTCGCGCTTTTCATAACCCTCAGGATCGGGAGGGGCTTTTTGCAGAATCGCGCTATCCAGCGGGCTGCGGATTCCCGTCTCATATTTGCTGTTGAGATAGGCAAGACTGAGCGGTCGATCCGATGGTTGGCCGAAGGGGTCCAGGGCGCGGTCAAGCACCATATTGCCGGTGGTGAGCGTTCCGGTTTTATCGCTGCAAAGCACGTCAATGCTTCCGAAGTTCTGAATGGCAGAGAGGTGTTTGACAATCACCTTCTTGCGCGCCATGACTACGGCCCCTTTCGCCAGCGTAACCGACGTAATCATGGGAAGAAACTCCGGCGTCAAACCCACAGCAAGCGCGACGGCGAAGAGCAAAGATTGAAATGGATCATGGCGGAGGACAACGCTGACCACGACAAGAAAGAGCACCAGAAATATCACGGCCCGCATAATCAACAACCCAAAATGGCGCAAGCCCTGGTCAAAAGCTGTCTCCTGCGGGCGCACCGCCAGGCGCTCGGCTATATCGCCGAACGCGGTATGAACCCCGGTCGCTAAAACGATGGCCGTGGCTGTGCCGCTGACCACAGAAGTTCCGAGGAAAACTTTGTTCTTGGCTTCGGGCCCCGATGAAGTTTCATCACCAATAGCTTCTTTCTCGGAAGGCAGCGATTCGCCGGTCAGTGCTGCCTGTTGCACGTAGAGATCGCGCGAAACCAAAAGACGCGCGTCCGCCGGAACCAAATCTCCGGCCGCAAGGCGTATCACATCACCGGGTACGACATCCTGACGCCGGATCTCGTGCCATTGCCCATCACGGAAGACCGCAGCCGTCGGGGCCACACGCGCGCGCAATCGCTCAATGGCAAGCTGGGACCGGTACGTCTGGTAAAAGTTGATCGAGACGCCGACGAGCACCATCACGATGATGATCACGGCATCTACCACCTGCCCTAGAAAGCCGGACAGGACGGCTGCGATCAGCAGAATAATCACCAGTGGATTCAGGAAAAGAAGCAGCAATTCGACGCCGGAGCGCCGGGGCTTGGGTGCCGGGTCGTTGGGCCCAAACTGCCTAAGCCGTTCTTCGGCTTGTTGCGATGTCAAACCGTGGTCGAGATCGGATACGGCAACCTGCGGTGCGATAACTGAAGCCTCCTCTATCCGCTCTTACTCGTAGCGCAATGCTTCAATTGGGTCAAGATAGGCCGCCTTTCGCGCCGGGTAATACCCAAACGTGATTCCCACCAAGGCTGAAAAGAAGACGGCCAGCACGACTGCCCCTGGCCCGATGACAGTTTGCCATTGGGCCAACCGCGAAATGATAAACGATGCACTGGTCCCCACTAAGATGCCAACCACCCCGCCGGCGAGCGCCAGCGTCGTGGCCTCTACCAGAAACTGGGTGAGAATGTCACGGGTCTTAGCGCCCACCGCCTGCCGCAGTCCGATCTCACGAGTGCGTTCCCGTACCGATACCAGCATGATATTCATGATGCCAATGCCGCCCACGATCAGGGAGACGGAGGCCACCGCGGCCAGCATGAGGGACATGACACGCGACGACGCTTCCTGCGCCGCAAAGATCTCCTGCATGTTGCGGATCGAGAAATCGTCGTCCTCTGCCGCCTGGAGATGGTGACGCTGGCGCAGCAGCGCTCGCGATTCATCCTGAGCAGCCTGGATGCGGTCTCCGCTGGTTGCCTGCATCATGATCGCGCCCACCGCGTCTGCATTGGCCGAGGGAGTGCCGATCACTTTTCGTTTGGCGGTGGCAATCGGCATGAGAATAGTGTCGTCCTGGTCCTGGCCGGTGGGCGACTGGCCTTTGCGGTCCAGCACTCCTACCACCGTGAACGGCACCTTCTTAATGCGGATGGTCTGGCCGATAGGATCAGCGGCGCCAAAAAGATTATCGACCACCGTTTGGCCCAGCAGGGCTACTTTGTTAGCTGAATCGACATCATGATCCGAAAATGCAGCTCCGTTCGCGACGGACAGGTCACGAATTGTCAGGTACGCGGGAGTCGTGCCCACGATGCTTGTCGCCCAGTTGTTGTCGCCGTAAACGATCTGAGCTGCTCCCCGGACTACGGGCGCCGTCACAGCAACATCCGGACACTGAGCGATGAGTTCCTTTGCGTCGGTTTCAGACAATGTCACGGCATTACCGGTGCCCATATGCAGGCCGGAAGTAGTCAGGCTGCCGGGGATGATGATGACAAGGTTGCTGCCGATACTGGCAATCTGCTGTTGAACCCGTTGCGTGGCCCCCGACCCGACGGCAACCGTCGCAATCACCGCGGCCACGCCAATCACGATGCCCAGCATGGTGAGAGAGGACCGAATCTTGTTGACTTCCAAAGCCCGGAATGCGATGCGCATGGCCGAAAGCAATCGTTTCATTGCAGCACCTCCGCTGGACCCGAGACTCGCATCGGTTCACTCGTCTGGGCCGAATGAAGAACCGGCTCATCACTCACAACGCGTCCGTCGCGGAAACGAATAATGCGGTCCGCGTAAGCTGCAATTTCGTCCGAGTGAGTAATCAGAACGATCGTGATGCCGCGAATGCGGTTCAAATCCTGAAAGATTTTCATGATCTCATCGCTGGTACGGGAATCGAGCTGGCCCGTAGGCTCATCGGCCAGCAAAATCTCCGGATTGTTGACCAGCGCCCGCGCAATCGCCACGCGCTGCTGCTGTCCGCCGGAAAGCTGGCTGGGCTGGCTCAATTCACGACCCGCGAGGCCGACCGATGCCAGAGCTTGCCGGGCCCGCTCCGCCGCATCCGGCACATCCTCGCCGGTGTAGAGGAGCGGCAACTCAACATTCTCGAGAGCGCTCGTCCGCGCGAGCAGGTTGAAGGTCTGGAAAATGAAGCCGATCTTCTGGTTTCTGATCTCGGCGAGCTGGTCGCGGTCAAGATCTTCCACCGGAAAACCATCCAGCAGATAACGGCCGGAACTCGGGCGATCCAGACAGCCCAGAAGGTTAACGAAAGTCGATTTCCCCGAGCCTGACGGCCCCATGACCGCCACGAAGGACCCGCGTTCAATTTGTAAAGATACATCTTGCAATGCGTAAACGGTCACTTCGCCCAGACTGTAAGTCCTGCCGAGGTTCTTGACATCGATGAGAGACGGCATAAGGCCTTCCTTACATTCTCGGCATTCTCGGTGTGCCGCTAGTTGCGCCATTGCTGCTGCTGGAACTTCCTGGCGTTGTCGCCCTGACCACCATGGCATCTCCTGCCTTGAGTCCAGAACCCGTGATCGCGGTCGACCTTCCGTCGGAGAGTCCGAGCTTGACTGGAACCGCCGTGAGCTTGCCGCCTATGAGAACGTAGAGTTGCTGTCCGCCGGCTTTCGATGAGGAGATGCCGGCCTGTTTCAACAAGTCTGCCGACGGGTGGAAGCGCAACGCGGCGTTCGGCGCCTTGAGCACATCGTCCTGGCGCCCCGTCAGAATCGTAACGTTGGCGGTCATCCCGGGAAACAGCTTGATGTCGGGATTGGCAACGCCGATCACAACATCGTAGGTCACTACATTCTGCTGAGTAATCGGGGCCTTGCGCACGTCGGTGACAAGCCCATGAAATGTCGTGTCCGGATATGCATCGACAGTGAAGTTGGCCGGCTGTCCCGCCTGAATATTGCCGACGTCCGACTCGTCGACGTTTGTGTCCACCTGCATCTTGGTGAGATCTTGCGCAATGTCGAAGATGTCAGGAGCTTGAAATGACGCCGCAACCGTTTGACCCACATCAAAATGGCGCGCAATCACCGTTCCCGACACGGGAGCAACGATCCGGGTATGCGCCAGATTAATCTTCGCTTGCGCCAGGGCGGCTTCAGCTTGGCGTTGCTGAGCCTGAGCCCCGCTCAATTGAGTCACGACCACGTTGACCTGCGCCTGGGCGGATTGTATGTTTTGCTCGGCCGCAGCGATCTGGGACTGATCGGCTGTCAGTTGCGCGTCATACGCATCAAAGTTTGCCTTGGCAGTGTCATGATCCTGCTGAGATACGACTCCTTCTTTGAACAAGGCATCTGACCGCTCAAACTGGACCTTCGCATTGAGTGCATTGGCCCGATCTTTCGCCAGCGCAGATTGCAGATTATCTCTGGTAGCGATTGCTCCCGCCAACTCTGCCTTGGCCTTTGCCACTTGTGCCTGGGCGGTGACCACTGCAGCCTGGGCAGCGCCGGCAGCCGCCGTAGCCTGGTCCACCTGCGCCTGAAAGATCTCCGGATCAACCACGGCTACGAGCTGTCCTTTTGTCACCTTGGTATTGAAGTCGGCATAGAGGGCTTTGATGTTCCCTGACACCTGGCTGCCGACCTGGACGTTCACCACTGGATTCAACGTGCCAGTCGCCGTGATGCTCGCCTGGATTGCACCACGCTCCAGAGGCAGGGTTTCGAAGCTGATTTTGCTCTGCGAATATGACCGCCAATACCATCCGGCAGCGGCGACCGCGGCCGCCAAAGCCACCCAGAATATCCATTTCGGAAAGCGATTTTTGCTCGTCTGGGTGCCGGGGCCAGGAGCGGCTGCAGGCAGCGGAATGAGTCTGACGGGTCGTTGTTGTGCGATCACAGGCATACGCCTTAACTCCTTCGAAGGCACTCACTCAGCGCCAATCTAAAGTAAGCGTAGAACTTTTCGCATTGGCAGACCGTGATCGGAATCACATCGGAACGCATATGGCCTTCACACCTGTGTCCCCATCATGCTCCGGTCGAATAGTTTTTCAGGAGAGAACGGACCGCGTCTCGCAAGGCGCTTGGGCCGTTCTTCTTATCCAGAAAAAGATCAATCGAGTCCAACGACGTTGGCCTCGCTCCTGAATCACTGAACATCAAGATAGGTACGTTCTTGTGGGCACCTTTGATCTCCCGGGCCAGCTCGGTTCCGGTCATCCCGGGCATCCGGTTATCGATGACTGCGGCATCAATTGCATGCTGCTTGAGCACTTCCAGTCCCGCTTTACCATTCGACGCCGTAAAGACTTCGAAGCCGCTGGCTTCCAGGATGGTTCTGCAGATCAGCAGGATATTCGGCGAGTCATCCACACATAAAATGGCGGTCTTGTGGGGAGCTCGATCGGTGTCGGAAGTTGGCTCAAATGATGCGGAGCACATATTGGATCTCCTCAGCAAGCAAGCTGTTCCAGCGCCTGAGGCTGGAGTACGGTCAGAGACGCACCCTTGACTGCGATCAGTTTCTCTCGTTGGAACTGCTGGAAGACCCGGCTGACAGTCTCTCGCGACGTGTTGGTCATGCCGGCGATCTCTTCGTGCGTCAAGGTCACGGTGAGCCGGCCCGGGTTTTCTCCTCTTTCAAAACGGTTGCTGCGCCATTCCAGCAGCAAATTCGCGAGCCGCCCTGCAACCGTTGTGGGTAATGCCAACCGGCAGATGTTGTTAAAGCTGGCCTGATATTCGTGCAACATGCAGCGTGTTGCTTCCATCGCTGCCTCCGGATATCTCTCAAGAAATGCCAGAAAATCCTTGGTCCGGATCACCTTCGCCCGGCAGGGTTCAAGCACTTCGGCGGAAAGTTCATGCGCCTTTGCGGCCAGAGCCGCTCCCAGACCCAAAATGTCACCGCCGCTCGCAACCCTCAAGATCATGACCTTGCCTTCTCTGGAGGTAACCGAAAGCTTGACCCGTCCGCTGGAGATAACAAAGATGCATTGAGCCGATTCGTCCTCTAGAAACAGGCGATCGCCCCGGGAATAACTTGTCTCCATGGCAATGGCGTTGAACTGCGCCAGAGCTGCGCCTTTCAGGTTGGAGAAAGGCAGATTGCCTTGGACATGGCCAGTCGCCTGCTCTGTAGAAGACGGGTGAACATTTAGGGATTGCATGGTTACGCCTCCAAACTTTCCGGTTGCTTTGCTGTACTGTTGCACGACTGTGATAGTGCAAGTCCTCTGCCATACCAAGCCCTTGAAAAACCTGGGGTTTGCAGCTAAGGATTTGCGTCCCTGCGCGAAAAGGCGCAGGCATTGCGCCATGAGACGCACACCCTGATCGCCCGTCGCTTTACAATCAATAGGCCAGTTGGATTTGTGCGGCCAGCTTGATTTCGTGTATGGCCCTGCGGCTGGCCTGATCAAGAGAAAAAGATGCCCGCCGACCGAAATCTCGTTTCGCTGCTCATCGTTGACGACAACGCTGGCAGCCTTGAATTTCTTTCCAGCGCGCTGGCTCGCAACGGTGTCCAGATATTCACGGCTTCTGATCCGGAACAGGCGCTTGATCTGGTTTACACTCACCGGCCGCAAATTGTGCTGACCGACCTGGTCATGCCTAAGATGAGCGGGCTCGAGGTTCTGGAGCGTATTGCCGAGTTTGATCCCGCCATCGACGTCATACTCATGACTGCCCACTACACCACGGAGACGGCGGTGGAAGCGATTCGCAAAGGCGCGGCCGATTACTTGAACAAGCCGATCTCTCTGGCGGTGTTGCGAGACCGCATAGGACGGGTCATTGAAACTGCGTTGCGGCGGCAACGGATCCTGCAGACTGAAGACGACCTGACGCAGACCGCGCAGTTCGAGGGGATGGTCGGACGCAGCCCGCAGATGTGGGAGGTGTTTTCCCATGTCCGCCGTATCGCTCCCCACTATCGGGCAGCCTTAATCACCGGAGAGACCGGGACCGGCAAAGAGTTGGTTGCGCAGGCCTTGCACCGGCTCAGCCCAGCCAAAGGAAGAGTTGTGGTGCTGAACTGCTCTGCGGTCGTAGAAACGCTTTTTGAAAGCGAGCTCTTTGGACACGTGCGCGGCGCATTCACCGGCGCCGACCACGACAAAGCAGGACTGTTTGAACACGCAACCGGGGGAACGTTGTTTCTGGACGAGATCGGAGACATGCCCTTGGCCACTCAAGCGAAGTTGCTGCGGGCGCTACAGAACCAGGAAGTTCAGCGCGTCGGCTCGCTGACATCGCAGAAAGTCGACGTTCGGGTCATCGCCGCCACCAACAAGGACCTGCGCAAAGCAATTGCGGAGCACCAGTTCCGTGAGGATCTTTACTACCGCCTGTCGATGGTTGAGATTCATACGCCGCGACTGGCGGAACGCATGGAAGACCTGCCCTTGTTGACACGCCATTTTGTTGACAAGTTCGCGCGCCAGTACGGCAAGCCGATCCGCGGCCTGACCCAACGCGCCCAGATTGTGCTGGCGCGCCACTCATGGCCGGGCAACGTACGTGAATTGGAGAATGTAATTGGACGCGCCTGCATGATGAGCATGGCAGAAATCATCGACGTTGCGGACTTGCCGCCCCTTTTACAACAAGGACCGGCTCCTGCTTTGAACGTGCCCGCCCACATGCCGTCTTCTGCAGCCCCCCAGGCGGCAGGCGGCGCCGCAGGCTTGACCAATGAGTCGTTCGAGGATCACGAGAAGCATCTCTTAACCAGCGCCCTGGCTCAAGCCGAAGGCAATCAGTCCAAAGCTGCCCGCCAGCTTAAGATCGGACGCGACGCGCTGCGCTACAAAATGAAGAAATACGGCCTGCTGTGAGGAACCGATGGAAGCCGGCAAGAGCAGGACGGCCGGCTCCGGTTGAGACTAGGAGCTTGAAAGCAGCCGCTGAATTTCGTTTCTCAGGCTGCCCAGGGGCAGAGGCTTGCTGAGGTACCCGTTAAACCCGGCGGCTATGGCCTTCTCGCGGTCTCCGTGCATGGCGCTGGCCGTAACCGCGACAATCGGCACACTCGTAAATCGCGAGTCTTGCCGTAGTTCACGGAGGACCTCATAGCCATTGCGAGCCGGCATCTGCAGGTCGAGCAGGATCAGGTCAGGCATTTCCTTCCGCGCCTTCTGCAATGCTTCTTCGCCGTCCGCGGCTTCAGTGACAGAGTAGCCCTGATTCTCCAGGACGGTGCGCAGCAGCTCCCGGCTCGTCGACTTGTCTTCCGCAATCAAAATACGTTTCTTGTCCACGATTGTTTCCGCGCTGGAACGATATTCAGCCATTCGTTGGCCTGGTGAGTGGCAAGGTCAGAATGAATCGGCTGCCTTTGCCGCGCTCACTCTCCACCCATATCTTACCGCCGTGCAATTCCACGAGATGCTTGGTGATAGGAAGCCCCAGGCCGGTGCCTTCTTGAACAGCGCCGGCGTCTGGACGCCCCTGATAAAATCTTTCGAAGATTGCCGCGTGTTCTTCTTCAGGTATGCCGATGCCGGTATCGACGACCGTCACTTGCAAGAAATCGTCCTGAACGAGCGATTCCACCCAGACGAGGCCGCCTTCGGCGGTGAATTTCACTGCGTTACTGAGCAGGTTGTAGAGAATCTCCTTGACTCGCAAGTGATCCGCATAGAGCTGGTCCAGAAACGTGTTCTTATTTTCCACGCGGATGTTTTTGGGCGCGGCCCGCTGGCGGATCCCTGCCAACACTTCCTCCACGCAGCTTCTGAAATCAAACAGTTCGCGTTGCAATTCCAGCCGTCCGGATTCGATTTTGCTGATATCCAAGACCTCATTGATCAAATCCAAAAGGTGCCGCGCGTCCTGAAGCACGTGTCCCACGAACCGTTTCTGGTCTGGATTCAGGCTTCCCTGAATCTCTTCGGAAAGCAGCTCAGAGAAACCGATAATGGTATGCAGCGGAGTGCGCAGCTCGTGACTCATACTGGCCAGAAACTCGCTCTTCAGACGATTTGCTTTTTCGGCCTCGCGATTGCGGTCCTCCAGTTGCTCATTCTTAGCGGCCAATTCCGCCATATATTGTTCTCGAATGGCGGTAATCCGGTCCTCTGCTTCCTTGCGCTGCGTAATGTCGCGCACCAGGGCAATCACCCGCAATCCGTCATCACCTCGGTTGGGGCTCAGGCTGATCTCGACCGGAAAAAGCGAGCCATCCTTTCTCTGCGCCTTCAATTCCAGACCCGATCCCATCGGGCGGGTTTGTGGGTGTGAGGTGTAAGACTCGCGATGACGAATATGACCGCCCCGCTCAGCGGCCGGAACGAGCTCTTCCACTGTCAATCCCAGCAATTCATCGCGACTGTAGCCGAACATCTTCTCTGCGGCTTCATTGACCACCAATAGCCTTCCGGTGTGATCCACTTCAAGAATCGCATCGGGCGCCGCTTCCAGCAACTTACGGAAGCGCTTCTCCGCCAGGGTTTCAGCAACTGCTTTTTGTTCCTCCTCAATCAGACGCTTGGTTTCGGAAGTATCTCGAGAGATTTTGCAGGCGCCTATGATCCTGCCGCCTTCATCACGTACAGGGAAAACCGAGACCGTAACGCTGACCGCATGCCCAGTCTTATGCCGCCGCACCGTCTCATAATGCTCAATCTTTTCTCCTGACTGGACACGCTGCAGGAGCGCGGTCATCTCGTCTTCTTTGCCCGGCAGCGCAAGCATGGAAATTGGACGCCCGATGATTTCATCCGCGGAATAGCCAAAGATGTGTTCCCCCGCTCTGTTCCAACTGGTGACAATGCCGTCCAGAGTCTCGCTGACGATGGCGTCCTCAGAAGAGTCGACAATGGAAGCCATCCAGCGCTGGACCTCGGTTGGCGTCGACTTTTCCGGAGCTGTTACCTGCTGCTCGACACTTGCCTTCTTTCGCCGCTTGGTCTTGTGTTTCCGGGTCTGCTTCATTTGGTCGATACAAGCCGTCAACGGAAACGAACTCGCCCGTCGTCAGCGTGGATGAATGTGATTGTAATTTAAGCGGCCTCCGAGAAGGGGCCGGAAGGGCTGCTGTTGAAACATCACCCTATCCCCCAGCGCGTGCTAGCGCGGCTTTTTTGCCGCTGGAAGTTCTCCCAAGAGCGCCTCCAGGGCCAGGGAAGGATCAGCGGATCCTTCAATCTCCCTGTAGAGGTCGCTAAACTTCAGGCGAACCCCCGCCAGCATCTCCTTGTCCGACAGGAGATGATCGACCAGCTTCTGCCAGTTTGAGACCGCGCGATGCTCGAGTACCAGTTTGAGGGCGATGTTTTCAAGAAACAAGTACTCCGTGGCACGAAGGACGGTGGACAGGCGTTTCTTTTCTGCTTTGGTCATAGGAACTGGAACCGCTGGCGTAAGCGGCAAAAGTGGGCCGCGCGAGAAGGTATTGTAACGTCAGGAGGGCATCTACTGTTGAAACATCGCCCCTTTCGCTTGCGAGCGGCAATCAGAGCCGGACGTTTCGACTAGTTTGTTTTCCACTCCCCCTGGATCATAAACGCACCCCAGTAATAGGGATTAGTCCATCGCTTCTGGCGCAGCATGCTCAGCTGGGCCCTCCGCAAAGCCGAACTGGGCGGCAGCCCATCGCGCAACATGCCTCGATAGAAGCGCTCCATCAAAACCGAAGTCGCGATATCGTTCACATTCCATAGACTCGCCACTACTCTGCTGGCCCCCGCATACATAAAGCCCCGCGTCAGTCCCTCCAGCCCTTCTCCATCAATCTGTCTCCCCAGGCCCGTTTCACACGCGCTCAAGACCACCATATCCGCGGGCAGCTTCAGGTTGTAGACATCTTCCAATCCCAAAAAACCTCTTTGCGCCCTACCCTCCCGGTCCACAAGCGAGAGCACCAGGCCCGACAACTCCGGATGTATGCTATCCAGTATTCCATGCGTGGCGAAGTGGACGATTCGATACTGGCTCAGCTCCGGACTGGTTGCGGTCGACCGACTCGCGCGAAAATCAAGGGCACGCATCCCTTGACTCAAGGGTGTGACTGCCAGGATGGCTTCAGCTTCCTGCCGCGAGTAAAGCAGACGAGGAAAATGTAGCGCCCCACCTCGCGTAAGGCCAGCGTCATTCGCAGAGCGAGTCATGAGGTCAGCGGAAAACGCACTTTCGGGCGAGTCCTCTTCTTCGGAGCTGTAAGCAGCCGCGGAGGTCTTCACGAACCTTTGCACGCGCGCGTCCCGAGTGTCGAAGACAGGATCGGCCAGAACAGCGACCGTCAGCGGGACTCTCTTCTGGGCCTTTTTCTCCCGCCGCAGCGCCGCTAGCACCGAAGCAGATGGAAGATTCACAACTTCGTGTTTTTCTACAAGATGGAATTGCCTCGCACCTGCTTGGCCTCCGGGCTCAGGGAGCGAGGCAAACGGAACAAAAGCAAGCGCTCCATCGCCAACAATCAGCAATCGATTTCGTTGAAGCTGGGCAGAGACTGGTTTCAAAATCATACCGCTGAGTTTCTCTGCTGCCGCAGGCAGTGCTACTTCAGCAGCCGACCATCGCGCGTCTCTTTGAATCTCGGTCTCGTTCGCAGGGCTGTGACCGCGTACCGTTAACAAGTCATGTACCCGCCGGACTGCTGCTTCGATCTCCGCCCTCTTTGGCAGCTCGTAAGCAACAAGGGAGGAACGGGTCACAACGAAAAGGTAGCTGCGCTGATCGCCTAGCATGTACTCCAGCAAGATCGTGTCATCGGCGAGCAACAGATCTTGAACGTCTTTGAGTTTCAAGGGCTGTGGCTGTGTGAGCGCAGCGTAGGCAGGGCTGCTGGCTCGGATTTGTCCTTGCATCTCCTGATACTCACTGATAGTCCGTTCGATCTCTTGATCGATGGCCGCCTCTTGCTCTGCTGTATGTTTATCGCTCAACAAACGAAGCCGTCGATCTGTTTTAGCGATGACCTCCGCTTTGAGCGAGCGTTCCTTCGCCAGCAAACCCGCGTCAACGCCTTGGCGAATGTTAACGCGGCTCTCCAGCAGCATTTCCAGCAGCGTCCGTGCACGCCAGCGCTCCAGTACTTCAAAGGCCTCCGTCTGCCGTCCCTGAGTAACCAGCAGGTCGATGTACTCTCGATAAAAGTCGGCATGTTGGGCGCGAAAACCCGAGCGCGCCTCCTCCGAACCACCCAACTGGGCCAACTGATCGTCCAGGGCATTTAGGGCCTTCTCGAACATTTGTGACGCAGCATCCAGACGTCCCTGGCGGCGCACAATCCCAGCCATAGCGGCCAGGCATTCGGCGTACCCCCTGCTCTTGGGCGCAAGGCTTGCCCGGATTGCAAGGGCCTGCCCGTACAAGTTTTCAGCCTTGGTCAAGTCGCCGGTACGCTGCGCGATATCAGCCAGGGTGCCGAGTTCATCAGCTTCTCCGAGGCTGCCAGGCGCAAATTTCCTCAAGAGGTCAAGGGACTGATGGGCATATGAAGTAGCTTGAACTAGATCACCCCGCTTCAAAGCCAAATCCCCAAGAGCGCCGAAAGTGCCCGCAAGGATAAGGCTTCCAGGCGTCAGCTTCTCTTGGATCGCAAGGGCCTTTCGGTAATGTTCTTCAGCCCCAGCCAAGTCGCCACGGTTTTCGCTGGTGATGCCCATGTTGCCTAAGGTGAGCGCAACATCAAAGCTGCCGGGAGCTCGTTTTTCATGGACAGCCAAGGCTTGTCGGTCATAACGATCAGCTCGAACCAAATCACCCCGATCTCTGGCCACGTTGGCTAGTCCGTTGAAGCACACACCAACGCCACGGCCGCCGGGGAACAAACGTTGCTCAATCTCAAGAGCTTGGTTGTAGTAACCGTCAGCCGCTGCCAGGTCGCCCCGATGTCGCTCCACGGCAGCCAGGTTAATCATTGAAGCTGCCAACTCGGAGCTACCGGGCACCAACTTTTGCAGGATTTCCAGCCCTCGGTGCGCGTACTCTCCCGATTTCTGCAGGTTACCAATTTCAAATGCGGCCGCGCCAAGAACCCGGAGAGTCCTCGCGACCTCAAGGCTCTGGGGAGCCAACTTTTCCCGGATGGTCAGCGCCCGAACTAAATATTCCGTCGCCTTGACCGGATCCCCTCGTCTTTCGGCCACGATACCCAGGCTGTGCAAGCTGGCCGCCGCCGTCAGGTTTTGATCGCTTGGCGTTGAGCTTTCGGCAAGCGCCTGTTGATAGTATTTCTCTGCTTGGATGTAATCCTGCCGGTCCCAGAAAGAATGCGCCCAGCTTCGGAGCAGCCCGGCGAGTACCCCAGGCCGCCCGATCTTCAATGCCGAGTCCATCGCCGCTTGAAACAAGTCATCTGCTTCTTTCCACAGCTTTCGTTGGGCAATAGCAGTGCCCGAGTGAGAAAGAAGCCACGCACCAAGCCACGAAGGATGAGCGGCATCCTCTGCCAAGCGATTCCAGCACTTGCCCAAGCCATCCGGCTTGTCTGCCTGCTCGATCCCTTGACATTGTTGATAGACGGACAATGCTGTTCCGGAAAAATTGGGTCTCGCATCCACACCCCACGCGTCCGGGCCCAGAGCCCAAACCAATCTCTCCGAACCTCTCATGCCTTCCAGCGTTACGCTGCCAAGAGGTCCCTGCTCCATCTCTATCGTGGACAAATCGAATGGGGATTCAAACTGACCCTTGTTATTACCGTAGCTCCATCCTAGAAGGATGTCACCCTCTCGAATGCCTGCCTTGTCGGCCTCGAAGCCCTTGTCTATTCTTTCGACTACCACGCCAAGCTCGATATCGCGTTGCAATCCGGTATCCGCGGGTTGCTGAAACGCCAGGCTGGCGACTCCCGGCGGGGGTGCTGCACCAGCAAGGGGAGTCCTGGGGCCGGCGGCGAGCTGATGTGAGAAGACCAGGGTGGCGTTGCCGTAACCCTCGGAAACGGCGCTTTGATCCGATTGCGCCAAACCACTGGTCGGCAGCGCCGGCAAGCCCAGCTTCTTCTGGAGACTTCTGTACTGCTGCTCGGGCATCTGCACCAGCAATGGCTTGCGCGCGGGATCCAGCCAGCCGAGCACAGTCTCGAGTTGCTCCTGGGGCATGGCCGTACAGCCTACCGTCCCCTGCCTGGGTCCGCGCCAGATGTGCAGAAAGATGCAGGAGCCGGCGCCGGGACGCGCCGGGTCGCTGTTGTGATCCACCACAACGCCCCAGCGATAGAGTTCGTCGGAGCGCAGCATATGCTCGGAGCTGGCCCAGTCGGGAGCAACGCTCCCCCGGTCCAGCACCTGGTTGTAGAACTTGGAATTTGTATCGTCCACGCACTCCACCGTAGCGGTCAGCGGAACATAGGGCATCTTGGCTCCCGCCAAGTCCTGCGGGGCATAGCCGAAAGCTCGGCTGAGAACAAACACGCCAGCCGGGGCTTTGCCGTCGCCCTCCTTCTTGACCGGATCGGAGGCAGTGCGAACGTTGGCATCAAGAGACACGGCGCCCACGCCCCATCCCAGGCCGCTCTTGCCGACAACCACCGTAACCGGCGCGCCCGCCGGGACCCACTTCTGGCGCGGATCGCGACGCTCATAGCGCTGCAACGATCCTTCCACGGCGTTCCAATCGGACGTGGTCACGACAATAATTTCGGTGGATGAAGCCAGTGCGTCGGGCTGTCTAGCTGCCGCTTGCACAGTCACCAGCCCCAGACAAACGACAGCCATGGCAGCGCACGAGGACAGAGTTTTCATGGTGGTGAGCACCTGGTTGATTGCGTCCACCAGTGTAATCACCACCTAGCTGCGGCGACAATACGAGCTTTACCCGAAGCGTCAGCGCTTCGCAGTTGCCGGTCCGGTGGCGTCGACCGGGCAAGGCGGGCTCGCAAACCCGGAGACTTGTTTTTTCGCTCCGCGGTTCTCTTGGATGGTTTTGAGAATCGGCTCCAGGAACCGGCGGTACTTTTCGAGCGTTGCGTTGTCGTTGGAGGCCAGCGCAGCGGCCACGGCCTTCTGCGTTGCCGGGCTGATCAGTTCCAGCCGCCCAACGAAAACGCGTACAGTCTGTGCCGGCGCCGGCGTGACGGTGAGAGGTAAGACGGTGTCCACGAAGCGCGGGGGCACAATATAGAAGAGGCGGCTGCCTTCTTCAAACCAGTGATTGCGCCAGGTTTGGATCATGGCATAGGCCTCGTCGCGATAGAGTCCGCGGGCGACGAGTATGTCTTCGAGATCACGAGACAGAGACTCCACCGTCGCCGTCAACTCCGGAGGCTCCAGAGTTGTTTCGTTTTGCAGGGCGTCGCTGATGCGATAGCCGACCCGGTCTCCGCGATGCTCAAACCAGATGATGCTGGAAATGCCTTCCTCGAGAGAATTCCGGACGAGCAGGTTGCCCTCGGCGGTAAACCGCGCGGAAATAGGAACCGCGAATAACGACACGCCGCGATAGAAGAGGAATTTCTCCTGCTGATCGGCGACCGCGCCGGCCACGCGAAGAGGAGCTGATGAGGTCGCGCGGGCCGCGTAATAAGGATTGTTGTCGTCGGCCAAGTCGCGCGGAAAATCGGCCGCCAGTCCTGGACGAACGGCAACGGCATTCCACGAGACACTACCGTCGGCCGCTCCCTTCTTATACAAGGCCACATCCTCTAGACCGCTGCCAACGGGTGGGGTTGTAGCGTGCGGATACCACTCGGTGATCAGTCCCTTCAAAAACTTCACTTGCACCGAAAGGGTCAGGTCGTGTGAAGAGTAGAAATAGAGGACCGGCGTTTCCATGCGCACCGTGCCGCTCAGCCCCTGCTTCAATGCGATCATCCAGTGGAGGTGTTCGACAAAGCTGGGGAGCTCTTTGGACCGCCAGCCGCCGTCCGCCGTAAACGTCTTTTGGTCGAAAGCCAACTCTTGAGAGCTTAGCGGCACCCATTCCATGGCCTGGCCATCGCTGCCCGCGACCGAGGTAAACGTGCCCCACTCGTGGGCGGTGAGGCCGGGATCAACAGTCCGGCTTTGCGCAAAGAGAGCGCCGGCGCACAAGCAGACCATAAACACGGGCAAGATGGATTTCGTGGCTGTGGCGATTGCGTAGTTCATTGCTGTGCGTCCTCCATCTTCGTGCTCCGGAGCAGCGCCTCGGAAACGGTTCGTGTTTCGCTGCCCAGGAATTGACTGGAGAGATTGCGAGCCAGCAAAGGATCTCCTTTGGCTCCGGCGATCGCTCTCCGTGCATGTTCTTGGTGAGCTGGCTCGGGACCCTGGAGCGTGATGAGTGCAGCCGCGAATTCCATTTCCGGATCGCTGTGGCCTCGCAACGCCAGGGCTTTCTTTACCAGACCGTAGCCGTCGATGCCGGCAGCGGGGCTCGGGTCCTTGTAGAACCATTGGCGGTAAGCTTCCACAAGATAACCGGCGTCGAACCAGGCCAAGGCGTCCGAGTGCCCGGCAGCTTCGGCGGAAGTTGCGCGCTGGTAAAGTTTTGTCAGCAGTTCCTTCGCGGGTCGAGGATCGTTACGGGCATAAAGGGTTGCGCGGCGCAGGGTTTCCATGCGAACGATCACCGGCACTCCTGAGTCGAGGATGGCCAGCGTATCCTGCACGAGATTCCTGGTGTCGTAGTTTTCGTTGCCCGCCAGGTTCCAGGCGGTGCCTGCCCAAGGCAGCGACTTGGCGTCGCCTATATCCAGGCGGTGGCAAATCAGCGGCGGCCCGGCAAAGGCCGGGGTCATCAAGCCGGACACAAGCAGCAGACCGGCGGCAAATCGAAGAAAGAAAGACTTGGATATACTCATGACGCTTGCACTCTCCTTTGAGGCTTTTCACCTCTCAGGCAGGCAAGACGCGGAATGAGAGCGCAGTGTTAACAAGATTGGGTCATCGAGGAATTTGGTAAATGAGTCATTGAAAGTTGCGTACGCAATCTCCGCCGGCCTCATTTCTGTTGCGCCCATGACCGCTCCCAATGACGCCACAGGGATACGTCACCCAACCCCAGCTCGTTCCACCACAGGTCGAGCATTTGCGGGTCAAGACGCAGAATGCCCTCTCGCTTTACTCCGGCAGGCGGAGCAACGAGCTGCGCAAGCCGGTCGTAGACTCGTCCCCGATCAGAATCGGGTACGCGGGAAAGAAGATGCCACAGAGTGAGCGCATCGCGCTTGCGCGATTGAGTGAGCACGACCTGCAGCGCCGCCGCCCGATCCTCGTCGTTGGTGTCACGAAGATCAAGCTTGGCCACCGCGCTGCGAAATGCTTCCGGCGCATCCTCAAAGTAGGGCGTGCCTGGGCCGGTCTTCTTCCGGGTCATACAAGCGGCGCCGGCGGGAATGAATGCTTCACGAGCGCCGAGCTTGAAGCCGACCCAGCCCAGCGTGGTGTGCAACAGGCCGTCGCCGGAATCGTCCACGTGCAAGGTGTAGACGCACCCCATATC
Organism: uncultured Acidobacteriaceae bacterium; assembly: GCA_964521445.1. Taxonomy (GTDB): domain Bacteria; phylum Acidobacteriota; class Terriglobia; order Terriglobales; family Acidobacteriaceae; genus Angelobacter. The sequence goes on from CAZFRV010000324.1 coordinate 17,471, forward strand.
CACCGCCGTCGCCGAAGGCGTGTCCACGACAAACTTACCGGGCTCGGCCCAGATGGTAGCGTGAATGGTGCCCCGTTCCAGCTCTACTTGCTTGATTCCGGAGCTGCTCTTCACCAGGCGCAGGCGGGTGCCTGGCGCCACCTCAATTTCACCAGTTTCGTCGGCGTGAATGGTGGCCTTGGAAGCGTTATCCGTCTCCAGCAACTGTCCAACGCCAAGATTCTCGGTGCCGGCTGCGCTCATGGTCTGTCCGCCCACCCGGGCCGCGCCTTCCATGTTGGTCACGTTCCATTCGCTGCGCTCGACCGGAACAGGCTTATTCCGAGACAGTATGAGGCTCGCGGCGACGATCACCAGAATCGCAGCCCACGCGAAAGCCGCAGCCTTCAGCCGTGGACGCAGAGCTGTCAGCCAACCCGGACGCTCGACCGCCCGCACGGACACAGTAAACTCCGGAAACTCGGGCGCCGGACGGTTGTGGCGAAGCTTGCCCAGCGCCGACTCCAGCTTCTGGACTTCGGGATCGGGTTCGCCGGAACCATCCCATAGATAATCGTCATTCATAAACCATTACCTCATGTACGTTGCCGCCGGCGCTCGCTTTCTTCGGCGGCCGCTATCCGAATCAAGCCGAACTTGCCGGCGATGCTCGCGAACTTCGGGCAAGTTTCTCGCGCAGTTGCTGCATGCCCCGGTGCAAATTCACGCGCACGGATCCGGGCGTAAGTCCGGTGCGCGTCGCGATCTCGGGTCCGGTCATGCCTTCCACCAGCCGCAACAGCAGCGGCTCCCGATATGTTTCCGGCAGTTCGCGGATGACGGCGAGAAGGTAGCCGGCCTCTTCGTCTTGGTTCTGGCGATGCGCGCTGCCGGTTGTGATTCCCGTCACCTGGTCTTCGGACAAGCTTTCAGGCAATTCAACCTCGTCCACGGCGCGGCGGTGATAGTCGTTGGCGCGATTACGAGTGATCGCAGCCAGCCAGGCCCCGAAGCGCGTGCTTTCGCGGAGAGTGTGGAGCTGGCGAAGCGCCTGAAGAAATGCGTCGTGGACCAGGTCGTCCACTTCGCTCAGAGGCACGCGAGCCAGCAGAATTCCGTGGACCATCCGCGCGTAGCGATCATAGAGCCTGCCGAAAGAAGCGCGATCGCCCTGCCGCGCAGCCGCAACCAGCTGCGCATCATCATCCTGAGCCTCAGCTTTGGCCGGCTGATCGCTCACGGCCCGGGGCTCCAGGCTTCCCGCGAATGTTTCAACTGCATCTCCCGATGTAGAGGCCATCCAACACGGACCTCACCTGGGAATACTAGACGCAAACCGGGAGCGATGTGTTAACAAGCGGGCCCGGCGGCAGTCTTATTTTTTCTGCGCGCAGACGAAGTTGGCTTCGCTGTTGCTGTCACCCGTACCTTTGTATTGAGCGACCTGCGGATAGGGACAGAGTGGACGCGTCATCTTCACGCCCTGGGAGGCATTCATGTCGCTTACGTACTTGGTGGCTACGATCCGGTCCGGAGGGACTCCCTTTTCCACCCATTGCTCCAGAGCGGCATAAATACTGTGCTGGGGATCGGGCAACGCGGTGCCAAAGCCGAGCTGGCCAAAAGAGTTCGGTCCCGGTCCGCCGCCACAGTGCTGCATACCCGGCACCATGAAGACACGCAAGAACGATGCGGTTTCCTTCGCGCCCATGGCGGCGGACACGCGGTTGTAGTAATCCACCGTGTTGAAGGCAGAGATGGCCGCGTCGCTCCAGCCGTGATAAATGATGAGCTTGCCGCCGCGCTTCTCAAAGGCTTTCAGGTTGGCGTCGTTCGCGTTCAGGTTGGCAGCCTCTTTTTCGTCCGCCAGCTTGACGCCGCTATCGAAGTTGAAGGTCTTGAAGCTCCATGCCGGATCATCAAAAACCATATTGGGGAAAAAGTTGGTGGTGAACTGGTACATCAAGCTGGTGCTCGGCGCTGCGCCGACAATCCACCCCTGCCATCCGCCCGGACCCTCTTCCCCGCCGGGTACCCGACCGGGAAAGATCCTTTCGCCCTTGGAGTTTGTCGGTCCAGCATAGAGTTTCTTGAGCGCCGCTACCTGCGGGGCGGTCAGGCAACTGTCGGAATCGGCGGCCTGGCATTGGATGGTCGCGGGATCAAAGTGGCAAGACTGTGGATCGCTGACCAATCCATCGGTCACACCGTCCTGCGCGTCGCATGCCTTGAGCACGCCCGCGCTGATAGCCGGTATTTTGGCGGCGGGAATGTAACTGGCGGCATCGCCCTGCACCGCTTGCAGGTCCCACGCGCCCGCGGACAACAAGTGTGTCCAAAAGTTTGCCGGAGCGCCGGCGATGATACCGTCGTAATCCTCAGGGTACCGCTGCGCTTCCATCAGCGCCTGGCGTCCGCCGTTGGAACAGCTCGCGAAATAATTGCGCTTGGGATCATCGCCGTAAAAGGCCTTGATGATCGCTTTGGCCTTGACGGTCATCTCGTGAATGGCGCGATAACCGAAGTCAACGATGCGATCGGGATGTCCCAGGGCCCAGCCGGCGCTGGTGGCGCCCGCGGCGTGTCCCGTATCGGTGGAAGCAGTGGCATAACCTGCTTTGATCGCGCCCGCCAACCCCTGGTAGGTGACGCTTCCCGCGAAGCCGCCATTGCCTACACCCTGATATTTTCCGTTCCAGCCTGCGGCCGGCATCCAGACCTCGATCTTGATGTCGGAATCCTTGGCCGGCTTGACCTCGGCGGTCACGCGGCAGAAGGCGGGCAGCTCTTTGTAGAGAGGCAAGGAAGGATTGCCGGCAGGAGCCGCAAATGCTCCCGCGGCCACAGTCTCAGCCGAAGTAATGGTCGTGTCGGGGAACTTGAGACTGCTCAAGCTTTCACAGGGAGCGGCAAAAACCGGAATCGCGGTCAAGACCACGCCGAAGACCACGACTCCAGCCAAGACCAACAGCCGATTGACGTTCTGCATCTCTTCGCGACTCTTGCTCATTTGCGCCTCCCATGAAAATCAAAGGCTGCCATCCTACCTCAGGTTCCGCGCGGGGAGCAATCCTTTCCGTGGCCGCTTGCCTTTCCCGCCAGCGGATGGTATCGTGCGCCACATGAGAAAAGCTCCTGCGATTTTGGCGACAATGTTCTTGTTCGCGGCATCGCTCTTCGCCGCGGACGTGACCGGCACGTGGAATGCCACGGTGGATTTGGGCGGTCAGGGCGGAACACCGTCTTTTGTGCTGAAGCAAGACGGCGAGAAGCTGACCGGCACATATAACGGCGCTCTGGGCGAAGCCCCGCTACACGGCACAATCAAGGGCGACGCGGTGACGTTTGACTTTGAGGTGCAAGGCGCTGCTGTCCACTATGCCGGAAAGCTCGACGCCGACGGCAAGACCATGAAAGGCACGTGCGACTACGGTGGACAAGCCAGCGGAACTTTCACCGCCACCAAGGGCGAGCCCGCAAAAGAGAAAGATAAAGATAAGAAGTAAGGTTAGCCTTCACGCTCAACGCTCGCCAAAGCTTCCGTGACGTCCGGCGCCCGAAGCAAAACGCCCGGCGCCGGCCACGGCCTCGCCTGAGGACATCGTCTGCAGGCCGTGACGGAGTTCGTTGGTCCGGGCCTGCTCCCAAGGCAGAGCCCATTGTTCATAGAGTGACATGCGGTCGCCGCGCAGGCCGCGCTGCGGGAATTCAGCGATCGATTGCGCCAGTTCCAAAGCAGCATCCAGCGCTTTGCCTTTCTCCACCACTCGATTGACCAAACCAATTTGCAGCGCTTCTTCGGCGGAGACAGCGCGGCCGGTCAGCACCAGGTCGAGCGCGCGTCCTTGACCAATGAGCCTCGGCAGACGCACAGTTCCCAGATCGATGAGAGGAACGCCCCAGCGGCGGTTGAACACGCCGAAGACGGCATCGCGCGCGGCCACGCGCAGATCGCACCACAGGGCCAGTTCCAGTCCGCCGGCCACCGCGTGGCCCTCCACGGCTGCGATCACCGGTTTGCTCAGCAGCAGCCAGGTTGGTCCCATGGGGCCGGCGCCACTTTCCTGAACCGGCGGACGACGGCCCTCGGCAATCTCGCGCAGATCCGCGCCCGCGCAGAACGTACCTTGCGCACCGGTCAGGATCGCCACATGCAGGTGGTCGTCGTGGTCGAACGACTGAAAGGCTTCTGCCAGGGCTTCCGCCGTAGCCGAATCAACTGCGTTGCGAGCCTGGGGACGATTGATGGTCACCACCAAGACTTTTCCTTTTCTTTCTACGATCAACGCCTGGGCTTCCTTCATCGTGATCCTCCTCGCGAAGACTCCCTGGCGCCGATTGTTGCAGGATCGTCCCTGCTCTCGCAAATCGCGACTCATTATTTCGCCGAGATCGTAACCGGCGATGCGGCGACATAAGAAGGTCCGGTGGACAGTTTGACGAAAAACAGTCCTTTCTGGCTGAGCGGATGATTCCGCCGCCAATCTTCTGCCTGGGCCTCGACCCGCCCAGCTTCTTCGCTTCCAGTCCTGTCTCGCAGGCGTTGCCGGAGCTCGCGAAGATCGCGGACCGAGAGACCATGCACCTCCAATTGATCGTCGCGCGCCATCAGTGCCCAGAAATAAGCTGCGCTGTCCTCCCGCGTTACTCCCGTCCCCGTGGCATAGGCGCGAGCCAGATTGGCGCAGGCGCCGCTATGCCCTTGTTCGGCCGCCAGCCGATACCACTGAAGTGCCTGCTCCTGATCTTTGCGAACACCGGCGCCCGCCTCGTACAGCCCTCCGAGGTTGTTCTGCGCCGGCGGATAGCCGCGTTCAGCAGCCTCGCGATACCAACGTCTCGCCGCGGAGAAATCCTGCCGGACGCCGTCACCAGTTTCATAAGCTACGCCCAAAAGGAACTCAGCCGGAGCAAAGTGCTGCCTGGCTGCCTTGCGAAACCAGCGCAGAGCTTCTGCCTGGTCGCGGGAAACGCCGATGCCGCGAGCATACAGCAGTCCGAGATTGACCTCTGCAACTTCAAATCCCTGGCCTGCGGAGCGCGCCATCCACTTCACGGCGTCTCGGCGGTCTTGGTTCATGTCGCGCCCGGTCAGCAGCAGGTAGGAGAGCCCGGCCTGGGCCGGCGCATATTGCTCAATCGCGGCGCGCTGGAACCACTTGAAGGCCTCATGCTCGTCTCGCGGCACACCCTCGCCCTGAAGATAAAGATAGGCGATGTTCGTCTGCGCCGCCGGATCACCCTGATTCGCGGCTTTCAGAAACCAGCGCGCGGCTGCTGACATGTCCGCCGCTACTCCTTGCCCGAACTGGAGCGCGATCCCGATCTTCACCTGGTCTTCGGCATGTCCCTCTTCGGCACGCGCCAGTACGCGGGCAAATTTCGCACTCGGAGGGACCAAAGAATTCTGCCCCACGGCAGAAAGAGTCAAAGCAGAATATACGGACAGCACCAGCGCCGCCCTCCACGAGTCAAAACGCGTCCAGCTCGGCCCTGTAAAAGAGCGCGACGGAAATGAAAACGAAAACACTATTACTGACACTGCGGATCTCCTCTAATAAATGATTGGCGGAGCCGGCGCAGACACCGGATCCGCCAAACAATGTGTTGTAAGTTGCGTCAACCCCGCTGCACTCTTCCTGCAGCAGGGTCTTCCATCTGGCAAGAGAAACAGCTTCGGAGGAGAATCACTCTAGCGGCGCTGGCTCGAGGTGGGAAATACAAAATGTTGATGATGACGATTAGGAATCGCTATCGGATTCAGACGAACGCAAGATTTGGTGCTGATCATCCGTCAGGTTTCCACGAACCAGATCATTGGCACAATGGCTGCGATCCCCTTTGACGAATGGTGTCAGCGGCCAGGGTACCTTGCCCGAAGACGCCAAAGGTTACGCGACCGGCCAAAGGCAAGCCGTTTAGCCCACGTGGTTTGGTAGTCAGCCAGTTCCCATTCCGCTAGGTGTTTCGATTCGCATGATCCTCAAAATCCTAACCGCGCAAGAAACGAGAGCACCCCCATGCCCCTCCGCGCGTGTCTTGTCGGGCATTTGGGTACATCCAAAAAAGGCCTTGACAAGAGATATAGTGTTATACTTAACTATATCAGTAAACTTGCTCGCACCTTAGTACGCCAGAGAGACTCTGACCGAAAAACAAAGAGCAAATGCACTCTTCAGGAGGATGAAACAATGAAATCGCTTCGTTTTATGTCCGTTGTTCTGATGTCGCTCTCCACCGTTGTTTTTGCGCAGTCCGTCGCGCAGACCGACGCGCAAAAGTCCTTCGACAAACTTAAAACCCTCGCCGGTACCTGGGAAGCCTCAGTGACCACCGACCCGCCGGTACCCGAGATGGGAAACGGAGTGATCGGGCAGGTCTCGCTGCGCGTGACCTCCCGCGGAAACGCGCTGGTGCATGAGATGTCCCAGGCGGGAAAGCCAGACGATCCCGCCAAGTACGACCATCCGGTTACCATGTTCTACCTGGATGGTGATCGCTTGCTCCTGACGCATTATTGTGATGCCGGAAACCGGCCTCGTATGGCAGCCCGGGTGTCGCCGGACGGGAAGACTGTGGAATTCGATTTTCTCGACGTTGCCGGCAGCACGCAGCACGGCCACATGCAACACGCCGTGTTCACCATCGTTGACGCAAACCATCACACCGAGGACTGGACGTATATGATGCCAGGAGACAAGCCAATGCACGCCCACATGGACTTGAAGCGCGTAAATCAGCAAGCGGCCGCCTCTCGCTAGAGGTATCTGGAAACCTGATGGACCGTGAGTGGAATGACAATCAGCCGATTTACCGCCAGCTTCGCGACCGAGTCGTCGCGATGATACTCGACGGCGTCCTCAAGGAAGGCGACCCGCTGCCCTCCGTGCGCAATGTCGCCGCCGAGTATCGCGTTAATCCGCTCACGGTTCTCAAGGGCTATCAGCAACTGGTGGACGAGGGGCTGGTCGAGACCAGACGCGGCCTTGGCATGTTCATCAATGCCGGCGCACGCGATTTGTTGTTGCAGGGCGAACGGCAGAAGTTTCTTGGCGAAGAATGGCCCAGGGTCCACGCAATGATTCAGCGTCTGGGCCTGACAGCGGAAGAACTGCTGAATGACGCCGCCCGCGCCGGTACAAACAGCCAGCCTTCGCACACTGCATCGAATGATGCTACATCGAGTTCCAAGAAGCCAGAGGAGGAGTCCTAGAGCTATGGCATGCATAGAAGCACGCGGTCTCCGCAAGGCCTTCGGCGCAACCATGGCGCTGGATGGCGTCGATTTGCGCGTCGAAGAGGGCCGCATCCTCGGACTGATCGGCCCCAACGGAGCGGGCAAGACCACGGCGCTCAACGCGATACTCGGCCTCATGCCCTATCAGGGAGGACTGAAGGTGCTGGGACGCGACCCCTGGACCGAGCGCGACGTGCTCATGCGCGATGTCTGCTTTATTGCCGATGTCGCGGTGCTGCCGCGCTGGCTGCGGGTTTCGCAGGCGCTCGATTACGTCGCCGGCGTGCATCCGCGATTCGATCGCGCTAAGGCGGAAGGTTTTTTGGCCAAGACCACTATCCGGCACGCGAGCAAGGTCAGGGAATTGTCCAAGGGCATGGTGACTCAGTTGCACCTCGCTCTGGTCATGGCCATTGACGCGAGATTGCTGGTGCTGGACGAGCCGACACTGGGCCTGGACATCCTCTTTCGCAAACAGTTCTATGATTCGCTGCTCAATGACTACTTCGATCGCAGCCGCACCATCGTGGTCACGACCCATCAGGTCGAAGAGGTCCAGCACGTCCTCACCGATCTCATGTTCATCGACCGCGGCCGCATTGTGTTCGACTGCAGCATGGAAGAGGTGGAGTCGCGCTATTTCGAAGTGACGGTGAATCCCGAAAATGCCACGGCGGCGCGGGCGCTCAAGCCGATTCAGGAGCGACAGGTGTTTGGCCGCTCGATCATGCTGTTCGATCGTGTTGATCGTCACCAACTTGCCGCACTGGGCGAGGTGAGCAGGCCCAGCATCGCCGACCTGTTCGTTGCCGTGATGGAAAATCGCGGCAGCCAGGCCCAGGTCCAAGGAGTTGCCCGATGACTACTCCATCCAACACCGTGCCCGATTCCTCGTTCGAAACGCAGGCGGTCGCGCCCGCGTTCATCTCGCCGGCCCGGCGCATGTACTGGTCGCTGCGGCGCGAATTGTGGGAGAACCGCTGGATCTATATTGCGCCACTGGCAGTCGCGGCCGTTCTTGTGGTCGCCTTCCTGATCGGCATCATTGCTATGCCGGGACACCGCATGAGTAGGGTGTTGGCGCTCGACCCGGCGAAGCAGCGGGCCGCGATTCAGTTGCCGTACGACCTCGCGGAGGGCCTGATCATGGCCACCGCTTTCTTCGTCGGGTTGTTCTACTGTCTTGAGGCTCTGCACGGCGAGCGACGCGATCGCAGCATCCTGTTCTGGAAGTCGCTGCCGGTTTCCGATTTCACCACCGTGCTCTCGAAAGCGGCCATTCCGGTCGTTCTGTTGTTGCTCTCCTTCGTGGTCACCGTCGTTACGCAGTTCATCATGCTGCTGCTGAGCA
>CAZFRV010000325.1:0-38795 GCA_964521445.1 uncultured Acidobacteriaceae bacterium
GCCGGCGATCATCCAGCGCAACACGTTTGACACGATCTTCAACTTCGGCACTACTCCCGTGGTGCGAATGGGAAACGCCCACATGGTGCTCAATCCCGGAATTCAGTTCGACATCCGGCGCGATACGGAATCCCCGGTGCAGATGGACCAGAACCTCTTTCGCGGTTACCTGTACGTGAATACGTCGCCCTTGTTCCGGTGGCTCACCGTGCGCGCCAGCGGGATCTATGAAGCCGGGCCGTTCACCGAGCAGGACCTGCACTCGCGTGAACTTGTTGGAACCCTTGAATTCGAGGTGGGCCGTCCCTGGGGACACAATTCCTTCATCACCGGCTACTACGTGCGCGACCTGTTGTTCCGTCCGGCCATCCGCGAATTCTTTTCGACCTCCACCTGGGGAGGGCTGCAACACACTTTTGGTGATACCTGGAGCCTGACCGCACTGGCCACGTATATCCGCTCCTGGCGGGTGCAGGACAACGAATTCGCCATCGCGCAGATTCTGGTCCCCGGAGCGCGCCTTGAATACAAGTTCAACAAACGCTGGACACTCGACGCCGCCTTCTATTACACGCACGGCGAAGGTTTCAACATCTATAACAACGTCCAGACCGGATTCCTCATCTCCTATATGAAGCCGCTGCGCCGCCGCTACAACGACGGCGCCGGCGAGATCGCGGTGGATTATCCGCTCAGCTTCTCGTTCGGCTTGCAGCAGCAGTCGTTTTATAACTTTCCCGGCAGCACAGGGACTTACCAGTTGCGGCCGGTGGTCAAGATTTCATTCTTTTAAGGTGTCCCGGGTCCATGAAGATATGCCTCGTCAGCTCCTTCCCTCCCAGCAAGATCGTTCTCAATGAGTACGGATACCATGTGGCCAAGGAGCTGCAAACGGACCCGCTCATCAGCCTGACGGTGATGGCTGACAGACTTCTCAGGGCCGAACCGGAGCTGGAAGAGTTCAATGTGGAGCGATGCTGGGAGGTGAACCGTCTCAGCAACCACCGGCAGCTGCTCCGGGCCTTGGATGACATCCGGCCGGACGTAGTCTGGTTCAACCTTGTCTTCTCCAGCTTCGGTAATCGTGATAACCCGCTGGCAGCTTTCTCCGGACTGACACTGCCGGCGGTCACGCGCATGGCCGGCTACTACACCCACGTCACTCTGCATCATCTGATGGACCACATCGACCTGAATGACTCCGGCGTGCGCAACAAGGCCCTGTTCCGGATCGCCGGACACCTGGCCACGCGCATGATCCTGACAGCCAACTCGGTGTCAGTCTTGCTTCCGGCTTACCGGCGCACGCTGATCGATAAATACCGAGGCGAAAACATCCACTTTCGTTCGCATGGGATTCTTTCCGCGCGGCCGGAGTATCCCGATTTCTCCCGGCGTGGCCGTCCTGAACACCGTATCCTGGCCTTCGGAAAATGGGGCACTTACAAGCGTTGCGAACTGCTGATTGAGACGTTTGAAGAGGAGATTGCGCCGCGCATGCCCGGCGTCCGGCTGATCATCGCCGGCTCTAACAATCCCAACTCAGCGGGTTATATCGAATCCGTACGAGAAAGAACCCACAATCCAAGAATCGAATTTCCGGGATACGTGGCGGAGGAAGATATTCCGGAAACGTTTGGCACCGCCTCGCTCCTGGTTCTTCCCTACACTTCCGCCGCTGGTTCGAGCGGAGTGGCCCACCTGGCGGCGCAACACGGAGTCCCCATCATCTCCGCGGACGTGCCGGATTTTCGCGAGATGTGTGAAAACGAAGGCCTGGCGATCAAGTTCTATCCTGTGGGCAACAAGCTGGAGCTGGCGCGGAAGGTGATGGAGTTGCTTCAATCCGAAGAAGAGCTGCACGCTATGGCGGAGCAGAATTTTTCCGCCGCCCTGCGCATGACCATGCCCCAGGTCATCCGCCAGTATGTACGTTCGTTTGACCGGCACCAGAAAGCGCGCGCGTTGGAAGCCGTCTCGCGCTTCCGCCGTATTCCGGAATGGGTCCCCTCCCGCTCCAGCATCTTTCGCGCATCCGCGCCGCGGTGGGGAAGCTGGTTGTAAGGCCGAAGGAGACTAGGAGTGTGTGACGGCCGGTACGGTGGAGTTCACGAATGCCACCGCCGCCTCCAACAGCTCCTGCACCAATTCAGGAGAAGAAGCTTCTGAATAGATACGCATCAGCGGCTCCGTGCCCGATTTCCGCAGCAAGAGCCAGGCCTCAGCTCCATGGTCGCGGATGGGAGTGTCCAGGAAGAGCTTGAGGCCGTCCAGATCTTCTTTACGCAGGATGCGGTAGCGGCCAAGAGCCTTGGTTTCGCTATCCGCGGCCCGAGCGATGGCGGCTTCCTTCACGTCATTGGGAACGGCGAGATCGCGCCGAGCGTAGTAGTGCGGGCCATACTCCCGTTGTAGCGCGGCCACCAGCTGGCCCAGGCTCTTGCCTTCATCGGCCATCACGTTGGCGAGAAGCAACGAGTTGAGAAGGCCGTCGCGCTCGGGCAGGTGGCGCTGGATGCCGATGCCCCCGGATTCCTCGCCGCCGACGAGAATCTGCCGGGCTTCATCCATCATCAGGTCGCAGATGAACTTGAAGCCGATACCGCACTCGATCAACTTGCGTCCATGCTTGGCGGCAATGCGATCGAGCATACGCGTGGTGTTAAAGGCGCGGACCACGTCGCCCGGCCAGTCCTTACGCGTCAGCAACCACTGAAGCAAAACGGAATAGATTTTGTGTGAGTCCACAAAGCTGCCGTCTTCGGCGGCGGCACCGATGCGGTCGGCATCGCCATCAGTCACGAAGCCGGCGTGGCATTTTTCCTTTACCACGGTGTCTTGCAGCATTCGCACGTGCGGCTCGATGGGCTCCGGGTTTATGCCAGGAAAAAGCGGGTTCACTTCACTTCTGATCTGCACGTGCTCGATCCCGCGATTCTTGAAAATGTCAGAAAGTATGTTGCGTCCGGCGCCGTACATGCAGTCGATGGCAAACTTGAACCCGGCTTTGGCGATCTTATCGAGATCGGCGAAGCGGGTGATGGCTTCCACGTAAGCGGGCCTGAAGTCCGCTTCTTCGATTTTGGCGGGCGGGCCCTGAGGCATGGCGCCGGCGCGCACCTCGGCTTCAATCTGGGTGATGATCGCCGGCGTGGCCGATCCTCCGTACGTAGCCTTGAACTTCACTCCGTTCCAATTCCAGGGATTGTGGCTGGAGGTGATCATCACGCCACCGGCCGCGCCCAGGTGTTTAACGGCATAGGAAAGCGCCGGCGTGGGTGTGTAATCGTTCGCCAGCTTGACGGGAATGCCGGCGCGGGCAATCACTTCCGCTGACGCCTCGGCAAAGCGGCGCGAGCCAAAGCGCGTGTCGTAGCCGATGACCAGACCGCACGCCGGATCTTCCTCTTTCAGGACGTAGGACGCGATGGCGCCCGCCACGCGGCGCACGTTTTCGAAGGTGTAATCTTCGGCAATCACGCCGCGCCAGCCGTCAGTGCCGAATTTGATTTCAGCCGCCATTCACGCTCATACCAACTCCGTCATTTTTTTGTCGGTCAGGTATTTTACGATTTTACCCACGTCCTGGGAATGTTCGCGGGTGGTGACCAGGATGGCGTCTTCGGTTTCCACAACGATCAGGTTCTGCACGCCTACCGCTGCGACGAATTTCTTGGGGGCATAAATGTAATTGCCGGCGGCATTGATGGCGCAAAAATCCCTGCCATCCACCACGTTGCGGCCATCGTCTGTCTGCTGGATCGCCTGGTGGTCGTAGAGGGCCGCCCACGATCCCAAGTCGTTCCAGCCAAAGTCGGCGCGCAGGCAGAGCAGGTTGGAGGAATGCTGGCCCTTGGCGGATCGCGGCTCCAGCACCGCATAGTCGATGCTGATGTTTTCGCACTTGGGATAGAGCTGGGCAAACTTCTTCTCGAAAGCCCGGGTGCCCCAGGCGCGCGCAATCTCCTCCAGGTAAGGCGAGCTTTCGGAAAAATGCTCGCGCAAAGCCGCGCAGAGAGTACGCGTGCTCCACACGAACATGCCGCTATTCCAGTAATAATTGCGGGCGGCAATGAATTCTTCCGCTCTTTGCTGGCTGGGTTTTTCCGTGAAGCGGGTTACGCGAAACAGCCCCGGCTGCAGCCGGGAACCGGTTTCAATATAGCCGTAGCCGGTTTCGGGGCGCGTGGGCTCGATTCCCATCACCACGATGTTTTCGTCTTTGCCCGCGATTTCGATGGCCCGGCGGAGCACCTTGTGAAACTTCTTCTCATCGCCGATGACGTGGTCCGCGGGAAACATCCCGATGACCGACTGTGGATCCAGTTTCTCCAGCAGAAACGCGGCCAGCCCGATGGCCGGCGCCGTATTGCGCGGTTCGGGTTCCACCACCACCTGCTTGCGGGGAATGCGGGGAAGCTGGCGCCGTATCTCCTGGCCTACGAATTCGTTGGTAACCACCCAGAAGGCCTCTTCCGCGCTTAGCGGCAGCAACCGCTGCGCGGTCTTCTGGATCATGGTTTGTTCTCCATCCAGGGCGAGCACCTGCTTGGCCCGCCGGCGGCGGCTGCGCGGCCAGAATCGAGTACCGCTGCCGCCGGCGAGAATCACCGGATAGAAACGATGTTTACTCAATAAGAAACTCCTGCGCTAGGCTTACAAGCTCCCTGAAGGATACTTTGGACGGATGAAACACTCTAACTCCTACTCTGCTTTTCCGATCGCGTTCTCGAACGGGACTGTTGCCGGGTGCGGCACACTCTCCACGGGCACGGACGAACATAAGAACTCCGCCTCCCATTGCGGCTTTAGGGTAAAGGCATCGACAGCAGCGGGAACAACCACCGCTTCGCCCGCCGTGAAGATTACCGGCTGAGTCCTTTCGTTTTCCACGACCCCGCATCCACCGACCGCCGTCAAGCACCAAACAGCACGTTCCGCGTGCTGCGGCCTTTGAAACTGCCAAGGCTGCGTCAGCCGGAACTTATCCACAATAAACCACGGTGACGCGATCAGGTTCTCCTGCGTCTTGCCATTCACGATCTCAGCGCGGCCGGCAGCCACCTTACCGCTATGCGTTTTTTCTTTCAAAGCCTGCAGGCCATCCTCTATATGCAGCTCGCGCGGCCGTCCGTAGTCATAGAGACGGTAGGTTGTATCCGAGTTCTGCTGCGTTTCCACGATGACCGAGCCCGGCCCGATCGCATGGACGGTTCCAGCCTCCACATAGTACATCTCGCCGGCCCGGACCTCGATCCAATTGAGGAGTTCCTCCATGCGCGTCTCCCGGATAGCGCGCTCGACTTCCGTCTTGCATGTTCCGGGCTTCAGGCCAAGGGCAATCCTCGCGCCCGGTTCCGCCCGCAGTACATACCAGCACTCCGTCTTCCCGCAAACCTCTCCGAGTCGTGCGGCAGTCTCATCGTCGGGATGCACCTGGACGGAGAGCCTGTCTCTGGGGAAAAGAAACTTCACCAAGAGCGGGAAGCGTGACGCATCAGGCGCCCGGCCTAACAACTGCTCGCCGAACTCGCGGCTTACGTCCGCCAACGTGCGTCCGGCAAGCGGGCCATTGGCGATCTGGCACTCGTCGCCGGTAAGCCAGGCTTCGCCCACCGGACTGCCACTGATCGCCTGCGAGTAGATCGGCGACAGGTCGCGGCTGCCCCAGATGCGCTCCTTGAATTGAGGGCGCAAAAGCAGTGGATATAAATCAAGCATGTAGGCCCGTGCGGAGGTGGCAGCTTCTTCTTGTGACTCGCAAATCTTAGACTCGGAAAATCGCGCGGGCGTTGTCCTGAGCAGCACCGCAAACCATCATTAAACCATTAGAATCCGCTCACTCGGATCAGAAAAAATTCTAGAGCTTGGCAAACCAAGTCCGCATGCGCTCCAAGCCACGCTCGATCTCGCTCGATGAGGTAGCGTAGGACAGCCGGATATGTTCGCGCGTGCCAAAGGCCTCGCCCGGAACTGTGACTACGTGCGCTTCATGCAGGAGCCGCTTGGCTACGTCCGACGCAGACTTGATGCCGTCCTTGCCGAAGTAAGCGGAAACATTCGGGTAAACGTAGAACGCGCCCTCCGGCCGCACGCAGGTGACGGCGGGAATCTTGGCGAGCGCCTGCAAGGTCTGATCGCGCAGGCGAATGTACTCGACCTTCATCTCGCCCACGCAGTTTTGGGGTCCGGTCAGCGCCGCCACACCTGCTTTCTGGATCATGTGGGCGGTGCTGGAGGTGCTCTGGCTCTGCAGCTTGCTCATGGCGCCGACGATCGGCGCGGGGCCAAGCGCATAACCCAGACGCCAGCCGGTCATCGCGTACGTCTTGGAGAGCGACCCCACGATCACCACGTGCTCGCGTGCGTCCATGACGGAGCCGGCAGAAAAATCGTGACCGGTGAAATTCAAGTAGACGTAGCACTCGTCGGCGATGACATAAATGCCCCGCTTGTGCGCCAGCCGCAGGATCTGCGTGAAGTCCTCGGGCGCCATCACCGCGCCGCTGGGATTGTTCGGGCTATTCAAAATGATGGCGCGGGTGCGCGGCGTAATCTTCCGTTCGATCATCTCCGCGGTCAGGCCGAAGCCGGCGGCTTCATCGGTGTCCGCGTACACGCATCTGCCGCCGGCATATTCAATGATGTCTTTGAACGAGACCCAGTAAGGGACGGGAAGAATGACTTCGTCACCGTGGTCCACCAGCACCTGGATGGCGTTGAACAGCGCCAGCTTGCCGCCCGTGGAAGCGATGGCCTCCTCCGGCTTGTAGGCCGAGCCGAAGTCGGCGCCGTGCCGTTTTACGATGGCCGCGCGCAGCTCGGGAATGCCCGGCACCGCGGTGTAGCGGGTGCAATCCTGCTGGATAGCCGCGATAGCCGCATCTTTTATATGTTGCGGCGTGGAAAAATGCGGCTCGCCGGCGCCGAACTCCACCAAGTCGGCCCCTGCGGCTTTCAGCTTGCTGGCTTCGGCCACGACGGCCATGGTGGCCGAGACTTCAATCCGGTTCACTCGGTCGCTAAACTGCTTGACTGCGGGTAGGGTTGCCATTCTCAACCTCACTCAAATTGCGGCTGCGGTGCCATGAAATTTATCGCGCATACGCTGTTCCACCATCTCCGGAACCAGGCCACGCACCGAACCGCCTAGCCGGAAAACCTCTTTCACCAGCCGCGAACTAAGATACGAATAAGTCTCAGCCGGCATCATGAAGACCGTTTCCAATTGCGGCTGCAGCTTGCGGTTCATCAAGGCCATTTGCAACTCGTATTCATAGTCGCTGATGGCGCGGATTCCCCGCAACACTGCCTTGGCCTTCTGCTGCATGGCGTAATCCACCAGCAGGCCTTCAAACGTGTCCACGCGCACGTTGTCATAGGGCCGCACCATCTGCTCCAGCATTTCGCGCCGCTCTTCCAGGCTAAACAGCGGATCTTTCTCCGCGTTGCGCAGAATGCCTACAATCAACTCGTCAAAAATCTTGCTGCCGCGCTCAATCAGGTCAAGATGGCCGTTGGTGAGCGGGTCAAACGAGCCCGGATAAATGGCGCGTACCAAGTTCAAATTGTGTTCCTGATTCGGGCGCTGGCTGAACCTTGATTTTATTCTGGATTGCCGCGCCCGGCAAATGCGGAATTCTGCGCCGCTGAGTGGCGCCAGGTCCGTGGGCGTCAGGCGGCACGCTTGAGGGGCTTGCGACGGGCGCTGGCAACCGGCTTGAGCTTGCTTTTCGCAGGAGGCCCGCGCAAACCGGCTTGTTGAGCGGCTTCCCATAGACGATACCCGCCCAGGAAAGCAAAGGTATTATGGCCGGCCCGGCAACCTGGAGGAAGAGTTTTCAGCTTCTTCACGTTGCCTCCACCGATCACGACATCGTCGGGCTGAAACGCCGCTCTAAGGCGCCCGACTGCGTTGGCTACGTTCCGCTGCCACTTCTTCTTGCCGAAGCGTTTGAGTCCGGCGGCGCCGAGATGAGTCTCAAAGGTCGCATTCCTGTAAGGGACGCAGCCAAGCTCCAGGGGCACCACCACGTCCTCTTCGATGATTGCCGAACCAAGGCCGGTCCCCAGCCCTACGAAAAGCATGAGTCCGCCCTTGTAGCTTCCCAAGGCTTGCATGGCGGCGTCATTCATCATCTTCACCGGACGCCGGAATGCGCCGGCAAAGTTGAACTGCATCCATCCCTTCGCGAGGTTGCGCGGCTCGGACGTAGGCCGGCCGTGGTGCACCCGCCCTGGGTAACCGATGGAGACCACATCGTAGTCCCAGTCCGCCGCCAGTTTCTTGACTTGAGATACCATCTGGCTGGGTGTCAGCGTGCGCCCGGATGGAAATTTTCGCGGCTCCGATTGCCCGCTGACGAGAATCTTGACGTTGGTTCCTCCAACGTCGATGGCCAGCACATTCATGCAGTTCGCCTTTGCCGCACGGGCTTTCAGCCCAGGTGATTTGATGATCGTGCAGGGGACCTCCGTCGGGGTAGCCGAAAAATTGCCAGATCATCCACGGTAAAGATACTCAAATGCCAGGAACGGCGCTTTTTTTAAACAAACTGGCGGCTGAAGGGAAGTGACCTCCGTGTCTTGCAATCCCTTCTTTGCTCCTTTACATCTTAGAGAAGAGGCGCGTATGGTATCCCTGCTTGAAGGAACAGCCTTTTCTTGACCAAAATCATGCCACCCGGACCTTCGCCTGCTGTCTCATTGCCCCGAGCTTCCCGCGGTGAACGCCTGTCAGGAGGTTCGCGCCGTGAAGAGCGTCTCCTGTTTGCCAAGAACTTTCTGCAGCACCCCATGATGCTGGGCTCGCTGATTCCCAGTTCGCGCTTCCTGGTCGATCGCCTGCTCAACCAGGTGGATTGGACCCGCGCCTGCACCATTGTGGAGTACGGACCCGGCGTGGGCACCATCACCTCGCGAATCCTGGCGCGCATGAAGCCCCACGCCCGCCTGGTGGTCTTTGAGATGAATGAAGACTTCGTCGCTTACCTGCTGCGTAGTTTCCCTGACCGGCGTCTGCACGTGGTGCACGGCTCGGCCGAGACAGTACAGAAGGAACTCGAAGGGCTGAAGCTCGCGGGCGCCGACTACATCATCTCTGGCATTCCCTACACCACCTTACCGCCCAGTTTGCGGGAAACGATCATGCGCGAATCCCGCGCCGCGCTGAATCCCGGAGGCGCGGTGCTTGTCTATCAGTTCACCCGCGCCGTCCTGCCTCACTTGCGGTCCCACTTCCGCCAGGTCCGCCAGGACTTCGAGCCCCGCAACATTCTGCCTGCACGATTGTTCTATTGCACGCAAGAGACGGTATAGGCAAGCGGTGGGCCGAGGTTAGGAACGAAAAGGAGGGGCCACCCGACGCCGCATCCGAAGGGTCACCAGCGCCTAGACCTGCGATGCCGTCTTGGCCAATCGAGCTGACGTGGTGCGCAGGCGCTGTGACAGCAAAACCGCCAAGGATCTATAGAACCTGGCCTGCAAATGCGGATAGAGAGCGAAGATCCTCTCAACTTCCCCCAGGTCGATCACGCCGGCTTCAACTTCGGTTTCGGCGACCACGGAGGCGCTGGCGGCGCCGTGCTCCAGAAAGGCCATCTCACCGCAGATGTCGCCGGCCTTGAGTTTGGCGATGGGCTCGCCGCGCAGCACTTCCACCACGGCCGTCCCGCCGGAAAGGATGAACAGGGCATTAGGCTGGGAATTGATGGCGATGATGATCTCACGCGCCTTGAAAGTCCGGCGCCGCGAAATGGAGCGCAGCAAAGCCCAGTCATTGTCGGTTAGGTACTTGAGTTGCATGGGACGGTCTAACCGCGGATAGTAGCACGGGCAAGCAGGCGTTGCGAGTGCCAAAATAACTACCTTGCCTGGATGCGCGCCCTTGCAAGCCGGCCTCGTTTCCGGAGCCGGCTTGACGCAACGCAGACCGCGGCTACTTGCTGGTGACGTTCAGTTCCAGGCGGCGGTTCTGCGCCCGGCCCGCATCCGAGTCGTTCGAAGCCACAGGACGGTCCTGGCCGTAGCCCGCAGTCGAAATCCTGTCCGCCGCCACTCCCTGGGCGACCAGCGTTTCCTTGACGGCATTGGCGCGGTCCAAAGACAAGGTCTGATTTGCCGTTGGCGAACCGGTGTTGTCGGTATGTCCTACAAGCTGCACCAGCGCGTTGGGATAAGCCTTTAGAACCGAAGCCAGATCGTTTACCGTGGCCACCGATTCCGGGGTCAGGCGAGTGGTGGCGCTATCAAAGTTCAAATGATCGAAGACGAAAGTCTTGGGCACATCCGTGGCCGACTTGTCGGCCAGAAAGCGGGCCAGATTGTAGTTGATGGACCCTTGCGGAACCGAGATATTCGTCCCGCCGGGCAATTCGATTCGCGACAGCGAGGAGGTGGCTTGGGTGGCGAGCGAGTCCACGTTGGGCCGGGCCGTCCGTCCGCGCAGGAACAACAGCAGCGCCAAGGCGGCCAGCGCCGCCAAAGCCACTGGCAGCCAGCGCATGGGCCGGGCGCCCCCGGTTTCTACCGGCGCTTCGCTTCCGTACACCCGTTCCAGATGAACAGGTTCGGCAACACGATCGGTTACAACCCCCGTTGTCTTGGAGACAACCGTGGGACCGCCGCCGAGGATTTGCGACAATCCGGCGGGAGCAGCCGCGGCAATCTCCGATTTCTCGTTGAGGATGGTGCTGGCCAGGCCCGAGGCATCCAGCCCCTGGGCTGTGGCCCGTTTGCCCAGAATTCCCAGGGTGAGCGGCGCGGCCAGAGACAGCAGCTTGGACGCTGATGAGGAGCTCACCCCGCCGGACTTGGCCAACAAGTCATTCACGGCCGAAGTCTTGTTCCCAAAGATCTTGGTCAGCAATTGCTGTCCGGCCCCAATCATGTTGTTGGTAGCGCTGCCGCCGCCAAAGAGGGAACGAACGTTTTCGGCAGCCGCGCCGTAACCGCCGTCGCGGATCAGGCTGGCGAGGCTGCCCGCACCTTCACGGGTAGAAACCATACCGGTCAGGCCGCTGAGGATGCTGGGCACCGCTCCGCTCAACGTCTGCCGGGTTGATGATTCGGATTCTCCGACCAATGAACTGGCGCCGCGAATCACCTCGGGAGTCAATTGGCTCTTCACGGCATCGAGCAGACTTCCGGGTCTTAGGTATTGAGAAACCGCCATGGGACCTCCTTCTTATCGCACTGCGGTGATTGGTTGGATCGCTTACACGTGCAGATGCGTTCGCGAGATAAGGCTGTTGCCAATTGCCTTTGATCGTTTTTAGAGCCGAGTAGATCGCCGGAGTTGTTGCCTAGCGCGATAAAACTTGGGTTGCAGGGCTGCTGACCAACAGGGTGGCGCTGGTAAGCGCCTGGTCCTTTGGCATGCGAACTATCTTTAGTGGTCCAGCTTTGTCCAGTGCTTTTGTCCAGTGCTGGCGGAGCTTCCCGTACTTTTCCCGCCCCCGCTTACACAGGGTATTTTCGGATTGTGGCTGAGGTAGCAAACCCAGAAAATGTGAAGAAAGGACATTCGGTTTTTCATTGTGCGTTGTTCTTTAGCTGCAAGACGACGACGGGATGGCTCGAGTCGTCCAGCGGGGTTGGCGCCTATGAGCGGCGAGAGGACGAAGCGCAAAAAACAAGACGAGAAACACGTCAGTGTCCCACTCCATTCTGAAGAGCTCACCGTGGCGAAGCGGCGCATCGTAACCGGTCGCGCGCGGATTTCCACGATGACTCGCCAGCGGGAGGAACTGGTGGAAGGACTCCTCGCGCGAGAGCGTGTGGAGATTGAACGAACGCCGATTGGCAAGCCGTTGGAGGAAGTGCCTGCCGTCCGCGAAGAGGGAGACACCCTCGTGATTCCCGTGGTGGAGGAAGTACTGATGGTCCAGCGGCGCCTGGTCCTGAAGGAAGAGATTCGGGTGCGGCGCGTGCACGAAACAGAAAGGCATCAGGAGCGGGTGAAGTTGCGCAGGCAAGAGGCAGTCATCACACGCTTCCCGGCGCATGAACAGACCGCCGAACCGGCGGCTGGAGTCGAACAGCTAACCGTTAGGAAGGAGAAATGATGGCTTACGAAAAAATCGTCGCCGTATACGACAAGGCGGGGAAAGCAAAAGAGGCCGTACGTGCGCTTGAGGCTTCAGGTTTTCCCTCCGGCGATATCAGCTTACTGAATCGCGACTCTCTCACTGATGCCGAGGTCCACGAAGCGGGATTGTGGCGCCGGCTCTTCGGACGTAACGTCGGGGACCACGAAAGCGCGGTCTATGGCCGCACCATCGAGGCGGGAGGCGCAGTCTTGACCTTGCGGCTGCCGGACACCGACGTCGGACGGGCAATGAAAATCTTGGACGTCCACAATCCCGTGGATGTAAACGAGCGCGCCGCCAGCCTGGGCGTAACGACTCCGCCACCAACCCGGGCCGCCGTTACACCGCCTCCGCTCGCAACCAAGTCCGTCGCCAAGGAGGAAGTGCTGCGACTGGCTGAAGAACAACTCGACGTCGGCAAACGCCAGGTAGAGACTGGTAAAGCCCGCATTCGCCGCTTCGTCATTGAGAAGCCGGTGGAATCGAAGGTCACACTGCACGAGGAGCACGCGGAGATGGTACGCCGCGCTGTCTCCGATCCCTCCCTGATCCGGGACGTCGATTGGGCGGACAAGACGATCGAAATCACGGAGACGACCGAGCAGGCGGTGGTCACCAAATCAGCCCATGTGGCCGAAGAGGTAGTCATTCGGCGCGAAGGATCGGACCACGTGGAAACCGTGCGTGATACGGTGCGCCGGCAGCAGGTGGAACTCGAACGGATCCCCAAGGATCTTCGCGACGTCAAGAAAGCTGCCTGACCACAACCAACCTTCAGGGATGCCGGAGGCGCAGCCGTGCCTCCGGCAACTTATTTCGTCTTTGGGCGGCCGTTTTATCACGTCTTCTTCTCCCATGCCAGCTTGGCACCTGAAAAGTGACAATTTGTCGCAGGTCGGACCGGGCGGTCGACTCATGTTTTCCTCGTAGTCGCATGTAACTCACTAATAGCAAGACACTTAACACTCATGAATAGGCCGTTCCTAAATGGACCGCCAGTTGCGATAAACACCTACACCTGAGGGAGGCATTGGGGCTATGTCGAGACTGGCTCGACTGTTTCTTATATTGGTGTGCCTGCTAGGCCTGATCACCGTCATTTATGGGGCGGCACAGTGGAAGGTCGACGACGCGCCCAAGTTCGTCGCCTATCTGCTGACGGCCATCCTTGCTTCGCGCCTCAAGGTAGGTTTGCCCGAAGTTACGGGCACCATGTCAGTCAATTTCCTCTTCATTCTGATCAGCATCGCGGAGCTGAACTTCAGCGAGACCATGGTGTTGGGCTGTGCCGCAATTCTTGCCCAATGTTTCATCAATGGCCGCCGCTGGCCGAAGCTGGAACAGGTTGCGTTTAACGTCTCCAGCGCTGCGGTCGCGATCGCTCTGGCTTACTTTACCTATCATGGACCGTTGCGGTCGTTCTTCCATCATGGCTATTCTCTGCTGCTGGTGCTCTCGGCCTGTGTTTACTTCCTGCTGAATACGCTGCCCGTGGCAACCATCATTTCCCTGACTGAAAACAAGAGCGTCAGAAAAATTTGGGCTGATTGCTACTTCTGGTCATTTCCTTATTACCTGGTTGGCGCCGCTGTGGCGGGAATGGTTGGCTGGATCAGCCAGAAAGCCGGCTGGCAGCCCACGTTGCTGGCGCTGCCCGCGATGTTCGTGATCTACCGTTCCTACCGGTTGTATCTGAGCAAACTTGAAAATGAAAAACATCACGTAGCGGATGTAGCCGCGTTGCACCTGCGCACGATCGAGGCGCTGGCCCTGGCGATTGAAGCCAAAGACCAGAGCACGCACGACCACTTGGAGCGGGTACGGGTCTACGCGGTCGAAGTGGCCAAGATACTTCGCCTGCCCGACGATCAGCTCGAAGCTCTGCGGGCCGCGGCCCTGCTGCACGATATCGGCAAGCTGGCCGTACCCGAGCACATTATTTCCAAGCCGGCCAAACTGACTCCGGAAGAATTCGAGAAAATGAAGATCCATCCCGTTGTCGGTGCGGAGATTTTGGAACGCGTGCAGTTTCCTTATCCGGTGGTGCCGATTGTGCGCTCGCACCATGAGCGCTGGGACGGCACTGGCTATCCCGATGGCTTGAAGGAAGAAGATATACCCATTGGGGCGAGGATTCTTTCCGCGGTCGATTGCCTGGATGCTCTGGCTTCGGACCGCGCCTACCGCAAAGCTGTTCCCCTGGATGAAGCCATGCGACGCGTGGCTGCACAGGCGGGCAAGGCTTACGATCCGCGGGTCGTCGCCACACTTCAAGAACATTACCAGCAGCTCGAGGAGATGGTTCGCGCGCAGTCCGGCAAGGTCGATCGCCAGAAGCTATCCACCGGCTTGAAGGTCGAGCGCGGGAGCGCGCCCGCGAACGGGTTTGAAACCCAGCCGAGTGCCGAACCGATCAACCAGAAGACCTTTCTCTCGTCCATTGCCGCGGCCAGGCAGGAAGCCCAGACCCTGTTTGAGCTCAGCCACGATCTGGGGAACTCGCTGAGTCTTAGTGAAACGCTCTCGGTACTCAGCGTCCGGCTCAAGCGGCTGGTCCCGTATGACGCCATCGCCGCCTACATCCTGCGCGACGCGCAACTGGTGCCGGAGTTTGTAAGCGGTGACAACTTCCGCATGTTTGCCTCACTCCGCATTCCTTTGGGATCGGGGCTATCCGGTTGGGCAGCGCACAATCGCAAGCCCATCGTCAATGGCGATCCGACGGTTGAGACCGGTTACATCAATGATCGGGAACGATTCACGCTTTTGCGTTCCGCCATCGCTGTTCCCCTGGAAGGATTGCAGGGCGTTGTGGGTGTGCTTACGCTCTATCACTCCGAGCCGGACACCTACACCTCAGACCATCTACGCATCCTGGCCGCAATCAGCTCCAAGGTCGCGCTTTCGCTGGAGAACGCGCTGGCCTTTCGCGCCGCCGAAAACTCGGCCACCACGGACTATCTCACGGAATTGCCCAACGCGCGTTCGCTCTTCCTGCACCTGGACCGCGAGCTGGCGCGCTGCAAACGTCTCGACTCGGGGCTCACAGTCATGGTTTGTGATCTTGACGGCTTCAAGAAGATCAATGACTGCTTCGGCCATATCGAGGGCAACCGGCTGTTGAAGCAGTTTGCCAAGAACCTGCAGGGCTCTTGCCGCGAATATGACTACATCGCCCGCATGGGAGGCGACGAGTTTGTGATCGTGGCTCCGGGGTTGAGCCCCTCTGCGGCCGAAGCTCGCGGCATCTGCTTGAGCGAGCTTGCCTGCGCCGCCGGACGCGAAATCACCGGCGAAGACTGGCTCTCCTTGAGCGTCGGCTGCGCGGTGTTCCCGCAGGATGGCGCAGACGCGGAGAAACTCCTGGCCGAAGCGGACCGTCGCATGTACTTGCAGAAGCAGGAGCACCGGGTCCTCCGGCCCCTGAACCGTTTCAGCCCGCCGAGCGCCATTGTGCCCGGCAAGATGGTGACTTAACGTGCGCCGGTGGTTCTTTGTGGCAGCGGCCCGGCTGCTGGCGATCATGCTGGTGGCGAGCTTGGCCGGGGCCTTCCTGATACGCTATGCACCCGGGTTTTCTTCTGACGAACAAGAGCTGAACACCGGTCTGTCAGCGCAGAGCCTCCAGACAATTCGCCAGGCGCACTTGGCGGAATCCAACATTCCGCGCTTCTATCTTCAATATCTGGGCTCCCTGGTGCGCGGCGATCTGGGAAAGTCCTTGTCTTTGCAGCAGCCGGTTCGCGAGTTGTTGCGGGAACGTGTTCCCGTCACGGCCCGCAACCTCGGGCTTGCGTTGCTTTTCGCCTGGTTGCTCGGGCTGGCGCTCGCTGTAGCTTCGGCCACTTTGACCTCGCGGTTTTTCGCCGCGGCTAGCGAAGGTCTGAGCGGTATTTTCATCTCTACGCCGGCGGCGGCGCTGGCGCTGATCTTCGTTCTGCTGCGTCTGCCTCCGTTTGCGGCTGCCGCCTTGCTGCTGTTTCCCAAGATCTATCGGTACTCCAGCAATCTGCTGCGCGAAGGCTATGAATTGCCGCACGTCCTGATGGCGCGCGCCAAAGGAGCGGGACGATGGCGCCTGCTGGCATGGCACGTGGCGCCCGCGTCCCTGCCGCAATGGATTGCTCTGCTGGGCGTTTCCATGAGCATTGCCATCGGCGTTCTGTTGCCGATCGAGGTGATCTCGGACGTCCCTGGAATTGGACAGCTTGCCTGGCAGGCGGCCCAGTCGCGCGATCTCACGCTGCTGGTGAACCTTACGCTGGTCGTAACATTCCTCACCGTCTGCGCCACCACGCTCTCGGACGCCGCCCGCCGCAGCTTTAACCGGAGCGTCGCATGAAGGTCCTACGGATAGCTGCGATCGGCGTGTTGCTGGCCGTGTGCCTGGCTGCCTTCGGCGCCCGCTGGATTGCGCCTGCCGGTTATGAACAACAGTTTCGTGAGGTGCCGGCTGCGGCTCCTTCCGTCCACCACCCACTTGGCACGGATGAACTGGGGCGCGATCGCCTGGCCCGCCTCTTGTACGGCATGCGGGTCTCGCTGGCGTTGGCGCCGCTGGCCGCGCTGCTCGCCACCGTTCTGGCGGCCTTGCTGGGCGGGGTTGCCGGTTGCTTTGGCGGCTGGACGGAGCGTTGCTGCATGTTTATGGCGGACCTGTTCTTGTCCGTGCCCTGGCTTTTCCTTCTCATCACGGTGCGCGCGGCGTTGCCTTTGAACATCACTCCCGAGGTTTCTGCCGCGGTGACTTTTCTGCTTTTGGGATTGTTGGGATGGGCGGCCTCGGCGCGCGTGGTCTGCGCGGGGGCCAAGAACCTGATGCGGTCCGACTTTGTGTGGAGCGCGCGCGCGGCCGGTTTTTCCGGCTTGAAACTGGTGAGGCTGCATCTCTTGCCCAACCTTCGCGGCACGCTCCTGGCGCAGTTCTGTATCTCCATTCCGGTGTTCATTATCGCGGAAGCCAATCTGGGCGCGCTCGGCCTGGGTGTTTCCGAGCCCTTGCCTTCACTCGGCAGCCTGTTGCGAGAGATGCAAGACATGGTCACGTTACGTCCGGAACCTTGGCGATTTGTGCCGATTCTTGTACTTGTAGTAGTAGTCAGTTCCTTCCAGGTGCTGCTCAACAAGCAAGAGGTGCGCGCATGAAGCGTCTGGCAGTATTGTGCACGGCCCTGGTTTTCGCCGGGTTGCCTCTGGCGGCCCAGAGCGGCGGAGAGCTCCGTTTCTGTCTTCACTCGGAGCCGAAGACCTTCAATCCTCTCGCGGCTGACGATGACTCCTCCATCGCCGTGCGATATTTGACGGGCGGAGTTTTGCTCCGCGTGAATCGCCTGACGCAAAAGGCCCAGCCTGAACTTGCCACGGAATGGAAAGTTTCCGATGGCGGCAAGCGCATCCGCTTCAAGCTACGTGATGGGTTGCGCTATTCTGACGGTACTCCCTTCAGCGCCGCCGACGTGGCTTTCACCATGCAACAACTCATGGATCCGACCCTGCACTCGAGCACGGGAGACGCCTTCCGCTCCGGTGAGGGCGCGGTCAGCACGCGGGTGATAACGCCCACGATCGTTGAGATCAACTTTCCCGCTCCCGTGGCGAATCTGGCCGACCTGTTTGATACCGTCGCGATTGTGTCTTCCAAATCTCCCCTGAAGGAGATGGCGTCGCTGGGGCCTTTCTATGTAGTCGAACATAAGCCAGGGTCGTACATTCTTTTCAAGCGCAATCCTTACTACTGGAAGAAAGATTCGAGCGGACGGCAGCTTCCTTACGTGGACACGGTGCGGCTGGATATTGAGCAGAACCTCGAGATCGAAGCCCTGCGCTATCGTCGTGGAGAGATCCAACTGATCAACACTGTTTCTCCGTCGGTATTTGAAAAACTGTCCGAGGAGAATGCCGCGCTGGTGCGCGATGCCGGCACGTCCACCGATACCGAGCAGCTCTGGTTTAACCAGGTAACGGGAGCGCCCATTCCTGCCTACAAACTGGCATGGTTCAGCTCCACGGCGTTCCGGCGCGCGGTTTCCGAGGCCATTAATCGCGACGATCTGGCGCGCATTGTTTATCACGGTCATGCCACCGCGGCGATTGGCATTATTCCGGCCAGCAACAAATTCTGGTTCAACGCCGAACTTAAGCCGCATCCGTACGACACCACCAGCGCCTTGCGGCGCCTGCAGCAAGACGGATTCCGCCTGGACAACGGCACACTGCGCGACAAAAGCGGCAACGCGGTGGAGTTTTCCATCGTCACCAACGCCGGCAGCAAGCCGCGGGAAAACATGGCGACGATGATCCAACAGGACCTCAAGAAGATCGGCATCAAGGTGAATGTGGTCCCGCTGGACTTCAATTCGCTTCTTGAGCGGATCAACCAGACCTACAACTACGAAGCCTGCCTTCTGGGATTCGTGAACGGAGACCTGGACCCGAACTCGGTGATGACCGTCTGGCTGAGTTCTGGAGACGAGCACGCATGGAACCCGAAACAGAAGTCGCCGGCCACTGCATGGGAAGCCGAGATCGACAAAATGATGCGGGGACAGGCTTCCTCCCTCGATGAACACAAGAGAAAGGAATATTGGGACAAGGTGCAGAAGATCGCCTGGGAGCAGGAGCCCTTTATTTTTCTGGTCAACAAGAACACGCTGGTGGCCATCAGTCCCAGCGTGAAGAACGCTCAACCCAGCATCCTGCCTCCACAAACCTACTGGAATATAGAAGAGCTGGCGCTCGCGCACTAGAACGTTATGGACGTACTATCGGTTCATCTCACGGTCACGTACGGGGACAAGGCCCCCGTACTGCACGGTTTGCATCTGGACGTCAAGGCCGGGGAAGTCCTGGGCCTGGTGGGGCACAGCGGCTGCGGCAAAAGCTCGCTGGCCATGGCCATTCTGGGATTGCTGAGAATCAAAGGCGGGAAGGCCACCGGGTCCATTCTCTGGAACGGCCGTGATCTGCTGACATTGAAAGAAAAAGACTGGCTCAAGCTGCGTGGAAAAGAGATCGCCCTGGTGCCGCAGAGCCCCATGTCGTCTTTGAACCCGGCGCTTCGTATCGGCACACAGTTGGTGGAGGCATGGAAGCTGCATAGCCGCAGTGGGCGACAGGAATCCCTCCCTGCGGTCTTGCGCGCATTGCGCGAGGTCAGCCTGCCGGCGACTGAGGAGTTTCTCCGCCGCTATCCTTCCGAGATCAGCGTGGGCCAGGCCCAGCGCGTGCTAATCGCCATGGCCATTTTGCACCGCCCGCTGCTGCTCATCGCCGATGAACCTACTTCCGCGCTTGACGCAGTGACGCAATCGGAGATCCTGGCCCTGTTCGCGGATCTGAATCGCAAGCTGGGCATGAGCATTCTGTTTATCTCTCACGACCTGCCTTCGGTTTACACCCTGTGCCATCGCATCGCGCTGCTTGATGCGGGCGAGATTGTGGAATGCAATACGCCTCAATCGATCTTCTTCAGCCCGGCACATCCCTTCACCAGGAAGCTGGTCGCTGCCCTGCCCTCCGTTCCGTCACCCCTGCGGGTTGGCAGCAAGCCAGCAGCCGAACCCGCAGCGGTTATCCAGTAAGCAAACCCTTCATTGCCGACGTATCCCGTTCCAGTTTGTCCACGTGTGACGAGATGTCACTTTAGCGAGAATCTCTGTAAGCGATTGAATTAAAACAGGTTACGCTTTGACCAGCGTCACACGCGAGCGACAAACTGTCCTCTGCGCCCAGTCATTATTTTGATGTAAGTCTCATATTGTCAATGGTTTAGATGGTACATGAACTCTGGTTAGGCGATTGCTTACAAGAGTAATGAGGTGAAAACAACTATGTCTTTCAGATTGAAAGCAATGAGCTTGATCGCCGGTTTGGCCGTAGCAGCGGGAATCCTGTTGAGCTCGCACCTCTTGAAGCACGCCTTAAGCGGCATGGCTTCGGCAGTATGGGGTTCCTGACAGCAAGGCGCCAGATGGCGCAGGTCAAAACGAACCAAAGTTTCGGCAGGGAGCAGTGAGAGAAATGACATTCAACAAAACAGCACTCAGCACGAAAACAACGGCCGGCCGAGGTGGGTCCTTGTTTGCGCGTGGGTTATTCCTGGCATTCTGCCTGGCGGGCATGCTGACAGCCTCCGCCGGTGAGCATCGCAAGATCGCTCCTGATTTTGCGAAGGTTCATCCGCATCGAGATGGCACAGTGGATGTGATCATCACGTTCAAGCAAACGCCGCAGATGCTCCACTTCCAGGAAATGGCGGCTCACGGCGGCAACCTCAAGTTCCCGCTTCACTACATTCGCGGAGCCGCGTATCGCATTCCCGCGAGCTTGCTGCCGTGGCTGGAAAAGCACCCGTTTGTGGCCTACGTGAGCCCGGACCGCAAAAACAAGGTCTTGTTCGACAACGATCCCGACGAGAAGATCCCGGCGGTGATGGCCGATCTGGCGCAGAACCAGTACGGTTTGGACGGGACCGGAATCGGTGTTGCGGTGATCGACAGCGGTGTATACAGCCACGACGATCTGCAGACCGCGGATCATAGCGCCTCGCGCATCGTCTACGCTGAGAGCTTTGTGCCTGGCGACCCCAGCACCGATGACGCTTATGGTCACGGAACGCATGTGGCCGGGATTATTGCCGGCAACGGCCAGGACTCGCAGAACGGTTACTCGCAGCAATACATGGGGCTGGCTCCGAACGCCAACATCATCAACCTGCGCGTTCTCGACGGCAACGGCGCCGGAAGCGACAGCCAGGTGATCGCCGCCATCGGGCGAGCGATTCAGCTCAAAGACACCTACAACATTCGCGTGATCAACCTGTCCTTGGGACGCCCGGTGTTTGAGTCGTATGTCGATGATCCTCTTTGCCAGGCGGTGGAAGCGGCGTGGCAGGCAGGAATCGTGGTGGTGGTGGCGGCCGGCAACGATGGCCGCGACACCAGCATGGGAACCAACGGTTACGCCACCATTGGCGCTCCGGGCAACGACCCGTCCGTGGTTACCGTAGGCGCCACCAAGACCAATGACACTCCCACGCGCCTTGATGATGATATCGCGAGCTACAGCTCCAAAGGTCCCACGCTGGGAGACCTGGTGGTCAAGCCGGACCTGGTAGCGCCGGGCAACCGCACCACCTCGCTCCAATCTCCAGGAAGCTATCTGATTACAAACTACCCGGTCCAGAATGTTGTTCCGCAACCTGTGTGCGATGGCAACGGAAACTGCACCACTGGAGCAGGCGGACAATACATGGAACTGAGCGGTACCAGCATGGCAACGCCGGTGGTGGCGGGCGCCGCTGCCTTGATGATTCAGCAGGATCCCACGCTGACGCCGGATACGGTGAAAGCGCGCATGATGAAGACTGCGTGGAAAGGGTATCCCGCGACCAGCGCGGCCTCTGACGCTTCGGGAAATTCCTATCTGGAGCAGTACGACGTCTTTACCATCGGCGCTGGATACCTCGACGTCGATGCTGCCTTGAGCAACACCGACGTGGCCGCCGCCCCGGCAACGTCACCGTCGATCGTCTTCGATCCCAACACGGGCACAGCCACCCTGGTCAACGGCACCAGCGTGTGCTGGGGCGACTCCGTGGTTTGGGGAAACTCCGTGGTTTGGGGCAACGCTGTCCTGGCCAACTCCGTGGTCTGGGGCAATTCGGTGGTCTGGGGCAACAGCGTGGTCTGGGGGAACTCGGTCGTCTGGGGTAACTCAGTCGTCTGGGGTGAATCCGTAGTCTGGGGAGCAAGCTTTGCTCCAGGAGAAAACGGCGAGAACTGAGATGAATCTTTCCCTTACAGCACGAGCTTTCATCGCGCTGATCGTGGCCCTGGGTCTTGCCGTTCTCGGGGACGCAATCTTCCAGGCGAATGCGATCGATACCCCGCGGTTCATCGCGTTCCTGCTGGTGGCGTGTCTGGCTGCGAGATTGAAGGTCAAGCTGCCGGGCGTAACTGGCACCATGTCAGTCAACCTGCCCTTCATTCTGGTGGCCGTTGCCCAGATGAGCCTGGTGGAAGCGCTGATTGTGGGTTGCCTTTCCAACCTGGTGCAGTGCCTACCCCGGAACAAGCAGCAATTCAATTGGGTCCAGGCGGTCTTCAACTTCAACACCATGGCGCTGGCGGTCGGGGCCACCCATTGGATCTATGTATCCGCGACCCTCGCCGCCGACGTCCCGTCGCCGTCGTTGCGCCTGGCCATCGCGGCCGCGGGATTCTTGCTGGTTAACACCGTACCAGTCGCGATCGTCATGTCTCTGGTGGAGGCGAAGAACACCGTTCGCACCTGGGTGGGGATCTTCCAGCTCACCTTCCCATATTTCCTGGCCAGCGCCGGTGTCGCGGCAATAGCGCTCACGCTCGCCCAGCGCCTGGGATGGCAGGTGCCGGTCAGTATTCTGCCGCTGATGCTCGCGGTCTTCTATTCCTATCGTCGCTACTTCTCGTCACCGTCTGAGGCCTATGCGGACACTTTGCGCAAGCCGGCTCAGTCGGAACAGACAATGGCGGCCGGTGGGGAGGTTCGCGCCTAAAGAGTCGTTGGATTTGGATGTCTCGGCTCAGGCTTTTATGGTATGCATTGGTTGACCATGCGCCTGCCGGACATCCCATGGAAGCCCATATCCCGAACGGTCTTTACCAGTTGGATGTGCTTCTACGGACTCCTCTTGCTCTATTTGGCGGTCCACTTTTCCCAACCTACCTTGCTCGACAATGTTCATCTCGTGGTCCATGAGGCTGGACATCTGCTGTTCGGCTGGTTCGGTGCGACGCTTGGGCTCTGGGGCGGGACGATTCTTCAGTTGCTGGTTCCTGCGCTCCTGGCTGCCGCCTTCGTCGTCCGCGGAGACCTCGCCGGCGCAACCTTTTGCGCCTTCGGTTTTTTTCACAGCTTGACCGGCGTAGCCACCTACATGATTGACGCTCTTTTACTCCAGCTGCCGCTGGTCACGGTGGGAGCGGCGCCGGACGAAGCGCAGCACGATTGGGTGCGCATCTTTACCAGCCTGGGAGTATTGCCTCACGCGATTCAAATCGGCAACGCAGTGCGATTCATCGCCTGGTGTGGAATGTTGGCGACCATGGCCTGGTTTGGATGGCGTTACTACCGGCAATCCGAAGTCCAGCCCAGCAGGAGCGTCTGAAAGCGCCTCAGGCTTCCGCTTTAGTCACCGCCGCTCCCTCCGGCGGGCTCGGCGAGACTTTATTCGCAACCAGCGATACAATCAAGCCGAACTCAAGTACCACAATCTTTTCGGTTGGAAAGCTCCGCACTAAAAGCAAGCGCGCGGCAGTCCATGTGCAGAGTCCGGCCGAGTTCCTTCTGAGGACTGCGAAAGTGCTGTAACTGAGGAAGGTGAGTTGGAGACCTGGAAACCTGGGAGGCAGGCTGAGATGAAAATGAAGGCGGGGAGTATTTGGGTCCATGTGGTGTGCTGGTGCAGCTTGTTGGCTGCGGGAGTGGGGGCGCGTGCTCAAGATCCGCCGAAAGAAGCTCCCAAAGAAGACTACGTGAAGGCGCACTACACCAAGTACGAGTACCGAATTCCCATGCGCGACGGCAAACGACTGTTCACCTCAGTCTATGTTCCCAAGGACGCTTCCCAAGCTTATCCGATCCTGATGGACCGCACACCCTACAGCGTGGCCCCCTACGGCGAAGACCAGTACAAGAAACAGCTTGGGCCCTCTGACGAATTCGAAAAGGCGGGATACATCTTTGTGTACCAGGACGTCCGCGGCCGGTACATGTCGGAAGGCGACTTCGTGGAGATGCATCCCCACATTGACGTCAAGAAGTCGTCGAGCGACGTGGATGACAGTTCGGACACGTATGACACTATCGAATTCCTGCTGAAGCATGTGCCCAACAACAACGGCAAAGTGGGTATCTGGGGGATTTCGTATCCGGGATTCTACACATCGGCCAGCATCATCGATTCCCACCCCGCTTTGAAGGCGGCATCGCCGCAGGCGCCCATGACCGACCTTTTCATGAGCGACGACGCTTACCACGGCGGAGCCTTCATGCTGGCAGCCAATTTTGGCTTCTACGTATTCTTCACTCCGTTCGCTCAGCCGTCCCCGCCGCCGAAGACTGTTCCGTTCGACTTCGGCACGCCGGACGGTTACGCCTTCTATCTGCAAGCCGGCTCAACCCACGATTTGAACAAAGCCTACTTGCACGACGCCAATCCGCTCTTCACCGACCAGATGGCGCACACTACTTACGACGATTACTGGAAGGCCCGTGATCTCTCTCGCCACATGAAGAACATCAAGTGCGCGGTGATGACCGTGGGCGGATGGTTTGACGCCGAAGACCTCTCCGGCCCCTTCAAGACCTTTCATGCCATTGACCAGAACAACACCGGGATTCCCAACTCGCTTGTGGTTGGGCCCTGGGTCCACGGAGGCTGGGCCCGCTCGGATGGCGATCATCTGGGCGACGTGCAGTTCGCTGCCAAGACTGGCGAATTCTTCCGCGCGAAAATACAATTTCCTTTCTTTGAGTACTATCTGAAGGGAAAAGGCGCAGGACTGCCCAAAGCATGGGTGTTTGAAACCGGCACCAACGTGTGGAGACAGTACGATGCCTGGCCGCCGGCAAAGTCCGCCGCCAAGACGCTGTACTTTCACTCCGGGGGCAAACTGTCTTTCGACCCGCCCGCGGACAATGAAGGGCTTGACGAATACGTCAGTGATCCCTCGCATCCCGTGCCGTTCATCAACTACACCGCCACGGCGGTTCCCCAGCGTTATATGGACGACGACCAGCGATTCGCGGCGCAACGCCCGGACGTCCTGGTGTATGAAACCGCACCGCTCGAAGAAGATGTAACCATTGCCGGGCCGGTCTCGCCCAAATTGAAGGTGGCATCAACGGGAACCGACTCGGACTTTGTGGTGAAGCTCATTGACGTCTATCCCAACAATTTTCCCGACAACGTAGAGGCTGATGCCAGCAAACGAATTCTTGGGGCGCCATCGGTCCGCATGGGTGGTTATCAGCAGCTCGTTCGAGGCGAGCCCATGCGCGCCAAATTCCGCAATAGCTGGGAAAAGCCGGAGCCCTTGCAGCCAGGAAAGATCATCGAAGTCAACTTCAGCATGCCGGATATCAACCACACCTTTCGCAAAGGCCACCGGATCATGGTCCAGGTCCAAAGCTCCTGGTTCCCGCTGGTGGACCGTAATCCCCAGACCTTCACTGACATACCGAATGCGCGGCCGGAAGACTTCAAGAAGGCCGCGGAGCAGGTTTATCACCGTAAGAATGCCGCCTCCGGCGTGGAGGTGTTAGTGCTGCCACAGCCCTAGGCGGGCGACAAGCCGGGCCAGTCGGAGCAAACCATGCCAGTCAGCTGATAGGCCCGCGCCTGAAGTGCCCTTCCGCCTCGTCTGCCAGTCCTGATCTTGAAGGTCGTTGCTGCCGGTTCACATTGCGCTGGCGCAGCGACCGCCATGCTGACGTCTCATGGTGTTGGCAAATTCCTCAGAACTGACGCCAACTCCGTTGCCCGCCAGAACCAGACAGCCCACCACTTGGTTCTTATGCCACAAGGCCCCGTGGTCTTCCAGGGCCAGAATAGGAATACCATTCGCGCTCGTGTCCTGGAGGAACACAACCTTGGGCGGTACTGCTGGCAGTCCCTCAGCCTTCAGGATGACGGGTGCTTTGTTATAAAAAGTTCCACCCGGGAAGCTCCCGCAAGCGGGAAGGTCGATCTGGGCGTAAACGTCAAAAGAGCTGTGAGCGGGAAAGTCTTTCTTGGGGTCATCGCTGGCGCCGGCTTGGGACTTCGTTTCTCCGCTGCTGACTGACCCCGGAGGAGGAGGAGATTGCCTACCAGCACCTCCGTACCAGACACCGGCGCGTACCCTGACGGGAGGGCCCGGGGAAGTTGAAACCATATTCAATGAGCGGATTTCTGTGTGGATCTTGCGCGTACCCTTGGCGGCGGACGTGTGCGCGTGGCTGTTGCTGCCAATCACTGTCTTGTCAGCGCCAACCGGTACACCGCTAGCGTCCTCGGGACTGCCTTCCTTAATTGCATTGCTGCGGCCGATTCTGGCTTGCGGGTCGGACAGAGTCGGGCTCTGAAAGACGTTGGTTGCGCTGTTGTAGCCGGGACAGCCCGTGAACAGGCTCCCAAGCTTCTTGTCAACTTGAATCTGAAAACTTCCGAACGACGGGATGACGTCATCACCCTGTCCCGGAAATTGCGCATAGGCAGGTAAGGCGGCAAGACAGACGAGACTGAGGACGACAAACGGCGCATTCCTCTTCACGAGAATGGACCTCCTTTTTATCCTGGCGCGACTGCTAAGTGTTCGCGAATTATAGGTTTCTAAGATTTAGTCGGCTTCTCCGAGATTGCTTCTTTCGTCCATGTGCTCCGTTGCTTTCGGGCGGGCACGAGTTTTTGGTAGCTCCTAACTGATTGATAATGAAGCTTTTGCAGATCGTCCGTGGAAAAGCTGCTGAAATGGACAATGGCTTTCGGTTCTGCCGATAAGGCTTGAAACGGACAGTTTAGGCATGTACTATTCCGGCTACATTTCCCAAGGGGCCCGGGCACTTGAAGAACATTCCTATGGAGGAGGCAGAATCATGGCACGAGAGAAAGCATGGGCAGTAGCCTTTGCCCGCCAGCTTGCGTCGGAATTGCCGGCGGCTGTGCGGGATCTTCCGGACATGGGGCTGACCAGCCGGCAGATCAACCAACTGCGAGTCGCTTTTGAGAACCGTCTGGTTCAGAGCATGGGCGAAGACTCGGACGAGACACCTAACTCAGTCGCGGATCGCACCGCGAACCAGGCAAGCTGAGCAGTCCAACCGTTCGTATTCGATGTTGCAACCGTCTGCGCCCGAAACGCGCTGAGATGCGCGTTCAATCAAAAGCATGGGCGCGGCGCTTGCGAAGTGGAGGAGGTTGTTATGCCTTACGCAACAGAAAAAGCTTGGGCCGTTGCCCTTGCCCGGGAGGTAGCGTCTGACCTTCCACAAGCTATCTCGAACGTGCCAGGAGTGACCCTGACTGCCGACCAGATTCTTGCTTTGCAAACGGCGTTTCAGGTTCGTCTGCTCCGCACCATGGGCGAAGACGGTGATGAAACGCCCAACGCCGCCGCGGCGCGGCTCGAACCACCCGCATAACAGGCCAAAAGCGGCAGTTACGCCGCCGCAAAGCCTTGGACGGTATCTTGTGCCATGAAAGTGTGTCTGGTCGGCGCTCCCACAGCGCATGAATTCGACGACAGCGCCATGGACGAAACCGATGCCCTGCGGACCATTGCGGAGCATGTTCCCCTCGGTGTGCTCAGCCTGGCCGCTGTTTTGGAGGAGCGGGGCTTCGATCCGGAAGTCGTGGATTTAAACCGCCTGTATTACGACTTCCAGCGCAAGAATGACAAGAATGAAAACGATTTCAGCCGGTTTGCCGCGTCTTATCTTTGTGAACGTCAATACGATTTCGTCGGTTTCAGCAGCGTTTGCAGCAGTTATCCAGTCACACTACGCATTGCGTGCGAGGTAAAGCGCCGGCAGCCGGCCTCCGTTGTTGCCTTCGGCGGACCGCAGGCGTCCGCGGTGGACGTGGCTACGTTGGAAGCCTATTCATCGATCGATCTCGTCGTGCGCGGCGAAGCCGAGGAAACGCTTCCCGAACTTCTGGAAGCTCTGAGTGAAGGCCGTCAACCGGACGACATTCCCGGCATGACGTTCCGCCGTGACGGGAAGATTGTGCGCACTCCTGATGCCGGGGGCATTACCGATCTCGATCGTCTGCCGTTTCCCGCTTTTCATCTGTTGCCGGACATGGCGAAGTGCCGCTTCATGCCGCTGGAACTCGGACGCGGCTGTCCTTTTGCATGTACGTTTTGCTCCACGAACGATTTTTTTCGCCGGCGCTTCCGGCTCAAGAGCCCTGCACGGATGCTCGAGGAAATGCGCAGGGTGAAAGCCACCTACGGAATCGACACTTTTGAACTTGTGCATGACATGTTCACGGTGGACCGCAAGCGCGTGGCTGCTTTCTGTGAAGCGTTGCTCGAGTCCCCCGACAGGTTTTATTGGGGCTGCAGTGCGCGTACTGACTGCATTGACGAAGAACTCATCGAGTTGATGGCGAATGCGGGCTGTCGCGGAATTTTCTTCGGCATCGAAACCGGTTCAGCACGCATGCAGAAGATCATTGACAAGCGGCTGGACCTCGCCGACTCCGCGGCGCGCGTCCGGGCGTGTGATAAATCAAGAATCAAGACCGCCGTGTCACTGATTGTTGGTTTTCCGGAAGAGACCACAGATGATCTCCGTGCGACGATCGGCTTCTTCATGGACTCGCTTCGGTACGATCATGCCGATCCCCAACTCGTTATCCTGGCGCCGCTGGCAGGAACGCCCATTCAACGGCAACACAAGGAGAAACTCTTTCTGGAAGATGCGGATTCTGATATGTCATATCGCGGCTGGGACCAAGGACCCGAGGAAAAGAAGATGATTGCGGAGCATCCAGACATTTTCCCCAACTTCTATTCTGTTCCAACAGCGTCCCTCGACCACGAATTCCTGAAAGAGCTGCGCGATTTTCTGCTCAACGGGATCAAGACCGCTCGCCCGCTTCTGCGTGAATTGCGTCTGGCGGGCGCCGACATGCTGTATGTATTCGAGGAATGGCGCGCCTGGCGACGCAACAGTAAGGCCGATCTTGCTCGAAATGACCTCGCTGCCTACTATGCTGGCGATTCCTTTCCCCAGGACCTGTTTGAATTTGTGAAGATGCAGTATCTCACCGAAAACAAAACAACTGCGACAGCCTCCGCCTAGAGTTTTTGTGAAGATACTCGCTGATCAATGTCGCGCGCTTCAAATTTTGGCGACCCACAGTTTTACTGCACTACCAAGGTTGCCAGTGTAATCGTCCGAGTGGCGCCCGATGTGCTGGTGATTCCTAGAGTGTAAGTGCCAGCCGGTGTTCCTCCTGCAACAGTCTGCGGAGTTGGCGTACCGCCACAGCCGGCGACATAGATCGCAAGCAGGACCAGCACAGCGAGTATCGCAACGCGAACGTTGACTGCGCTCCCAACCGATCTGAATCGTCTCAGAGGAGCCTTCCTTCGTTTTGTAAAGGCGGCAGTGCCCGCTACAGGCAAGGGATTACTTTTCCTGCTCCACCTCCCATTCAGGCAAACGGCCTGACGTCCACGGAGCGCCGGCCTGCTCCACGCGCTGCTGCAACGTTTCGAAGCGGGCGGCAAGCGCTTTCAGTTGTTTCAGCGCATCCGCAAATTCCGTCGAAGCAATTTCGTATTGGGCCGTGTGCGTGGCGCTCGGCGCCGAGCTGGACAAACGCTCCTCTCCTGCAATATCGCGGATTCGGCTGATGATCGATGTAGGAGTCTGTTCGTTCAGCGCACTGAGCGCCTGGTCTCCGCGCAGAGAGATCATCAGCTTGATCAGGTCGCGGTCCAGCGCGTCCGCTTCCTGCCGTAGCGGCCGGGTATCGGCTGGCGTCTGGGCCAGAGCGCGCTGGATCGAACCCAGACGGGTGTTCATCTCATTGCCGTAAGCAATGGCTGCTGCTGCGGCGCGGTCCAGGCGGGCAAGCTTGCGCTGGAACTTATGGAGTTCGGCCAGCGATTCCGGATTGATTCCCATTTCCGCTTCTGTATAGACCCGGAATTTTTGCGGCTGTGAAAGGTCTGTCCACTGGTCGCGTACTTTGCGGGATAGTTGCACGGTGTAGCTTCCCGGCATGGCCAGAGTTCCGGTTGGCTGCTGCTCCTCAAAGATCGCGGCAATCGGGTCCGCCTGCGGCGGGGGTAATGTAGTGGCCGGATATCGCAGGTCCCAGGAAACCCGGTTGACTCCCTTCTCGTTGGTGCCGGCGATTTGTCGCACCACGTTTCCGCTCTCGTCGCGGACAGTGAGCCAGATGGCGGGCGCCTGCTCTTCAGCTTCCTCCCGGAGTTGGTCCTCCGTCGGGTAAGGCAGTGTCGGATAGGCGTTGCCGTGCTCCTTCGCTGCTTTCTTTTCCGCATCCTGACGGATTTCCTTGAGCGTCTTGTACTTGTCTTTCAGGTAGTAAGTAAAGATGGCGCCGTAGGGCGGGTTCGGCGCGACATAGAAGGTTTCGCCCAGGAAGCCCTGGTTGCGGCCGCCGATGCGGGCGCTCTGGATATAGAGAAGACTGTCGCGCACCGGGAACAGCGCCGCTTCCTGTTGTAGGGTCTCGCGATTGACATTCCGCAACGGTGTAATGTCGTCCAATACATAGAAAGAACGCCCAAACGTCGCGAGTACCAGATCTGCCTCGCGCTGCTGTATCACCGCGTCGCGCACCGCGACCACCGGCAAGCCGCCTTTGAGCTGCAGCCATTTCTTTCCGGCGTCCAGCGAAAACCAGAGGCCGTATTCGTTGCCGAGAAACAGCAGATCGCGGTTGACGGTGTCTTCGGCCAGCGCCCACACGGGGCCATTCTCCGGCAGGTTCGCGACAATGCTGGTCCAGGTCTTGCCGCGATCGGCGGAGCGCAACACGTAAGGTTTGAAGTCAGAATTCTGATGATTTTCCAACGTGGCATAGACCAGCTTGTCGTCAAAACGCGAGGCCACAATGCGGCTCACGTAGGCGTTTGCGGGCACGCCGGGAAGGTTCTCGCTACGCTGCCAGTGTGCGCCGCCGTCTTCCGTTACCTGGATCAAGCCGTCGTCGGTGCCGGCGTAGAGAACGCCTTCTTTCACCGGAGACTCGGCGAGCACGGAAATATTCCCGTAAAAGGCGGTCGACGCGCCCTTGTTGACCGAGTCGGGGCCCCACAGTTTTCCCATGACCGGAATCGCATCGCGGTTGAGGTGACGGGTGAGATCGCCGCTGATCGCCTTCCAGGTGTTGCCGCGATCATCTGTGCGGAAGACGCGATTGCCGCCGAAGTAAAGCCTCGTATGCGAGTGCGGGCTGATGATGAATGGCGAATCCCAGTTCCACCGTTCCGGCGTTTCCTGTTTGCCTTCGTGCGGCTGTATGCCAAAGCGTTCACCGGTCGCGCGGTCGAAGCGCACCAGGTCGCCGTTTTGCGCTTCCGCGTAAACCGTGTTGGGATCCTCCGGGTCGACCAGCGAGCGAAAGCCGTCACCGCCCTGGGTCACGAACCAGTCTTGATTATTGATGCCGGAAATGTCGCGGGTGCGCGACGGTCCGCCGAGCGAGTAATTATCCTGCGTGCCGCCGTAGATGTAATAAAACGGTTTCGAGTTATCGACCGCCACATCGTAGAACTGACCGGTCGGCAGGTTCGACATCCATCGCCATGACGCTCCACCGTCGCGCGTGGTGTACAGGCCGCCGTCGTTGCCGATCAGCATGTGTTTCGCGTCGTCCGGATCCACCCAGAGCACGTGGAAGTCAACGTGTACATGGCTGATGGGAAGCGGCTGGACCGTTTTTCCTCCATCGTCCGAAAACTGCATGAAGACGCCGACGGCATACAGGCGGTCTTCACGTTTTGGATCGGCAAACAGGGTTGCGTAATACATCGGACCGGGATCGTAGTCGTTGCGTTTCTCCCAGTTGGCGCCGGAATCGACCGACCGGTAGATGCCGCCCTTCTTTTCGCCGGCCTCGATACTGGCATAGACGATATTCGGGTTCACCGGCGAAATGGCCAGTCCGATCCTGCCCAACTCCAGCGTGGGAAGTCCGCCTTTCAGCTTGATCCACGTTTTGCCTGCGTCCGTGCTTTTGTAGATCGCGGCTTCCGGCCCGCCGTTGATCAGCGTAAAGAAATGCCGGCGCCGCTGATAGCTCGCGGCAAAGAGCACGTCGGGATTCGAGGGATCCATCACCACGTCGGTTACGCCGGTGTTTTCGCTGAAGCTGAGGACGGCCTTCCACGTCTTCCCCCCGTCCGTGGATTTGTACAAGCCGCGATCGCCTCCGGGGCCCCAGAGCGGTCCCTGCGCTGCCACGTAAACCACATTGCTGTCTCGTGGATCGATGACAATGCGCGCAATGTGCTCCGACTTTTTCAACCCCATGTTCTTCCACGTCTTGCCGCCGTCTTCGGAGCGATAGACGCCATCGCCATAACTCACGCTGCGCTGGCTGTTGTTCTCTCCCGTGCCGACCCATACGATGTTTGGATGATTGGGATCGATGACCACCGTGCCGATCGAGTACGAGCCTTCATGCTCAAAGACCGGCTGCCAGGTTGTGCCGTCATTGTCGGTGCGCCACACGCCGCCGGAGGCCACGCCGATAAAGTACTGGCTCTTGTTGTGCGGGTTCACGGCAATCGAGACCACGCGGCCGGAGATCAACGCCGGCCCGACGGAACGAAACTTCAAGCCGCTGAAGGTACCACTGGACATGGGATCCCGGGACTCGCCGTTCTCCTCGTCCTTCTTGGCGTCTTTGTCTTCATCTTTGCCGCCTTTGTCGGCGGCATCTTTGTTTTGGGCGGCTGGGTCCTTCGCGGCTTTGGCGTCTTTGCCTTGCGCGCTCTTGTCGGACGCGGCGGATTGCGTCTTAGCGGGTGCCGCTTTGTCCGCCGGCTTGGCCTTGCTTGCGCTCGACGATGCTGGCGCCGGCGACGTTTGAGTCTCTCCGACTTGTGCTGAGGCCACCTTCCGCGCGCAGACGCATGAAAGGAAACCGATGAACAGAAAGATAGCGTATTTACGCATGGTCATGACTCATCTCCGGGGCGATGCAGTTTATTGTTCAGTGTTGGCGAGCCCTGATTCTAAAACGGGACAGCGCTCTTGCGGAAATTGATTTCGCAGTTACAAAATCGCCTAGACCGCTGAGGGCGGCGGACCGAAAATCACTTGTAACATATTAAAGAAATTGGTCCGGGAGAGAGGATTTTGAACCTCCGACCTCCTGGTCCCGAAGCAACAACTGAATATTTATCTTGTTGATTCGCTTAGCGCGGTTCTGCATTTGACTACCTGGTTTTTGGCCGGTTTTTTGGCACTACTTGGGCCTGAGTTGGAGCCAAGTTTCCGTGGCTTTTTGGGGCAAACTCGGGCATCCAAAACCCGCTCTAAACAACAAATCGCAATGAATTCTGCCATCTAGCAGAGGCCGAAAAAAGCAAGGAGACAATCATGAAAATCGTAGTGATCGGAGGCAGTGGACTCATAGGATCAAAGCTCGTCAGGAAGCTTCGTGAGCACGGGCACGAAGCGGTGGCTGCATCACCCGATTCCGGCGTGAACACCCTCACTGGCGAAGGACTGGCCGAAGCTCTGAAGGGTGCATCGGTGGTCGTCGACGTTTCGAACTCTCCCTCGTGGGAAGACGCGGCTGTGATGAAATTCTTCGAGACATCAACCCGTAACCTCCTCGCCGATGAAGCGGCCGCAGGCGTGGGACATCACGTTGCGTTGTCAGTGGTGGGAACCGACCGGCTGTCTGAAAGCGGTTACTTCCGCGCAAAGATTGCTCAGGAGAAGCTGATCAAAGGCTCACCCATTCCTTATTCAATCGTGCATGCGACGCAGTTCTTCGAGTTCCTCAAGGGCCTCGCCGACATTTCCTCCGACGGGGACAAGGTGCGGTTGCCACATGTGCTTTTCCAGCCGATGGCTGCCGACGATGTCGCGAGTGGCGTAGCCAGGATTGCAGTAGGCCCGCCCGTAAACGGCATCGTCGAAATCGCGGGCCCGGAACAGTTTCACGTGGATGATCTGGTTCGGCGGCGCTTGGCCGCACTGAAAGATCCTCGTGAAGTCATCGCTGATCCAAAAGCGGGTTACGCCGGGGCGAAACTCAGCGAGAGAACTCTGCTTCCGGGCGATGACGCACGACGCGGCGAGACGCGTTTCGAAACCTGGCTCAGTCAGCCGTCAGCTCAAATCCCGAGCACGAAACCGCGACCCGTCCGAAAAGCCGGCTAGCACATGCAACATGGGGTCGTAGTGGCCTGAGTACGCGAAAGGTCAATTTATGACGAGCACAAGACTAAGTTTGGTGTTGGCATGTCTCATAACGGGCACGCTCATGGCTCAGGAGGCGAAGGTGACGCAGCTCTGGTCGAAAGACCCGACAAACCTTGGATCGGTCCCGGGTTCATGCTCCCAGCCTCCCGCCATTCGGAAAGTGCCGGTTCACCTTAAAGGGGCTCCGTTGAGCACGACACGAACTTTGCTGGGGCATTCCTCTGCCAATATCACCCGAGAGACGTATTTATCCTCGGTACCCGCAGACGTGCGGGCGGCGGTAGAGAAGCTAGCGAGGCTCATTGGGGATGCAGAACTTGAGTCTAGCGTGTCTGAGATTTCGGGCCCAAGTTCTCGAAACGGCCGAACTGGCGTCGTTGCCGATTCAAATGAGCCACTAGAATGTCCGGCCTGAGACATAGGTAACAGAACGTACCGGAGACATGGGTTACACTTTTCGGCCCGAGGAGGGGCCGATGAGGGGATGCCATGGAAGTCACCGATTACGCCTCGCGCTATTTGCTGTTGTGCGAGGCCATGGATTCCAACCGCGAGCAGCCCGCTTTCCTGGCCTTTGAACGATTGTTCCGGGAACGCGGTTTGCCCCAGGCGATTCGTTCCGATAATGGCGTCCCTTTCGCTTCCCCCAACGGACTCTTCAACCTCTCGAAACTGTCTGTGTGGTGGTCGCGCTTGGGGATCAGTATTGAACGGATTCGTCCGGGTCATCCCCAACAGAATGGCTGCCACGAGCGCATCCATCTGACGCTGAAAAACGAAACCACTCGGCCGGCCGGCGCTCACCTTCTGCAACCGCAGGCCAAGTTCGATGCCTTTGTCGAGGAGTTCAACTGCGAAAGGCCGCATGAAGCTCTGGACATGCAGTGTCCAGGCCAGGTATACACCGTCTCAGCCCGACCCTATCACGGCATTCCCGATCCCCATTACTCATTTCACGACAAGACTGTCGTGGTCACCAACTGCGGCCGCCTTTGCCTTTATCGCAAGAAAATCAATCGCAGTTCCAGCCTGGCCGGCCAAGCTGTCGGTGTCAAAGAGGTAGACGAAGGCATCTGGCTCGTCAGCTTCATGAACTATGATCTTGGTTATATAGACTTGGAGGAGAAAACCCTGCAGCCTCTCGAAAACCCCTTCGGGCCAAAAGTGTAACCTGTGTCTCCGGAACGTTCTGTTACCCATGTCTCCGGGCCGGACACACTTAGATTTGGTCGGGGAGAGAGGATTTGAACCTCCGACCCCCTGGTCCCGAACCAGGTGCTCTACCAGGCTGAGCCACTCCCCGACTTGAACGACCGCGCCGCCAGGCTTGGGGCGTTCGATAGACCCCCATTATAGCAGACCTCTTGCAGGCTCCGGTTTCTCCTCGACGCTCGCCGGCAGCGGCTAGACGCACATGAGTCCTGCGGCCTTCGCAACATTCAAGCCGTTTTCAACGCGCAGCAAGGCTCGAGCTTCGGTCGACGGGTCTGGCTACCTGCGGTTTCGCCCAGCAGGTGTTTACCTGATTGCGAGATGAACCGGTGACGCCAAGAATTGCAGACCTGCCGCAAAGCCATGTCTTCGTCGGGAACAATTACGTTGAGAGAGAGTTCGCAGTCTGAGCAGGCGACCGGCGCAGTATCGCTCGGACCTTCGGGAGAGCCGGATCGTTCTTTCTGGCGGCGACGCACGGGGCGGCTGGTTATGGCAGTCGTGGTGCTGCTCGCGCTGCGGGCCTTCGTGGGCGAAGCTTCCGTGGTTCCCACAGGGTCGATGGAAGGAACCATCCTGGTGGGGGACCACCTGTTTCTCAACAAGCTGCTCTACGGCCCGGAGATCCCGCTGTTGAACTGTCGCCTGCCCATGCTGAAGACCATCCACCGCGGCGATATCGTGGTGTTTCGCTATCCGAGGAACCCCGAAGAAGCTTTCTTGAAGCGCGTGACCGCCGTGGGCGGCAACCGCGTGGAACTCCGCGACGGCGTGGTCTACGTCAACTCCCAGCCTCTGGACGAACCCTACGCCGTGCATCGCGCGCCGCTACGCTCCTCCTGGGAAGAAATGGGCCCGGTGGTGGTTCCGGAAGGAAACCTCTTCGTGATGGGCGACAATCGCGACAACTCCAGTGACAGCCGGGAGTGGGGTTTCGTGCCCATACGCAACGTGATTGGCGAACCCCTGTTCGTGTATTGGTCGTATGACGCGCCCACCTCGCGCTGGCTGGACGAGGACATGACGCACGAAATGCGCTTTTACGCCTCCAT
The DNA here is from genome assembly GCA_964521445.1 of uncultured Acidobacteriaceae bacterium. Taxonomy (GTDB): domain Bacteria; phylum Acidobacteriota; class Terriglobia; order Terriglobales; family Acidobacteriaceae; genus Angelobacter. The sequence goes on from CAZFRV010000325.1 coordinate 36,305, forward strand.
CGCCGCCAATTTCTTCAGTCGCACGCGCTGGAGCCGCACCGGAATGTTGCTATGAGAGCAGGCCTTTCAGAGCCGGTGTGAATTGGACCTCAGGGCCTTAAGGCCTCAGGTTGTATCGCTACAACTCAGGTCTAGGGACCTGTTCCACTCTGGCTTGTACGGACCTTCACAAAACAGTATCTAATGAGCTTCCGGCGCGCGCCGGAAATCCGTGTTCTTGTCGAAACACACATCCACAAACTCGGATGTATAACGCTGGCTCACGGCTTCAGGAATGTCTGCGCGCTTGATCTCCTGAAAAACAAAGTCAATGGCGCCATCGGTGTGGACGTCGCCACGCAGGTAGCCATAGATCTTTTGGCGAGCCTCCTTGGCACGGGAAGCGGTAGATGGCAGAGCGTAGCGCATGGCCCCGGCCGTCCCCACAATCCATCCCGGAAGCACACCGCCGTGCTCGCGCCAGTAATCGCTGTCAAAGATGCCGCCCATGTAAAAATGCGAGTGGCTGGATAGCACGTAAACGTGTTTGTGCGCTTGCTGGATAAGGTTCAGCAAATCCGTATAGACTCTCCGTCCGCTCTCGGCGCCCACTGGGCTGTCGTTCATGCTGTGGCCGGCAGCCAGACTGTCCGGCAAAGCGGCGTGCATTCCCACGACCACGGTCTTCACGTTCCCATCGGCGGCCGCGCGTTTCAGTACGCCTTCAAACCACGCAAGCTGGTACTCGTCGAACTGATCCTTGGTGGAGTTGTCGAGATAGATGAAATCCACTCCGTCCTTGATCCAGTGAAAGAAGCTTTTCAGGGCATGGTCGTTGGGATTATCGGCCAGGCGCTGCAGGCGCAGCACGGGAGAATCGAGCCAATCCGCAAACTCGATGATGAATTGTTCCCGGCTTTTGGGCGGATAGGTCTCATGATTTCCGATACCGACGAAAACGGGCATGGAACCAAATGGATTCAACTGGGCCTGGATGAAATCGTCCCACTCGGTTTTGTCGTAGTAGTTTTTATCGGGCGGCGGCGATTTCCGGTGTTCGGGCTCGTGCAGGTAGTCTTCATCCTCGAAGACGGTGGCTCGCAGGTCGCCCAGATGCCAATAGAACGCGGCATTGTCTCTCCTGGCGCCGACAGCAATGGCGGGCATGATCACGTTGCCGCAGTTGCGTGAATCTCCGGAGACGGCGAAACTCCATGCGACATTGCTCGAATCTGGCGTGGCGGCCTTGGAAATGTTTTGCGCAGCCGCCGCGCCGAACGCGACAGTAACCATCAGGAGGTAACAGAGCTGGCGCCTGGTTGTATTCAAAATCTCCCTCGTCGGATGTTTGCTCTAAGCCACTCCCACCGGCTCCCGCAGTTCGGGATACAGCGGGAAGGCCTCGGCGAGTTCGTATACCTGCCGGCGAATACGGCTGAGCGCCTGGGGTTCCTGGTGATGGCGTAGAGCATCAGCAATCCATGTGCCCACCTGTGCCATCTCCTTCTCCTGCATGCCGCGGGTGGTGAGCGCCGGCGTGCCGATGCGGATGCCGCTGGGCTTGAGCGGCGGGTTGGTGTCAAACGGAATCGCGTTCTTGTTGACGGTGATGCCGGCCTGGCCCAGGGCGGTCTCGGCTTCGCTGCCAAGAATGCCTTTGCAGAAAACATCCATCAAGAAGAGGTGCGTATCCGTGCCGCCGGAGATCACGCGGAAACCTTCGTCCATAATTTTCCGCGCCAGCGCCTTGGCGTTGGCCACAACCTGTCGCGCGTAGTCTTTGAACGAAGGCTGCAGCGCCTCGTGGAAGCAAACGGCCTTCGCAGCAATAATGTGCATCAGCGGTCCGCCTTGGATTCCAGGGAAAACGATCTTATCCACTGTGGCGGCGAGTTCCTGTTTGCAGAGCACCAGGCCGGCACGCGGGCCGCGCAGCGTTTTGTGCGTGGTGGTTGTGACAATGTGGCAATGTGGGACAGGAGAAGGATGCACGCCGCCGGCTACCAGTCCGGCAAAGTGGGCCATATCCACCATATACCTGGCGCCAATCTGGTCCGCGATCTGCCGCATGCGGGCAAAGTCGATGATGCGCGAATAAGCGCTGCCGCCACCGATAATCAGCTTGGGATGCTCACGCTCGGCGATCTGCTCCAGTTCGTCGTAATCGATGGTTTCTGTGTCCTTGCGCACGCCGTAAGGAATCACCTTGTACATCTTTCCCGAAAAATTCAGCGGATGGCCATGGGTGAGGTGTCCGCCGTGCGCCAGGTTCAAGCCCAGGATGGGATCCCCTGGCTGCAGCAGAGACATGAAAGCGGCCATGTTGGCCTGCGAGCCGGAGTGCGGCTGGACATTGGCGTGCTCGGCGCCAAAGAGCTGTTTGGCGCGGTCGCGAGCCAGGTTTTCCACTACATCGGCAAATTCGCACCCGCCGTAATAACGCTTCCCCGGATATCCTTCGGCATATTTGTTGGTGAAGACCGACCCCGCCGCCTGCAATACCGCCATGCTG
>CAZFRV010000326.1:0-13307 GCA_964521445.1 uncultured Acidobacteriaceae bacterium
ATCACTTCCTGTACCTTCATCGCCCGCTCCACGGCGGCTCTGGGATAGAGTTCCATACCACTTCATCTTCTCTGTCCCTCCGCCTTGCTCAGCGGACATTTCATGTGCTATTTCCACCGGACATTTCATGTGCTAACAACAGGATCAGGGCGGGGTGTTGCCTGTTTCTGTTACCGAGCCCTATAATCATCCGCCACTGTCCGCTAGGCGCCGGCGAGGGCTACCCACATGGTTTACTTGAATAGATTATCGTTAATTGCCGCAGCTTTCGTCCTCACCACGTGCGCGCTCCCCTCAGCAAGGGCAACAGAACCGCCCGCTGACCTCTGCTCGCTGCTGCCGGTGGCCGAACTGAGCAAAACCTTGGGACAAACCTACGATGCTCCCCAAAAAAGCATCGCTCCCCGTCCTTTCGCTAACACCAATACGGGAACAGATTGCACATATAAACGATCCAAGGACGCCAGGGAGAGGAAGCTTCTGTTCAGAGCATACGTTGATCCCTCGCCGTCCGCCGCGTCGGATTTGTTCGCCAGATTGGGCAAGTTCTATGGCCCGCCAACGCCGATCACCGGTGTCGGAGACCAGGCTTACTTTGACAAAAACCATGGGCTCCATGTCCTTAAGGGCAAAGTTCGTTTCTATATCGCGATGGACGATTTCACTCCGGGAATTCAGAAGCAGCTAGAGAACGTTGCTCGCCAGATTGCCGGACGACTTTAAGCGAATGTCGTAGGGCATTCGCAGCAATTTCGCCGAATTCTGGGTTACTCGCTGCCAGCCCTGTTCGCTCCTGCTTGGCCGGCTGTTTTCGGACCATCCGCTCTCACGATCACGCGCCCCGGGACTTTTTGGGTTCCCCCGGCTGCGCTCGGGATTTCGCCTGCGGGCTCAGACGCCCGAAGAACGGCTCAACTTGCGACAGTCGTAACGTAGTCGAACAACGCCGTCGGGATACTTTCGCGCCGAGCGTAAGTGAAGCGACACGTCCCGATGGCGCGGCGCCACGAGCGGTATGCCCTCACCGATCAAGGTGGGAATGACGTGAATGTCGAATTCGTCGATCTCGCCTGCATCGAGGAATGATGCGATCAGCTCTCCGCCGCCCATCATCCAGATATGTTTTCCGGGCGTTGCGCGCAGACGCCGGGCAAAGCCTTGCACAGGCTCCGACACGAATTCCACGCCCGGCGCCGCCTGTTTCGGAGGCTTCCGCGAGAACACGTAATTGGCGACCTTCTTGTCAAACATACCGCCTTTGGGGACCTTACCCTTCTTCTTGTAATAGGCAAGAAGCCAGTCGTAGGTCTTGCGTCCCCACAGGATGGTGTCAATAGTGGGGTAGAACGCGCGCATGCCGTAATCGACTGTGTGCGGCCGGCGATTGAGCCATTCCACGTCACCATCCGGCCTGGCGATGTAACCGTCGGCGCTCGTGGCGATATAAACGATGATCTTTCGCCGTGCTTTCATAGCGTATCTCCTACTCAAGTGCGTTCGTTTGGGTGTCGAATATAACACTGGAAAATACGACATGCCGGTCGCAGACGATTGGCGCAACACTTCGTTGATCCGGCTCTCCGGTTTACCCGTCACTCGGGTACAATGCCACGACGCCGCGGGACCGCGGCCGTCACAAAAGGGCATGTGCCATGAACTCAACCTCATTTACGACAACGTTTGCGACAACGGCTGTGATGCTCGTTGCGCTGTGCTTTTTTCAAACTCGATCAGCACAATCCAGTTCCGCAAGCACGTCGCAGGCCGCTCCAAAACCACTCCTGCTGGAGAAAGATGAGGGTGAGCGGCGGATTTGGCGAGAGCCTCCTCCTGGGGACTTCATCCTGAAAGTCAGCCCCAAAAACAATGGTTCTCAACACCTTGTTATGGGTACCGAGGACATCACTCCAGGGGACGAATTTCCATCGCACAAACACCTAGGCCAGGATGAAATTCTGTATATCGTAAAGGGAATCGTTCACGTTCACCTGGGGAGCCAGGAACGCGATCTGCACGCGGGAGGAACGGTGTTCATTCCGGCGTATACCTGGGTAAGTGTAAAAAACGCAGGCACAGAGAATGTCAGCGTGGTGTTCGTATTTTCAGCGCCCGGGTTCGAGAGTTACATGCGGTGCGACTCTGTGCTGCCACACGAAAAAGTGACACCTCTCTCCCTAGAAGAACAGAAGGGGTGCGCTCACGAAGGGCACGTCATCTACAAAGACTTAGAAGAGAACCCCAAAAAGTGAGGTAGAGCCTCTTTGGATCGTCGGCAATCCGGAACCTATGCCGGCGGCCTGCTGCGTCCCGATTTGAGACTGCCCTCGGATAGTTCCCGTAACGTCGCCATTGCACCGCGAACCGCTTTGTTCGTGCAATCGCCGATGGTCAACAGAACCGGCGAACGTCCTTCTGTCGAGGAATTGAGGGGGAAGAGACAGCGGCATTGGCCCCGGAGTTTGCGGCCCCGGATCAGCGACTGCTGGCGGCCGTTTCCGGCTGGATCACCACGCCGTCGAAGGGAGTGATGCCCAGCAAACGGCCATGAACGGAGCTGACGCCACGCAGCGGCCAGCCGGAGTTAATGGGCGCCCAGGTGCGGCCGTTGTCGAGGCTCTCATAGACGCTGTTGGAGGCGGCGCCGGTAGCCAGAATGCGCTGGCTGTCTTCGTCAAATTGCAGGCTCCTGACGTTGTCCAGGCGCATGTAGATACGCTTCCAGGAGTCGCCCATATCGGTGCTGCGGAAGACGCCTTCCCGCGCCGCCAGCCAGATGTTGCCGGAAGACTCGACTGCGACCGAATTGACGTTGAAGTCTGCGTACAGCGATTTGGCGGGCAGCCAACTCTCGCCGCCGTTCACCGAGATCAAAACTGCGGTGCGGCCGGCCGCAACTACCATGCGGTCCGCCACAGCGATGCTGGAGACGCCGGGAAGGCCCGGCAGATCCAGCTTGCGCCAGACCCGCCCCGAGTCCGAACTGATCAGGAACCCGGCGGAGGTGGCGGCGAACCATCTCTGCGGCGTCAGCTCCAGATCGGTCACGCGGACGGCAAGTTCAGCAACGCCGGAGCGAGTGGGCGCTTGGTTCATTCTTACGGGAACAGCCTGAGGCGCGGCTTCGGCCTGGGCAGAAATGCGGTTCACCGGCAACCAGTGCGAGTCGCCGGGGCGAAGCTGAAAAACGCCGCGATCGGTGCCGGCGATCACAGAGTTGTCGGAGGCTTGGCGGAGCACCAGGACGTCGCGGCCATCGAGCCCGTCGTTGATCTGGCGCCAGGTCTGGCCGCGATCGCGAGAGATAAATGCGCCGCCGAACTCCTTGTCATTCAGCAAGCCGGCGAAGATCACAGAGCTATCGGTGCGGTCCACCAGCAGCGCGGCTACCTGGCGATGGCTAAAGCCGCGGTTCGAGGCCGAGAAAGTTGCGCCGCCATCATCGCTGGCCAGCGTGCCGCCTCGATCGGTGGCCAGGAGCAGCCGCGAGGGATGGCGCGGATCAATGAGCACGTCATTCACGATCACGTTGGCGGCAGTGAGGCGCTGCCAGGTGGCGCCGGCGTCGGCTGTCTTCCACAGGCCTTCGGTGGTGCCGGCGTAAACCACATTGTGGTCGGCCGGATCCATGCGCAAAGAGCGGGTGCGACGCGCCGAGTAGGGGATGCCTTGGAGCTTGCGGAACAGGTCGCCTGCCGAATCGCTGCGATAGATTCCCGAACAGGCGCTGATATAGACGTTCTCCGGGCTGGCCGAATCGATCACGATGGAGAAGACGTCGGAATCGTCGATCACGCCTTTCTTGATGCTCCGCCAGGTCTTGCCGCCGTCCTCGGTCTTCCAGGGCAAGTGCCAGGTGCCGGCATAAATCACGTCGGGGTTAACGGGATCGATGGCCACAGACTCCACCTGCTTGAGTTCGGCGTGTTTTTCCGGCGAGATGCGCTGCCAGGTGTCCCCGCCGTCGCGGGTACGGAAAACGCCGTCCAGGGCGCCGGCCACTAAAGTTCTTGGGTCCGCAGCCGACATGGCCAGTGCGCGAATGGATTTGCCATGCAGCTCGGCAGCGATGTCCCAGGTCTTGCCGCCATCGCGGCTGCGAAACATATCGCCGTCACTATTGGGCGCCTGCGCGTTCCACGCCGCCACGTAGAGGTTCTTGGAGTTCAGAGGATCGATCAGGATGTGATCCAAAACCATCTCAGATGGGCTGCCCAGATGGGCGAAACGCGACCAGGACCCTCCGTTGTCGTTGGATAGATAAAGCATCCCCGCACTGGTGCCGAGGAAGATGCGGTCGGGATCGCGGGGATCAAAGCTGAGACTGCGGACGCTGCCACCCTCGGGGCCGAGCGGCTGCCACTGCTGGGCCACGGCCATTGCGGCTGAGCAGAAAAACAGCAGGACCAGGACTATGAAGCGAGTGAGGATCCCAGGACGCATGGGCGCTTGGTCAAACCTTCCTGAATTTCAATGCTAGTAAGCTTGCCATTGACGATTCTCCGCCAGCAAGTTACTGAAGGACAAGGAGATTCCTAAGTCGCGGGTTTACGTTCCAGCATCCGCTCTGCCCCCGCGGAGCGGAACATGAGAGCCAGGTTTCTCGTATCCGTCGAGCTACGGCTGGGGCACGATTGCGTCGGTGACTCGAAGGAGAACTTGGGTGCCGTTGTCCAGCTTTATGTCGCCTGTCCGCGAGAGAATCACCGGCCCCGGCGTGCTACCGCTCGGGCCTGGGATCAGACTCAACCCCTTGATTCCGTAGACTCCAAGCGGCATGCCCGTGCTCATCGCCTGCTGCTGCTCTACGGGAGCCACTGGGCCAGTTCCCTTTCCCGCCCTCGATGGCGGATCTGACGGGCTTGGAGGCGGTAGGAAGGTGGGTGAACCCGCTGGATTTGTAGCACTCGTATATGTTTGGGAACTGCCGCCACCTCGGCCCGTTGGTCCTGTGTTCATTCCTGTGGTCATGGGGACCGGACCCATGGCGCCACCACCCATTCCGCCGGGGGCAAGCATCTGTGACGGCTCGTCAACCCGGGATCTGCGTTCCGCCGGGGGCTCCAATCTCTGCACGACGCCGACAAAATCGACCTCCCGGGGACGCCTCAGCAGCACCTTGTCGAAAACGATTCCCAGACGCGACTCCGGGTCTTCCGGGTCACGGGACTTCACCTCGGTGACGTGGCCGATCAGCTTGGATTCGACCGGGATAATGATCTTGCCGTGGGACAAGACATCCTGAGTGACCTGAGCCTTGATCAGATCGCCCGGTTTCAGCTTCTTGGCGTTGAGCGACTGGGTGAACTCAGCCAGAATGTAGAAAGCGGGTTTGCCCGGGGCGCCGGGCGTGGCTCCATTCACCTGACTTCCAGCCGGGCTCGCGGCAGCCGTGGGATTTGCAGCCTTCTGCGCAGTGTCCGCCTGGGTTGCGGGTTGCTGCGCTGCATGGACCTGCAGGCTTGGCCCCAACCAAACAGCCGCCATCAAAAACATGACGGCGATCACCAAGTAGCTCTTCATGTTCCACCTCTTGCTCGAGAAAACACGCGAGCGCTTGTCCGGGGAATGGATCAAAATTCAGCTCACATACAGCCGCCAAGATATACCACAGATTTAGGAGAAAAGAACCCTGTTTCTACAGGAGTTAGGACAGACGGAATACAGCCCGTACCCCTGTCCTGTCATGGAACCAACGGGTATAGACTTTCTTACACGCTTGCTCATCTAAGAGGAGAGGGTTTACTGGTTGTAATCTGCCGGAAAGGAGAACTATTTGAGCGCGCAGGAAAAGGTCCTCATCGTGGAAGATGAGGAGAATGAAAGGTCCGGACTGGCCGAGTTAGTGACGGCTTGGGGCTACCGCACGGAGACCGCGCGTGATGGTCTGGAGGGCTTGGAAAAGGCGGCTGCCTGGTCGCCAGGGATCGTGCTGACGGACTTCAAGATGCCCCGCATGGACGGCATGGAGCTGCTGCAGCGCCTGGCCGAACAGGCCCAGCCGATCGCCGTGGTCCTGCTCACCGCGCAGGGAAGCATCGACGTGGCTGTCGATGCCATGAAGGCCGGCGCCTATGACTTTATTCAAAAACCGGTGGAACCGGCGCGGCTCAAACAAATCCTGCAGAACGCAGCGCGGCAGCGGGGCACCACTCTGGAGCTGGAAGTCACTCGCCGCAAACTGCGCGACGCCGGCGCGCTGGGAACCATGGTGGGCTCTTCCCGGACCATGCAGGAGATCTTTCACCTGGTGGAGATGGTGGCCCCGAGCACCGCCTCCGTACTGATTACCGGCGAAAGCGGGACCGGCAAGGAGATGGTGGCGCGCACCATCCACGAGTTGAGCCCGCGGAAGAGCAAGCCTTTTGTGGCCATCAATTGCTCGGCCATTCCCGAAACGCTGATTGAAAGCGAAATTTTCGGTCATGAGAAAGGGGCCTTCACCGGGGCGCTGGAGCGCCGCGCAGGCTGTTTCGAACTGGCGGAAGAAGGAACCCTGTTGCTGGATGAAATCGGAGAGATGCCGATTGGCACTCAGGCCAAACTGCTGCGTGTCCTGGAAGATCGCAAGCTTCGCCGCCTGGGCAGCAAATCCGAAACCTCGGTAGACGTGCGCGTCCTTGCCGCCACCAACAAGATTCCCGAGGAAGCGGTGGCGAACGGCCAGTTGCGCAACGACCTTTATTACCGATTGAACGTCTTCAACATCCACTTGCCACCGCTACGCGAGCACAAGGAAGATATCCCGCAACTGGTGGAGGCGTTACTGGCCGACATGAATGCCAAGCACGGACGCAACGTCGCCGGCGTGAGTGATGTGGTACTGCAAGCATTCATCGCGCATGCTTGGCCGGGCAATGTCCGCGAATTGCGCAATACGTTGGAGCGGGCGGTGATCGTGTGTGATGGCCCCCTGATCGAGCCTAAACATCTGCCGCCCAACTTCGGCAGCGCCGGACTCAAGGTCCCGGCGGGTGACGGCGACGGCATACGCCTGGACGTGGGGACCACGGTGGAAGAAGCGGAAAAGATGCTGATCTTGAAGACCCTGGCGGCTACCCACAACAATAAAACGCGGGCCGCCGAAATCCTGGGGATCAGCCTGAAGACCCTGCATAATAAACTGAAGGAATACGGCAACTCCTCCGCCCTGGCGGGCGAGACTGCACGTTAGAATCAAGAGATCGTATGCCTGCGCTCCGCCTCAAAACCAAGCTGGTGTTTGCGGTCACGGGAATGGTGGTGGCCATCGTGGCCACACTCGCCGCTTTGTACGTCTTCGAGGTGGTGCACCAGCGCATTCAGGACGCCTACGACAGCAGCCAGTTCATTGTGCAGGAAATCTTCAACGTCGCCAAGGACGCGCTGGAGGCGGATCTAACCAGTTCCCGGATCAACCTCAACAACCCCAAGGAAGTAGCCTCGGCGATGGAGGAGATCCTCCAGACTGATTCCGAACTGAACGCGCTGCTGGATTCGGTCCAGGGAGATACGCAAACCGTCTACGACGCCGCCATCGTCGAGACCAGCGGCCGGGCCTGGCTGCATACCACGCCGGAGCTGGTCGGCAAACAAGTTCCGCGACGGGAAGATTTTTCTGTTCTCGTGCACGCTGGACTTTTTCAACAGATGAAAATCCTGTACGGGCCGACGCGGACCTACGATGTGCGAATGCAACTGGACCGCCCCGCCGGCTCGCCGTTCGCCGAAGTACGCATTGGCGTGTCCACGCTTTTTCTGAAAAGTGCCATCCGTGACCAGATGCGCAGGGCGCTCTTCTTGTCCGGGGGGGCCATTCTGGTTTGCCTGGTTCTAGCTGCCGGACTTTCCAACTTGGCCTTGCGGCCGCTGGCCGCCATCAGCCGTCAGCTCGATTTGATCAGCGCCGGCCAAGTGGGACCTGGGGAAGCTGCCCCGGTTGGGCGTTCTGACGAATACGGCGTAGTCACCAGCAAGATTGAACGCCTGGGTCGGCAGATGCGCGACGTCAAGGAAGTTTTCTCCGCCCTGAAAGAAAACCTGGACCAGATGATGGCGAACCTTCAAGACGGCGTCATGCTCTTCACCAGCGATTTCCGAGCGGTTCTGGTCAGCGCTTCTGCCGAGCGTTTCATCGGCAAGCCGCGCGGCGCCATGCTGGGCTGCCGTCCCGCGGAAATATTTTCCGACGATTCGCCTTTGGCGCGCGCCATCCTGGAAGCCATCGAAACCCATCAGCCCGTGGGCCAGGAAGAAATTGAGACTGAGCACGGCCGCCGCATTCAGGTGTCTCTCGATTTCATCGAAGAACGCGGCGAACGCATCGGGGCCCTGCTGACGTTGCGCGATGCTGAGTCAGTGCATCGTATTGAAGATGAGATTGAGCTTTCGCGCCGCCTGGCCGCCATCGGCCGCTTGACTTCGGGCGTGGCCCATGAAGTGAAGAATCCGATCAATGCCATCGTGGTCCACCTGGAAGTGTTGCGGCAGAAGCTCAAGGAGATCGACCCCGATACGCGCCGTCACATGGACGTCATTGGCAGCGAAATTCAGCGGCTCGACCGCGTCGTGCAGACCCTGGTGGACTTCACGCGGCCCGTGGACCTCCGGCTCAGCGAGATGGACTTACGCCGGATGGTGGACGATGTGGTGCAGTTGGCTTCGCCCGCTGCGGAGCAGCACAAAGTCCATATCGAACGGCAGGCCGGCAAGGACCCGATCCCGGTGCGCATCGATGCCGACCTGGTCAAGCAGGCCCTGCTCAACATTGTTTTGAACGGCGTGCAGGCCATGCCCGAGGGTGGCAAGCTGCGCCTGGCCGTCCGGCGTGAAGGCGATGGAGCGCTGATCACGGTGCGCGATCAAGGAGCGGGCATTCCCCCGGACATTCGCGACAAAGTGTTTAACCTGTACTTCACCACCAAAAAGGGTGGCAGCGGCATCGGGTTGGCGATGGCCTACCGCGTAGTGCAGTTGCACCACGGGACGGTGGAGTTTACCTCCGTCCCCGGACACGGCACTACGTTTTACCTGCGCTTCCCGATCGCCGAGAGCGCTGGAGGACCGGAGCCCGCCCGCATCGCCCCTGAGGATTCGGTGAGCAAGACATGAAGAAGATGATGCGAAGCCGTCCCCTCTTCATCGCGTGCCTGATGGCAGCAACGCTGCTTTCCGGATGCTCGCAGAAAAAACCGGTGGTGGCCGCGCCCCAGCCTGCTCCTCCGACCACCGCCCAGCCACCAGAGCCCCAGCCCGCAGAGCAACAAGCGCAAACCCAGGAGTCGCAGCCCACCCAGGGAACGCCTCCACCGGATGCTCAGCCTACGGATTCGCAGCCAAAGGACTCGCAGCCGGCTGCTGATGAAAAATCGAACGCCGCCAAGACCAAGAGCACCAACGCCAAACCGGCGACAAAAAAGACCGGCACCGAGACCGCGCGCAACACCCGAAAGGTCGTCAAGCCGGACGGAGCCGATGCCGCCCCTGCAGCGGGCCAGATTTCCCCCAGCTTGCCTCATGACCAGATCGCTCGCGATCAGGCGACCACCGAGCAGTTGCTGCAAACTACGGAAGCCAGCCTGAATGGCATCAAGCGGCAGCTATCCGCGGATGAACAAGCTGTGGCGGCGCAGATCCGCGACTACGTCAATCAGAGCCGGCAGGCCACCAAGGCCAACGATCTTACCCGCGCTTACAACCTGGCCTTGAAGGCTCGGTTGCTTTCCGACGATCTCGCCAAACAGCACTGAGGCTGATACCCTCTCGCTTCGTTCCGAATCGCCGCAGCCGGTGGCCGAAACGTTTACGTCCTCTGAAGTTGGGCTGTGGCCCCGTAGCGCTGGGTGGCATACCCTACGATCAAGCCGACCATCGCTCCAGGGAGCATGATCTGGAAGTAGTATCCATGCTGCATGTAAGCCACGCCGAAGGCGAGAAGCAGGCCGATTCCCAGCCCGAAAACGATACCCAGAGCCAGTGAGTTTACTTTGCGAGCAAACACGCCAATCAGCACGCCGGCGATGATGCCCTTGAAAGTCGAGCCAATCACGATGCCGACGATGCCGTTGCGCACCGCCGGCGTAAACCACGAAGTCAGGCCGTCAAAGATACCCAGCACGCCGCCCAACACGATTCCAAGCAAGATCTTGTTCATTGTTCCAACCCTCCTGGGGAAGTCCCCTGGCGTTGTATTACCCGTTCGCCGTGATTCCTTTAGCCGTTGTCTCACCGGCGGGAAAAAAGAATGAAGAGCAGACGCATCAGCAGATAAGCCACAATGAGCACAATGGCTGCCTGATGGCGCGTACAGAATCGGGCAGCGCGCTCCAGCATACTCTCGCGATAGACGCTAACCGGATCTCCCTCCAGATACCGGGCGACGTCCGCTGCCAAATCGCGCACGGATTCATATCGCTCCGCCATGTCCAGAGCCATCGCTTTGCGGCAAATGGCGGCCAGCGGCTTCGGCGGCGAGGTCTTCTGCGGTGTCGCGTCACGAAGCATGAAGCTCAGCATCGCGCCCAGGGCAAAGACGTCCGTGCGCTGATCGATCTGCTTAACATCACCGCGGGCCTGTTCCGGAGCCATGTACCCTGGTGTACCCAGTATGCTTCCGTGCCCGGTCGACTGGAAACCTGGAGCTGGGACGGTCTCAGTCTCCGTCCGGCCCAACGGCGCAACGGCAGGCTCGCGCGAACTCGGGTCGATGATTTTCGCCAGACCCCAGTCCATGATCAAGACCTCGCCAAACGGGCCTACCATGACGTTGCCGGGCTTCAGGTCGCGATGCACAATGCCCCGCGCGTGGGCAAAGGCCAGCGGTTCGGCAATCCGTTGCAGCAAATGTAGGCGTTTTCGCAAAGAACTGCCGGCGATGTGCTGATCCAGCGTCTGCCCTTCGACGTATTTCATGCAGTAGAAAATCCTGCCATCGGCCAGCGTGCCGGTATCGTGCACGGGCACGATCCCGGGATGCTCTAAGCGAGCCAGCACCACGGCCTCCAGTATGAGCCGCGAAGCAAGATCGGCGGAACTGTCTTCCAAACCCAGAATCTTCAGCGCCACTCGGCGCTGCAACAAAGTATCTTCGGCAAGCCACACCGTGCTCATGCCGCCGCGCCCCAGGAACTGGACGGCCCGGTATCGAGTGCCGGCCAGGTCCGGGAGTTGCATGGCAGATTGCAGACGGCCCACAACGTCGTCGGAAAGCCATGTCATGGCGGGTCCACCCCCAGCAGCGAAAGCGCTTCGCGGCGAAACTCGTCCTCGCTCCCTGTCATCTCCCGGAGTTGATCGAGCACGCAGCGACGAAACTTGCGACGGGCGAAGGCCAGGTAGTTGGTAACCTCGGTCGTGGCCAGACCGAAATCGCGGCCCAAGTCTGCGTACGAGGGCGCGGGGACAGACTCGGCAAGATCGTAATGTTTGAAAAGTCCGAAATGGACCGCCTTGCCCGCCGCCTGGCACTGCCCGCGCAAGCGGTCCACGGCCAAGGCGAACAGTGTGCGCACCCATTCCTTCTCGAAACAGTCTTCGGGCGATTCGGTTTGTGCGATTGCGGCCAGTTCATGCTCGGCCTGCTCGAAATCCAGGGCGACCACGGCGCCGCTGCCTCGCTTGAGGCGTCGCGCGTCACGAGCCTGATTGAAAAACAATCTGTCGGCACAGGTGCGAAGGAAGGTCCGCAGCCGGCCTTTCGCGGGATCGTAGGAATCGAGGAAGTTTTTTTCGATCAGGCGGGCAAAGAATTCCTGGGTGAGATCGCGGGCATCTTCGGGATCCATCTGCCAGCGCAAGCGCAGGTATTTGTACACCGGTTTCCAGTAGGCGGTGGCTATGGAGTCTAAGGCCCGGCTTCGCTGGCCGGGATCATCGCTCTGCGCGCCCGTGACCACGGAGTGGCGGGTGGGCGGAAATGCATCGCCTTGTGGATCGAAGGACAAAGGACACTCGAAAAGCACAGTTATGGCGAGTGTACGTTGAACCGGACCTTTTGTGAACCATGCGGCCCTGATATGCTTCGGCCCATGACTCTCTCCATCTGTATCATCACGCTGAATGAAGAGGCCAACATCGCGCGAACGCTGGAGAGCGTCCGCGCCATCGCCGACGAGATCATCGTCGTCGATTCCGGCAGCACTGATTCCACCGTGGCCGTGGCCCGGCAATACGGGGCGAACGTCTTCGTGGAACCCTGGAAAGGCTTCGCGCTACAGAAAAATTCCGCGCTGGCCAAGGCCAGCTGCGACTGGGTGCTTTCGCTCGATGCCGACGAGGAAGTCAGCCCTGAACTGGCCACCAGCATCCATGCGCTGTTGAAGGCCGGACCGGCACCGGCGTTCGCCGGATACACCATGAATCGCAGAAACATGTATCTGAAGCGCTGGCTCAAACGCAGTGGTTACTATCCCGACCCCAAGCTGCGATTGATCAAGCGCGGCGCCACGGAATTTGAGCTGCGCGCCGTCCATGAAGACATGAAGATGCCGAGCCCGCTCGGTCATCTGAACGGAGACCTGATTCATCACGCATACCCCACGCTCGAAAGTTTCATCGAGCATGCCAACCGGTATTCTTCCCTGGGTGCGCAGATGGAAGTGGAGAAAGGCCCGGTGGGCTTCAGCGTCATCAACATCGTGCTGCGGCCGATGGTGCGGTTTCTGTATTCCTATTTTTTCCGGCTGGGCTTTCTCGACGGCCGCGAAGGCCTGCTGGTGCTCATGACCCACGCGAGTTATGTGAGCTGGAAGTATGCAAAAGCGTGGGAGATTTCAAAGAAGAGATTAGGTAATTGAGTAAGTTGGTAAATGGGTAATTTTGAAAACCTGACGCCATGACGCTTTTCAATTACCCATTTACCAAATTACCCACCTTACCTAATCGACTTCACGCCCTTCCTTCTCTCTTCTGGGCCAGCACCAGTCCCCGCGGCGTAGGCAGCAGCACCACCGAGATCAGGCCTTCCCGCTCCATGCGCAGCGCGGCTTCGCGGACGGTCTTCAGGTGGGAACTCGCATCGTGCATCAGGATCACACCGTTGGGATTGACCTGGGGAAGGAAGTGGCGGACTTCAGGCTCGCGCAGCTCCGGTAGTGAATCGCAGAAAAGCACGTCGATGGTGCCCGGCACCTTGACTTCCATGCTCGATTCGCAACGATAATCCACCCACTTGCCCAGGCCGGAGCCGTCGATCTTTTCCTTGGCCTTGGCGAACACCTCGCGGTCAGGCTCGCAGGTGATGATCTTGCCCGACCCGTTGCGTTGCAGCCCCTCGGCCATGTAAACCGTGCTGACGCCGAGAAAGGTCCCGGTTTCCACCACCAGATTGGGCT
>CAZFRV010000327.1:0-8764 GCA_964521445.1 uncultured Acidobacteriaceae bacterium
GGGAAACTGATGGCTTCAGCGCCGTTGTCGGTGGTGAAGACGACGATGGTGTTATCGAGCTGGCCCATCTGTTCGAGCTTTTGCAGCACTACGCCGATGTTGTCGTCCATCTGCTTCATGCCGGCTTCGTTCACACCCCAGTCCTTCCCGCCCCGCGTGCCGAGCATGGCCTCATACTTGGGCGAGAGCACAGTCACAACGTGCATGCGCGCCGGGTTGTACCACACAAAGAATGGCTTGCCCGTTTTCTTGGGGTCATTACGATCAAGGAAGTCGACGACCTTGGCGGAGATTTCCTCGTCCACGGTTCGTGAACGGTCGAGCGTCAACGGCCCCTCGTCCTTGCACGTCTGGTTTTTCTCCGTGCCGTCAGAGGACTTGCACCAGAGCACTGGACGCGGAGGAGTCAGGCAAATTGCGGTTTTGGGGTCCACGGCGCCGGGGACTTCCGGCACGCCAGGGATAGGAGTGTTTTTGCACGGAGGAACCACGCCTTGTTTGGTCGGGCTGGAGTTGATGTCAGGGAAGCTCACTTGCTGCATCGCATCGAGGTGGTAGAGGTAGCCCCAATATTCCTGGAAGCCGTGCGCCGTGGGCAGGGATGCAGTGTGATCACCCAGGTGGTTCTTGCCAAATTCGCCCGTGCTATAGCCGAGATCGCGCAGGAAGACGGCCAGCGCCGGAGTGCCGGGCCGTAAATAAGACGGGCTGCCGGGCAGCTGCGGCGGGATCATTCCGGTGCGCAAGGGATACATGCCGGTGAAGAAAGCGTTGCGGCCGGAAGTGCAGCTCTGCATGGCGACGTAGTCCATGAAGATCGCTCCCTCGCGCCCGATGCGGTCGATGTTGGGCGTCTCCCCCACCATCAGGCCGCGATGATAGATGCTGGGCTGCATCCAGCCGATGTCATCGCCCATGATGAACAGGATGTTGGGTTTCTGTGAAGTAGCGCTTTGCGGATTGGTGCGCTGCGGATTACTGCTCTGGCCCAGGCTGACGCAGGAAAGCGCGGCGAGTACCAGTATGAGTGCTAGTGCCTTTTTCTTCGGCTGCATGGATCTACTCCTTAAAAACTCGTTCGCTCGAAATCATCGGCGGACGATTTGGCGGCTTCTGCGCGTGAGGCCCGGTCCGTGTCACTTCACTCCTACATCGTCTTGTGGTAGTCCGAGTTTTGCGTAGTGACCTGCAGGTTCTTGCTCACGCCGTTGATCTGCATGGTGGAAACGTGATTCGTTCCGTCGGGCAGCTGGCTGTACTGCGCGGCGATGGTTACTGCATCTTTGGGATCATTGAGGTAGGACTGAATTTGCATGCTCTGAATCGCTTTGGCCTGCTGGTTGAAGGTCAGCGTGACCTTGTCGTTGGGCTTCACGTAGTTGCTGATTACCATCTTTACTTCGCCCGGCGCGCCGCCTGAACCGAGCATTACGTTCCCCTGCTGGAAGGCCTGTTGCAGTCTTTCCGGGTCGGGCTGCGCGTACTGGTGCGCCAAAGCCCCGATCTGCTGGCCGTATTCCTTGTACTCCTCGCCTTTTTTCTCCTTGACGTGGTGCCCCAGCCCGCGCTGCCTGCCGCCGGACGATTGCGGCAGGTTCTCCATTTCCTGTTTTTGGGGTTTTCCGTCAGGCCCGAGATGCACCTGGGAGACCTTCGTGTCCTTGACCTCGCCTTTGATGGCAATGGTCTCTTGTTCCTGCCACGTGTAATGCGCCAGGGCTTGCTTGTTCGCGGCAGCCGACTGCTTGATCTCGGAAAGCTTCTGCTGCAGTTCCGGGTTCTGCGCCCATGCGAGTTGGGCCGCCAGCGGGAACACCATAACAATTACGGCGGCGAGGCCAGCGAGCCACTTTTTCAATTTGGATGTTGTTTTCATAACCATTTCTCCGTTTTCCATGAGAAGCGACGAGCAGCTCGCTTCTAGTTGTTTGCATTGGCGATGGCCTGCTGTTTGGCCTTCTGGTCTTCCGCCTTCAACTGGTCGGGTCCAATCTTGATGGTCACTTTGTTGATCTTGCCGGTGAAGCGGAAGGGAACTTGGTAATCGGTGTCATCCACCCCGGTGCGAGTGTCCACGCCCACATCCAAGGTTTCGCCAAGATTCATGATGATGGGAGTGGTATGCGGAATTGCCTTGCTGACGGCCTCTGTTCCATCAACCTTCAACACACCCGTGCCGCCCTTGCCCGGGCCGGGACCGTCATACTTGAAGTCAAAAACAATCGTGTGTTTGCCGGGCGTAAGCGGCGCCGTGCCCTCCCAGCGGAACCGCTCCATGCCCAGGAGGTTGTACAGGAAGACCGGCTTGCCTTTGAGCAGGTAGAGCCCATAGCCGCCGAAACGTCCGCCATTGGTCACGATCATCCCTTCGCCGCTCGCGGGGACTTCCACCTCGGCGGTGATGGTGTAAGACTTGTCCAGGATGTTCGGAGCATTGTTGCTGGGAATTCCGGAAATCTCACCCGAATAGGTAAACACGGTCTTGCCGGCAGTAGCGCTGGGCCGGGCCGCCATGAAACGGCCGAGGATGTCGTTACTCAGCGGGAAGACATTGTATTTCGTGGCCTCCATCAGAAAGAGTTCTTTGAGCTCGCGCAGCTTGTCCGGCTGCTTGGCAGCAAGATCATTCGACTCCGAAAAGTCCTCGGCGACGTTGTACAGCTCCCATTTGTAGCCATTCACCACATCGGGAAACTTGGCTTTGCCCATCAGCCAGGGCCCCGCGGGCGGAATGGTGCAGGCGATCCAGCCATCGTGGTAAATCGCGCGGTTGCCGAACATTTCAAAGTACTGGGTGGTGTGCCGCGAAGGCGCGTTGGCATTGGCTTTGTCAAAGGTGTACATCATGCTCGTGCCTTCGATCGGTTTCTGGGCGATGCCGTTGAGCATGACCGGCGCCGGAATGCCCGTAGCCTCAAGAATGGTGGGAACAATATCAATCACGTGGGAGAACTGGCTGCGGATGCCGCCCGGGTCCTTGATATGACCAGGCCAGGAGATGACCATGCCCTGGCGTGTCCCGCCGAAGTAAGAAGCCACCTGCTTGACCCACTTGAACGGCGTGTCAAAAGCCCAGGCCCACGGTACCGCCATGTGCGGCTGGGTTTGCGGCCCGCCCCAAACATCCAAAAACTTCATCTGGTCCTGGATGGGAACGTCGACTCCCTGAATCGCCGCTAGGTCAAAGGGCGTGCCCATCATGGAGCCTTCCGAGCTGGTGCCGTTATCGCCGGTGATATAGATGATGAGCGTGTTATCCAGCTTGCCCATATCTTCCACGGCCTGGATCACGCGGCCGATTTCATGATCCGTGTAGGCGACGTAGGCGGCGAAGACCTCAGCCTGCCGCGCGAAGAGCTTTTTCTCGTCCGCACCGAGTGTGTCCCACTGGGGTAGTTTTGCGCCGCCGTACTCGGGCTGCCCGTCCGGCCAGGGTGTAAGAGTTGTATTTGGCGGGATCACGCCTAACTTTTTCTGATTGGCGAAGATCTGCTCGCGCATGGCGTTCCAGCCCATGTCGAACTTGCCTTTAAATTTTTCAATCCACTCCTTTGTGGGCTGGTGGGGTGCATGGGTGCCGCCGGGAACGTAATAGAGAAAGAAGGGTTTTTCCGGCGCTGCGGCGTTGAGCTCATTCATATACCGGATGGCATCGTCGGCCATGTCGGTGATCAGGTTGTAACCGGGCTTGCCGACCCAGGGGAAAACCGGCGTGGTGTTGCGGAAGAGGAATGGAGTCCACTGGTCGGTCTCGCCGCCCATGAAGCCGTAGAAATAGTCAAATCCCATGCCGACGGGCCACTGATCGAAGGGGCCGGCGATGCTGTACTGATAGTCGGGCGTATTGTGCTCTTTGCCAAACCACGAGGTGGCGTAGCCGTTGTCCCTCAGGATTGCCGCGATGGTGCCGTTATCCACGCCGATGACGGAGTCGTAGCCCGGATACCCGGTGGCCTGTTCAGCCACAACGCCGAAGCCGACTGAATGGTGGTTGCGTCCGGTGATGATGGCGGCGCGCGTAGGCGAGCACAAGGCCGTGGAGTGGAACTGCGTATAGCGCAGCCCCACCTTGGCGATACGATCCATGGTGGGCGTGGGGATTACGCCGCCGAAGGTGCTGGAAATGCCGTAACCGGCGTCATCGGTCATGATGAGCAAGATGTTGGGCGCGCCCTTGGGCGGCACGATCCGCGCTGGCCAGCAGGGCTTGGAATTCTTGGCGTCAAGATTGATCTCTCCGCCAAACAGCGGCGGCGGACTCGGCAGATACCTGCCGTCCACCGTGGTGGTGGCGGCAGGCTCACACGGCTTGCCCGTGGTTTGTATAGCCTGCGCGTGCGCGCGCGAGGCGAGACCCAGGGCCGCGACAAGGGCGACACCGGTCGCCAGGTTCAGTATTTTGCTACGTCGCATATGTCAACTCCTCACGGACAAAATCGCAAACGCGCACCACGGTTTCTAGACGGCGGCCCTTACTTGAAGGTGTAGGTCAACCCGAGCAGCGCGCCGGAGGTGACCATGTTGACGACGCCGTTATTGCGGCGATAGTCGATGAACAGGTAGCGGTAACCCAGCCACGCTGTCCACTTGTCGCACAGCTTGTAGCCGAGCAGCGCGGCGATCTGGTAATCCAGTTTTGCCTGGGCTCCCCAGCCGCCCACGTCGCCTGCCAGGTCGATCACAGATTTCTTGCCCATGGGAAGCTGGACGCGCCCGCCGAGCACGAAGTCCACCCAGTTCTGCGAGGGGTTGACATCTATACCCAGCAACGACGGGTTGAAGCTCAATTTCTGGCTGAAATGCCAGATACGGGCGCCCACCAAAAAGTCCGTCTTGAATTTTTCGCTGTTGATTACGCGGTAGCCCATCTTCGATGTCCAGACCAATTCCCCCGCCCTGAAGTCGGCGGAAACCGCGCCCAGGCCGGTGAAGGGCAGGGCTTTACTGTCAGAAAGCCTGATCCACAACAAATCGCCGGTGAGCACATAGCGGTTATAGCGATACTCGGCCGCGCCCATCAGGCCGATGTCGAAGTGCGAGAGCAGGTCTCCCGGGCTGGCATGAACGCTGACATCGCGGCCCAGGGCTCCCACTGTGCCGTGCGCGCCGGCGAACCAGAGATACGGGCTCAGGGAAAAGTGTGAGCCGCTGTCGTCCGTGGTTGTGGGCGCGAGCGGAGGGGGTGTTGGCTGAGGAGTTGGGCCGGGGTGCGTCTGCAAATTTAGCGCCGGCTCTACTTGTGCCCTCGCCGGCAGGCATAAGAGCAGAGTCAGCATGCCAAACAAAATCGTGAGCGAAAGGCTTCGATAAGAATTCACGGTTTTCTCCAGTCCTCTTCTGTGCCAGATCTCTGGCGAGATGCTTGCTCGTTGGCGCCTCCGGCCTTGTTCGCCAGGCTGGCGGGCAAAGGATTGGCATCGCTTACGCAACGAAAGCCGAGATGATTGCTGCCGCTGGAGATTTCGCCCTTGCCGCGGCTGCCAACCAGGTAGCGGCTGCAATACTGGCTGGTGCACAGAAACGATCCGCCGCGCAGGACGCGCTTATGCTCGGTTGGCTCGCTGGGGTCATAGGATGACTCGGGGCCGTGTGGGTTCCGTGCCACACCGGCGGCAGCCAGTTGCGCGTAATAGTCCGGACGATACCAATCGCTGGTCCATTGCCAGACGTTGCCCGCCATGTCATACAGCCCATAGTCGTTGGGAGGAAACTGCGCCACCGGCGCGATGCCGGCATAGCCGTCAGTCCCCGCGTCGGTCAGAGGAAAAGATCCCTGGTGCGTGTTGGCCATCCACCGGCCATGCGGATGGAAGTCATTGCCCCAGGCGTAAAGGTTGCCGGCCAGGCCGCCGCGCGCGGCGAACTCCCACTCGGCTTCCGTGGGCAGGCGCTTGCCCGCCCATTTGGCATACGCCTGCGCATCTTCATACGCAATATGGACGACCGGATATTCTTCCTGGCCCTTGATGCTGCTGCCCGGGCCCAGGGGATGGCGCCAGTTCGCGCCGGGAACATAGCGCCACCACTGGTAGGAATTGTCGAGTTCGACCGGATGATCGGGAGGAGTGAAGACTACGGAGCCGGCTACAAGGTTTTCCGGCAGGGCATCCGGATAGTCTTCGACGCGAGGCTTGCGTTCGGCCACTGTGATGTATCCTGTGGCCTTGACGAAGCGGGCGAACTCCCGATTGGTGACATCGGTCCGGTCCATCCAGAAGCCATCGACGTAAACGCGATGGATGGGGCGCGCATCGTCCATGGATTGCATGCCGCCCTCGGGATGGTCGCGCGGGTCCTCAAGGCCCATGGAGAATTCGCCGCCGGGGATCCACACCATCCCAGGCGGAGCAGTGCCCGGAGCCGGATTGCGATTAGAAGCGGTAGGGAGGAACGCCGGCCCGTGCACTGGCGGAGCGCCCATCACGCTGGCTCGCGGAAAGTGACTGAAGGCAACGATGGCTGCTCCCAGGACAAGGAGGACCGCCATTGAGGTGGCCAGCAACCATCGCGAACGTCTGCGTTGTCGGACTCTTCTCTTGTTCACTAGCGGATGCCCGTTGCACGCCAGCAAACTCGCACGGCCATCTCTCAGCGGCCGCTTCCCGCCCGGCAGTTACTCTTAATGGATGGGACAAACCTCCACCTGAGTAGGATCAAGAGCATTGCCCGAGGACACAACTGTTAGAAGTACGAGTGCAGACAGTTAAAGTGAATGTTTGCCTGCTCTTGGCAACAAGTATGAGAGTTGGGCAAGCAATGCAGAGGGCTGCTGGATACGTCAGCTTTTCGGCCCTGCGCAGTCAGTATTGCCAGTTGGTAGGCTCAGCTTAAAAGCAAGATGTGTCTTTACCGTGGTCCACTCGGCGGCGATGATGCTATAGACGCAGGTGTCGCGGATGGTCCCGTTGGGCATGATCAGGTCATTGCGCAGAACGCCGTCAAGCTTGGCGCCCAGACGCTCAATGCCGCGCCTGCTCTGATGATTGAAAAAATGCGTGCGCAGCTCCACGCAGATGCAGCCCAGGGTTTCAAAAGCGTGCGTGAGCAGGAGCAACTTACACTCGGTGTTCAATGCCGTGCGCTGCAAGCTCTTGCGGTACCAGGTGCCGCCGATCTCCAACCGGCGGTTGGGCGCGTCTACGTTCCAGTAGCCGGTCATGCCTACGGCTTTCGCGGTCCGAGTGTCAATGACGGCAAAGGGAAGCATAAGGCCATTGGCCTGCAGCTCCATGCGGCGATCGATCTCCGCCAGCATCCTGGAAGGCTCGGGGACAATGGTGTACCACAACTTCCACAGCTCGCCATCCTGCACAGCTTCTGCCAGGTCATCATGATGGGCGCGGGATAGCGGCTCCAGGATGGCGTGCGTTCCACGCAAGGTAATTGGTTCAAGCCACATAGTTGCCTTTTACACTCTATTTTCAAGTACGAAATCGGTAGTAATGAGAATGTACCAAAACATTCGCTCTCATGGTGGCGGCCACCGATCCACATTCGTTTATCAGCGGCGAGGTTTGTTAGAATCTCGCAGTCTCCCGATGGCCCGCAAAGTCTCACTCTTCGTGCCGTGTTTTGTCGATCAGCTACAGCCTGAGGTGGCGGTGGACACGGTAAAAGTTCTGCGGCGCATCGGTTGCCAGGTGGACTATCCCCAAGAACAGACCTGTTGCGGCCAGCCGGCTTTCAACTCCGGCTTCTGGGACGAGGCGCGCCCCTGCGCGGAACGCTTTCTGCGCGTCTTCCAGGATGCGGAGACGATTGTGTGCCCCTCCGGCTCGTGCACCACGATGGTGCGCGTGTTCTACCCTGAGCTGATCCCTTCCGGCGCGCTGCATGACGCGGCTATCGCCCTGGGCAAGCGCACGTTTGAACTCTCAGAGTTTCTGGTCAAGGTGATGGGCATGACCGACGTGGGCGCGGTGTTTCCGCACACCGTCACCTATCATGCCTCGTGCCACGGGCTGCGCGAATTGAAATTGCGCGACGAGCCGCTGCAGTTGCTGCGCGACGTACGCGGCCTGAAGCTGGTGGAGATGCTGCGCCATGACGAATGCTGCGGCTTTGGCGGGACCTTTGCCACCAAGTTCGAAAGCATCTCCGTGGCGATGGGCGAGTCCAAGTGCGATAGTGTAGCGGTGACCGGCGCCGAGTACGTCACGGCCATCGATCCCAGCTGCCTGATGCACGTGCAGGGAATCCTGGGCCGGCGCAAGGACCGGGCCAAAGCCATTCATCTGGCGAGTATTTTGGCGTGCGAAGGCCCTGGATAAAACATGTTCACCGCGGAGACGCGGAGGCGCGGAGAAGAAAATGAGATCTGGCGATCCGGTGATCGGGAAATCGGGGTGATCTGGGCATCGGGAAATCGGAAGACGTGAAGGGCATAACGGCTTATCGCTGATAACACAGATAAAGACAGGAGATTGAAAATTTGCAATTTGAAATCTCAAATTTAAATTCGTGTGACCATGCGCACACGAATGGCAAACCATGAGTTCGCCCGCACAACAGTTCCTGCGCGATGCCGCCGTCAAGTCGGCCGACCTCGTCCATCGCGAGATCATCCGCAAGAACATGGAGAGCTATGACGCGGCGCATCTCCGCGGCCGCGGCAGGTTCAAAGATTGGGAAGCGGCGCGGCGCAAGTGCCAGGAGATCAAGCGCGAAGCCATCAATCATCTGGACAAGTACCTGCTCCAGTTCGAAGAGAAGGTGATTGCCCACGGCGGAAAAGTTTTCTGGGCAGCCAACGGTGACGAGGCCT
>CAZFRV010000328.1:0-11363 GCA_964521445.1 uncultured Acidobacteriaceae bacterium
CGGGTCAGAGTGATGTAATCGCACAGACCGAGGGCCACCCAGCCAGTCCCCGCGAAAAGCGCTTTCCATAGTGACAGCGCTATCGGGCCCATCGCAACCCAAAGCGGAAGAAAAGCCACTAGAGCAAGTGTGACCGACGCAACAGAAATGACCGTAATTTCAACCTTCGAGCGCAATTTCCTCCAGGGCCCGACGAGGATAAAGCATGGCAGCAAAAGGGGCATCAGGAGCCAGCCCAGATCAACGCGAGGATGAAACGAGTGTTCCAGTATCCTCAACAGAAAGTACAGGCCCACCCCAATCAGGATGAGGCCCAACATCTGCTTCTTGCTCCAGGGTCTTGGCACTGGAGCTGGCCGCGGTCGAAAAACACCAAATCGACGTGTGTAATACCTGGGAATCCAGATGATGCAAGCAAAGAACAGCGGCGTGATCAAAAGGAACAGCCAGAGCCCGCCCCACAGACTGTCCCCCCAGAAAGCAGTCACCATGGCGTAGATAGCCCAGCCTACGCCGCCCGCCACCATGTAGAGACCCTGAAGCCCGCTAAAGGCGTAACTGACAAATTTGAGCCGGTCGCCAAGGATGCTTCCATCGCCGGTGCGGGTCTGCTCTACGATGAGTGGTTGGTTTTCCTGCATAGTTAATCCGCCGGAATGCTAAACCTATGAACCGGTTTATACCATAAACCGTATCGGGGATCAACCCGCGCCAACGGCCGCAAATGGGGCAGTGGATTCCGTTCCTCCTGAGAGTTAAACTCTTCCGCTGCCGTTCTTGGACGGCCGTCCCACACCATGACAACCAAATCAGTTTTTCTGCCGCTGTGCGTTGCTGTGTGCTCTGCTCTGACCGCTCCACTCTTCGCTCAGGACGCCAAGGCGTCGGCCGATGATCACGCCGCCGCTGTGCAACTGATCGCTGCCGTCAACGAACGTTCCGATCCGGCAAGAATTGGCCCCTACGCAATGACAGCCCGGGTGGTTTTCAACTCAGACTCAGGGGCGCAACAGATCGGGGAACTGCGGTTTTATCAAGATGCCAATCGCCTTCGCAGCGAGTTGCAGCTGGGAGGCTATCGCGAAATCCGGGTCAGAGATGGCAGTAAACTGTACATTGCGAGGTCCCAGCCGTTTCCACCCCTGCGGATGAATCCTTTAACTTTTCCCGACCGGCTGTGGAAGATCGTCATACCGCTTCATGCAAAGTTGAGTGGCATTAAGACCAAGAAGGACGGAAACATCGAGGTGCAGTGTTTTTCGATTAAAGATCCGCGCTACCATGATTGGGAAACTCGGTACTGTGTTGATGCCCAAAGCAAGTCGCTTCTGGAAACAAAGACGAACTTTCAGACCGTAAGGCTGTCCGGCTTTGCCAGGCTGGGCGAGGGCCAACTGCCGACATCCATCCGCATCGACATGCACGAGCCAAAAACGCGCCTCGAACTACGCGATGCCGAGATCAAGAAGCTCCTGCCGCAAGCGGAAACATTTGCCGCACCGGAGCATGCGCGCGAATTCGAGACCTGTGACAACATTGAGGGTGGTGAGTTCACCCATCGAGTGGAGCCAGCATATCCGCGCGATTTGGCGCAGGGAAACCGGCCGACAGCCACGATTTTTATCTACGGCATAATCGACAAGGATGGCTCTTTTACTGACGTGCATGTGTTTTCGCCCGAGGGGCCGGCCTTTGAAAAAGCGGGAAGAGAAGCGGCCGCACAATGGCGTTTTTCTCCAGGAATGTGTGATGGTCATGCGGTCGCAGCAGAAAAAGACACGATGATCACATTATCCCAGTCCATCAGGTAGCCGGCTCTGTCATCGGTGTCTAGCCCCAGTACCTCTTGGAGAGCGTCGGGCAAGTAAAAAACGCTGGATTGGCGTTGCTTTCGCACGGTAAACTCGTTGGCTGCTTTATCCCGAATGACTGTCAGATAACTGCGCCTATGAAAAGCCAAACACGATTTTTTCTGCCGACGTGTGTTGTATGCCTCGCTGTTTCCTCATTGGTCCTCGCCCAGGACAACGCGGGGTTGGACGCCAAAACGCTGCTACAAAAAGCGCATGAGCTTTCCGGGCCGTCGTTAATTCTTCCCTACGAGATGCACGCCGCGGTCATCATCAATCCGGGCGCCTCTAACGAGAAGCACGGCCGGATCACCATCTATCGCGACAAAGACCGGTCACTGACCGAGTTGATGGTGGAAGACTATCGCGAGACCAAGCTGACTCTCGGCAACAAGCTATACATCACCCGCTCGACTCCCTACCCGGTGCCGGGCCTGGGACGCCTGGTCGAAACCGACCATGCCTGGGACCGCCTGGCCGAAGACGGTGACGCCACCCTGGGCAACGTCTCGCACAAGAAGGTGCAGAACACGCCGGCGGATTGCTTTGACGTGAAAGGCCACGAAAAACACCGGCTCTGCTTTGACGCTTCGCGCACGGTGCTGCTGGAAAACCTTGACCAGCAACGGGCGTATGAGTTCTCCGACTATCAAGTCGCCGGCCAGCAGCTCTTCCCGCACAAGATCACGGTCTTGTTGGAGGAGGAAAAATCCGAGCGGCCGGTCCTGAGCATCCAGGAAATTGAGGTGCAAAAGGCGAATTTTGCAGATACGGCCTTTGCCATTCCAGAGCACCCGCTGGAATTTGATACTTGCGAAGCCATGGTCCCGGCCAAACCGCTGCAAACGCCCCGGCCCACATTCGGCATGACCGTTGCCCGCCGGAACGCCGAGGCGAGGGTGGTGCGCGTGTACGCCATCGTGAACAAGGAGGGGAACCTGGAAAACGTCAAGATCCTTTCCGGCGATCCCGAGGTCCGGCAAGCGGTGCAGGAAGTCATCACCAAGTGGCGTTATTCGCCGGCTAAGTGCGGGTCGTCTCCAGTGGCGGCGGAGCAGGAAATCCAGATCCCCTTCTTTGACATGGGCGGAGGCGGCGCAGACGCGGGCGGACGGGGAAGGTAGCTCGAAAAATCTGCTCCGCTTTCAGAATTGCCGTATCCCGTATAGGGTGGAGCAGGCATTCATACCTGCGTTTCAGGCCACGGCCGGCTTCAGCCACTGAGGATAAATGAAAACTATATGAAACTGCATTGCAGAACCTTTAGGTGGTAATCCCCACGTTCTCTCTTTCTGTGCTGCGATAGGCCCAGGCCATCCGCGGTGTGTTGTGGGCGATGCCGAAACGTCCTCGCTGGTCCAGCAAGATGATGCCGCCGTGGCCTTTCAGTCGCTGCTGCAGGTAGAACATGGCCTCGCCGGCGACTGCATCCGGCGCTCCGCCGGTACGCACGCGGTCGGCGGCCCATTTGGCCAGCACCAGCTTCATGATAGGTTCACCCCATCCAGTGCAGGAGGCCGCGCCGCTCTTGTTGTCGGCGTAACAACCACAGCCGATGAGGGATGAATCTCCTACGCGTCCTGGCGCTTTATTCAACGTCCCCCCGGTTGAGGTTCCGGCGGCGATGTTGCCGTCCGCGTCCAGGGCCACGGCGCCCACAGTGTCATGGCTGGTTTCAGGACCGGCGAAAGTCAAGTCGGGATGTCCCGCGGCTTCTTTTTCCTGGGCTGCTTTCAGCCGCTGGATCTCGCGCTCAATGACCAGTTCCTGGTTGCGGCAGAGCTTCATGCCTTGCTCTTCCGCAAAGCGCTCGGCGCCTTCGGCCACAAAGTAAACATGCGGGCTCTGGTCCAGCACCAGCCGCGCCGCCTGGATGGGATTGCGGATGCGTTCCACGCAGCCCACGCCGCCGGCACGCAAAGTGGCGCCGTCCATCATGAGAGCGTCGAGTTGGACACGCCCGTCGCGGGTAAGGAAGCTGCCCCGGCCAGCGTCGAAGGTTTCATCGTCCTCCATGACGACGATGGCGGCCTCGACCGCATCGAGCGCCGTGCCGCCGCGTTCCAGCACGCGCCAGCCCTGGTCCAGCGCCTGGCGCACGCCATTGAGGTGCGCTTCCACCATCTCGTCAGGGATGGCCCAGGCTCCGCCATGGACCACCAATACCGGAAGTTGTCTCAAAGGTTCGGCCCTCACTCAGAAAAAAACTCAAACAGCAGAGTGTATCAGGTGAGCGCGAAGGCCCACCACGGAGTCATTTACAATGGGCTGGACGGTACAAGAGGAAACTGATGTACGAGGTCACGGTAGAGGATTCATTCGCCGCGGGACACTACTTGCGCAATTACAAGGGCAAGTGTGAGAACCCGCATGGGCACAATTACAAAGTGCGCATCACCTTGCGTGGCGCCGAGCTCGACAAAGCCGGCCTGCTGCTTGACTTCAAGGACCTGAAAGAGGTCATGAAACACGTGATTGACCGCCTGGACCACCAGATGCTGAATGAGATTGAGCCTTTTACCGCGCTGAACCCTTCGGCGGAGAACCTGGCCAAGTACTTCTACGATCAGGCCAGCCTGCGCCTGACCTCGCTCACCAGCGGCCGGGTTGCGGTAAGGGAGGTTACCATCTGGGAGACGGATTCCACCACTGCGCGATATTCGGAATAAGGAGCAGCCCTTAGCACTTAGCCGTTGGTTCTTAGCTGGAGCGTCTTGAACTCATCGACTCTCGCGTGGCTAAGGGCTAATGGCTAACTGCTAATGGCTGATTCTCCATGCAGATAATAGAGATCTATCGTTCCATTCAGGGCGAATCATCGTTTGCCGGAGTTCCATGCATCTTTGTTCGTCTGGCTGCATGCAACCTGCGCTGCGTTTGGTGTGATAGCGAATACACCTTTACCGGCGGCGAGAAGATGACGCCCGGCGAAGTGGAGCAAGAAGTGGCCCGCCTGGCGCCGGGCGGGTTGGTCGAAGTCACCGGCGGCGAGCCCATGCTGCAGGAACGCGAGCTGGTTCCGCTGATGGAGCGCCTGCTGGCGCGCGGCTACACCTTGCTGCTGGAGACCAGCGGCGAGCGTCCGCTGGAGCGCGTGCCCCAGGCGGTGCACAAGATTGTGGACGTAAAGTGCCCAGGCTCCGGCGAGGGGGGGACGTTTCTGATGAGCAACCTGGACGCACTCTCCCCGCACGACGAAGTCAAGTTCGTGCTGGCCGATCGCGCCGACTACGAATTCGCCCGCGACTTCACCCGAGAGCGTCAACTCGATCGCAAGGTGAACTGCGTGATCTTTTCTCCCGTGTTTCTCAAGAGTCCCAGCAGCGAGCGCGATGCCTCCAACTGCCAGCTGGATCCTCGCATGTTGGCGGAGTGGATCCTGGAAGACGGGCTCAATGTCCGGCTGGGACTGCAGATTCACAAATTCATCTGGGAACCGGCGACCAAGGGAGTGTAGCCGGGTCTTGCGCCCACCCTGCGAAACGACGCGAATTTTGCGATAATTTAGGAATGGTAGCTGGGTTGGCTGCCGCCACCGCAAAGAAAACAAAGAGAGTTCCAGGGAAGGCGTGTGAAACGTGGGCGCAGCAAAAACGCGTTCGGTGGTGCTGTTGAGCGGAGGCATGGATTCGGGCGTCTGCGCTGCGCTGGCGGCGCGTGACACCGAAGCCGCCGCTCTGCATATCAGCTATGGCCAGCGGACCGAAGGCCGGGAGCGCAGGGCGTTCGAGTTGATCTGCGACCGTCTCGGCATCCGCCGGCGAATGGCGGTCAGAAATGAGGTTTTGAGCCGCGTGGGTGGCTCGGCGCTGACGGATACGCAAATCGATGTCCCCGTAGTACAGAATCCCGTAGTACGGAACAACGACCGGATGGGTCAGGGCGAAATTCCGATAACTTACGTACCTTTTCGTAATGCCCATTTTCTTTCGGCTGCGGTAAGCTGGGCGGAGATTTTAGGCGCCAATCGGGTTTATATTGGCGCGGTGGAACAGGATAGCTCCGGCTACCCGGATTGCCGTCCCGCGTATTATCGGGCCTTCAATGAAGTGATCAAGGCCGGGACGCGGGAAGGCAAGATTGAGATTGTCACGCCGCTGATCGCGCTGTGCAAAGCGGAGATCGTGAAACTGGGGCTGGAATTGGGCGCGCCGTTTGATCTTACGTGGTCGTGTTACAGCCGCGAAGACATGGCGTGCGGCGTCTGTGAGAGTTGCGTGCTGCGCCTGCGCGCCTTCCACGAAGCCGGAGCGCAAGACCCGATTCTCTATGCGGCGCAAGCGGCAAGTCATAGAATATGAGATACAGGTTCGAAGCGGAGGCTCAATCGACATGAGGACGAAATCAATCTTTACGCTGCTCGCAACTGTGATACTGGCGCTGAGTGGACACGCTGCCTGGTCGCAGGCGACTTTGACCCGCGCTGAGGGCAAAGTGACCAATGGCGGCAAACCTGTGCCCGACGTGCAGGTGGTCTTGACTTTTCAGGACAACGGGAAACAATCCAAGGTCAAGACCGACAAGAATGGCGCTTTCTACTTCATCGGGCTGACGCGCGGCGATTACACGGCAGATGTATTCGACGCCTCGGGCAAGGCCCTGTTCCACAAAAAAGGCTATGAGCTCAAGGGAGAGGGCGGAGCCGTTGACCAATTGGATATCGATATCAGCAGCGCGGAAGGCCAGCCGAAAATGAGCGCGGCAGAAGTTGAAGCCATCAAGGCGCAAAACGCCAAGGCCCAAAGCATCAACGCACTGATCTCTCAATACAACGCAGCCATGACAGCTAAGAATTGGGCGGACGCCATTCCCCCGCTGCAGGCCATGATTGCGTCCGATCCCAACCGGTGGGACTACATTCAGGCACTCGGGAACATGCAGTCCAATTCAGGAGACTCCGAAAACGCCGCGACTTCAACAGACTCGGCAAACGCCGCAAGCCACGCTGACAAGGCAAAGGAATACTACGCGAGCGCGGTGCAGACCTATGACAAGGGCATCCAGGTCGCGCAGGGGTACGTCTCCGGGGCCACGCCCAAAGACCCGAAGAACCCTATGACGGAGCCGGCCAAGGCCAAAGCGGGAATGGGTCAAATGTACGCCTCGCAAGGTAACGCCTATCTCAAGCTGAAAAAGAATTCCGATGCCGTCGCGGCGTACACCAAAGCGGCAGAGCTGGATCCCAACCCGGGCGTCGCCTACTTCAACATTTGTGCCACGCAATACAACAGCGGCAACGTCGAGGGTGCGCTGGCGGCCTGCGACAAGGCCATTGCCGCGGACCCCACCAAGGCGGATGCGTACTTTATCAAGGGTTCTCTGCTGATTGCCTCAAGCAGTCTCGACAAGGAAGGCAAGGTAGTCGCGGCTCCGGGCACCTCGGAAGCGCTGAACAAATATCTGGAACTCGCTCCCGATGGCCCCCACGCCAACGACGTGAAACAAATGCTCACGTATATCGGCTCCAAGGTTGACACCAGCTACAAGAGCGGCAAGAAAAAATAGGCCTGGGCCCCGTTTCCGCCTGCCAGGCATTTCTTGTCCGGAGATTGCGGCGGTGCGGGGCTCCCCGGCTTATAAAACGAAACAAGTTTTCATCAACAGGCCACTATCGGGAGGATTGACGCAAATGATCAGGAGAAATTGTGTGTTCGTAGGAACGTTGCTGCTGGCGTTGACCTCGGTCGCTGCCTGGCCGCAAGGATTCAACGTGAGAGCTTCCGGCACCATCACGCAGAACGGCGCTCCCGTCGAGAACGTGCAGGTGATCTTCTCGATACCCGATATGGGCAAGCAGTACAAGAGTAAGACTGACAAGCGCGGGAATTATTTCTCCGCCGGAATGGCGTATGGGACCTACAAAGTTCAAGTGATTGGCGCCAAAGGCGAGGTGTTGTACACGCGAAACGGCTTTACGATCGAGACCGAGGACGCGCCGTTGAGCATCGACCTCAGCAAGCCTGAGGCCAGTGGCGGCGTGGCCGGCGACGCCCCCGACCCCAAAGGACAGCCTGCTCCGTCCGCCCCCGCCAAGATGACCAAGGAGCAGCAGAAGGCGGAAGCGGCCAGGGTCAAAGCCGACAACGAGAAGATCGCCGCCATGAATGAGTACATCAAACAGTACATGGCCGCAGCCCAGGCCCAGAACTGGCCGGAAGCGCAAAAGGCCCTTCAGCAATTGCTGGCCGCCGATCCCAATACCACGCGCTGGGAGCTTTACCAGAGATTGGCGGACGCGCAGGACCACAACAACCAGCAGGCCGACGCTCTGCGCAGTCTCGACAAGGGGATTCAACTCGCTTCGGCGATCGCCGCCGGCACCGCCCCCAAAGATCCGCATAACCCTAACGCTGATCCCGCCAAAGCCAAGGCGGGCATGGGGCAGATGCTGGTGGCAGAAGGCAACATCTACGTGAAGCTGGGGAGTCCGGAGATGGCCACACCTTTGTTCTCGCAGGCCACGCAGGATAATCCCAGTCCGGCCCTTGCTTATTACAACCTCTGCGCGGTCGAATTCAATGCCAACAAGCTGGACGACGCTGTTTCGGCGTGTGACAAGTCCCTGGCCGCCGATCCCAGCCGGGCTGAAGCCTGGTTCCTGAAGGGCTCAGCGCTCTACAAGAGCGGCAAGACCGATAGCGGCAAGACCGCGGTGGAGGCCCTGAATAAGTACCTTGAGCTCGATCCCAACGGCCAGCACGCCAATGACGCCAAGACCATCCTGCAAGCCGTAGCGCAGAAGTAGGCGCTGGTACTCGATGTTTCAAACACAACGCCCTCCATATGGGAGGGCGTTGCTTCATGGTTGCCTTCTTTAAGCAGCTCGGCTAAGGCAGTTTTTGGAGCGCCACCAGGCATTCTTCGTTATCGGGAACCTGACCCAGCTCGTAGGTTTTGGCGAAAGCGATTTTTCCCTGTTTGTCTACGATGAAAATGGCCCGGTTGCTGATGCCGGGTAAAGGTTCAGTTTCGCGAAAGACGCCGAATTTTCGCGCTACATCGCCGTGCGGCCAGAAGTCGCTGGCCAGGGTGTACTCGCCGCCGATGGCCTTCTCCTGCCAGGCAATGTGGCTGTACAGCGAATCCACGCTGATGCCCACGACCTCCGCGCCAACGCCGGAGAACTTGCTCAAATCGGTCTTGAACCCGGACATTTCCGTGGTGCAAGTCGGGCTCCAATCCAAAGGGTAAAAGGCCAGTAATACGTTCTTCTTGCCCCGAAAGTCGCTGAGTTTGAACTTACGCTTTTCCTTGCCGGTAATCGCCGGCAGCTCAAAATCGGGGGCGGAATCTCCTACTTGCAAAGGCGCCATTCGATCCTCCATCAACGGGATTGCCAAAGACACAGGCACGCGGATACATTGGAATCAAACTCTTGAGTATAGGCATCAATTTTACCGTGGTCAAAAATCGTTCTACAAGCCGGGATTGGAAAACGATTGGCGGGGGAATGGCATCCAACCCGGACGGCCTGATGATTCAGAATTGGTGCGCGGGGCAAGAGACGGGAAACGAGGAGCGATAATGCTGGGACTCGGCAACTACAACTACGAACACTTCTCTCGCGAGATTCTTGACGAGCTGGAACGCGCGCCTTTTTCCGGACCGGCCGCGGGGGAACGGGCCCCGGATTTCAAGGCCGCAACCCTGGACGGCGATACCGTGCGCCTGAGCGACTATCGGGGAGAGAAGAACGTTCTGCTGGTCTTTGGTTCGGTGACTTGCCCGATGACCGCAGCTTCGATCGGCGAGATCAATGAACTGTACGACCACTTCCGTGGCGACGATCTTGAGTTTCTCTTTGTTTACGTCCGCGAGGCCCATCCCGGCGAGCGGGTTCCGGCACATCACACGGCTGCGGACAAGGTCCGGGCGGCTGCGCTCCTCCGCGACGAAGAACAAGTCGCCATGCCGCTGCTGGTGGACAACGTGAACGGCCCCATCCATCGCAAGTATTCCAAGCTGCCCAGCCCGGCCTTTCTCATCGACCGGTCCGGCCGCGTCGCCTTCCGCTCCATGTGGGCCAATCCCGAAGAGCTGGCTTCGGCGATCGAGGAATTGCTGGAGCTGCAGCAGGAACGCCGCGTGGACCATGTTGTGGTCCGGGGCGGTCAGGACCTCTCCATGCCTCTCCCTTACTCGAAGCTTTACTCCTACCGCGCCCTGGAGCGCGGCGGAGAAGACTCGGTGAACGATTTTCGTGCGGCGATCGGCCGGTTCTGGCCTGAGCCCGCTGTAGCTCCCCTCTCCGAGCGGCTGTTAGGAAGCCCCCGCCGCGTTTTTGCGGTCACCGCTCTCACCACGGCTGTCCTGGCCGGAGGGCTTTATGCCGGCTTTGAACTGCGCCGGCGCCGCCTGGGCACGCGCCGCAATCCCTACCGCGCCTACGAAAAAGAAAAAGTCCATGACACCGAGACCGGGACCGATTACGGAGCCGTGGGAATCTAGAGCTCTTTGTGAAATCCCGAACGGAGTGAGGGATCCCTATCGTGACGATGCGCCCATCCCGAAAGCGTTCCGTCGTGTTCGCGCCGACCAGTGTCTCGTAGCGATAGGGATCCCTCCCCTTCGCTAAGCTCAGGGTCGGGATTTCAGAAAGGAAGGCTCCGCTCGGCCGCCGCAATCGTCCTCTCCACGTCGTCCTCCGAATGCGCCGCACTCAAAAACATTGCCTCAAACTGCGACGGTGGCAGATAGATACCTCTTTCCATCATGCCGCGATGGAAGCGGGCAAAAGCCTGGGTATCGGACTTGGCCGCGGTTTCCCAGTCGCCGACCGGACCGGGCTGGAAGAACCAGGTAAACATGGAGCCCACGCGATTGGCAAAAAGCGAAACGCCCTTCCGGGCTGCGACGTTGAGAACGCCCTGCACCAATGTGGAGGTCCGCTGCTCGAGCTCCGTGTAAACCGTGGGATTCCTTTTCAGCTCGCGCAGCGTCGCCAGCCCCGCAGCCATGGCCAGGGGATTGCCGGAGAGCGTCCCTGCCTGGTAGACCGGACCCAGCGGAGCCACCATGTTCATAAGCTCGGCCCGCCCGCCATAAGCGCCCACGGGCAGTCCGCCGCCGATGATTTTGCCCAGCGTGGTGAGATCGGGCTTGATCCCAAACAGCTCCTGAGCCCCGCCCAGAGCTACGCGGAAGCCAGTCATGACTTCGTCAAAGATCAGCACTGTCCCATGGTGAGCCGTGATCGAGCGCAGAAATTGCAGGTAGCCCTGGCGCGGTGGCACGCAGCCCATATTGCCGACCACCGGTTCTACGATCACACAGGCGATCTGGTCTTTGAACCGCGCGAATGCCTCTTCGACCGCGTCCAGGTGATTGAAGGGCAGCGCCAGTGTGAACTGCGCTTGTTCATCGAGCACGCCGGCCGATCCGGGAATCCCCAGCGTGGCCACGCCCGATCCGGCCTTCACCAGAAGCGAATCGGCATGACCGTGATAACAGCCTTCAAACTTGATGATGTATTTGCGCTTGGTAGATGCCCGCGCCAGCCGGATAGCGGACATG
>CAZFRV010000329.1:0-8053 GCA_964521445.1 uncultured Acidobacteriaceae bacterium
GTTTCAGCGATCACGCGGTGCTTGCCCATGCGCTGCACGAGGAGAGCCTGGCCCAAGCAGTTGTTGATCTTGTGAGCTCCCGTGTGCAGCAGGTCTTCGCGCTTGAGATAGATTCTGGCGCCGCCAAGTTCCTTGGTCAGACGCCGAGCGTGAAAGAGCGGAGTGGGACGGCCGGCATATTCCTGCAACAACCGCTCAAACTCGGCGCGAAATTTCTTATCGCGACGCGCCTTCTCGTATTGGCGCTCCAGTTCTTCCAGAGCGGCCATTAAGGTCTCTGGGACGTAGCGTCCGCCGTAGGGTCCGAAGCGCCCTGCCGTCGATTTTGCTTTTTTCGCAGCTGTCATGCTCATGGCTGTTCCGCCCTCCGAACGGCAGCTACAAACGCCTTCAACTTCCCGTGATCTTTGCGGCCTGGCTCGCGCTCGATGCCGGAAACCACATCCACTCCCCAAGGAGAGAAGGTGCGAATCGCTTCGCCGACGTTCTCCGGAGTCAATCCGCCGGCAATGATAAGCTTGCCTTGCCGTTTACCCATGTGTATGCGGGCCGCGTGCCAGTCGAAAGTCTTGCCGCTGCCGGCGCCGGCGTCGAGCAACCACGCATCTACCGCACCCGTGGCGGCCATTGCCGAATCCCATCGCGCCGCAAAGCCATCGTCCACCAGGATCGTTTTGATCGTTCGTAAAGAGGCCCGACGATCACTGGGAAGATGGCTGAAAACCTCTGCGGGGGATTCTTCTCCGTGCAGCTGTATCC
This sequence comes from uncultured Acidobacteriaceae bacterium, assembly GCA_964521445.1. Classification (GTDB taxonomy): domain Bacteria; phylum Acidobacteriota; class Terriglobia; order Terriglobales; family Acidobacteriaceae; genus Angelobacter. The sequence continues at coordinate 760 of CAZFRV010000329.1, forward strand.
CCGTAAGATCAACCTCCCGTAGCGTCTTCCCAATCTGCTCCCCAGCTTCTTTTGAGAACACGCCGATGCGTTCCACGCCGGCAGGTAGCCGGCGAATCATCTCTTGCGCTTGCTCCGCCGAAATGCGGCGCTTGCTCGGGGCAAAGATAAACCCCAGCGCGTCCGCTCCGGCTTCCACCGAGGCCAGCGCGTCTTCGAGAGAGGTAGTGCCACAGAATTTGATCCAGGTCTTCACGTATCGCCCGCATGAAATGTATTCTGATCAATCCCAGGCGGCGCTTATTGAACGGTGCCGCGCCAGCCGGTGGAAGCCGTGGCCGGCTGCGAATACCATCCGGCTTCTCGAAGAAGTTGCTGTAGTTTTTTCCCGGGGTCTTCGGCGCGCATGAGCGTTTCGCCGATCAGAAATGCCTGGTAGCCGAAAGAGTGCAGCTCTTTGATCTCGGCCCCGCTGTTAATCCCGCTTTCCGCCACCCGGAGAACGTGGTTGGGGATGAGGGTGCCGAGCTCCATCGCCGTATCCAGGTTGACCTGGAAGGTCCGCAAATCGCGGCTGTTGACTCCTATGATGTCCGCCCCGCCCTCGAGCGCGCGTTGCAGCTCTTGCTGGTCATGGACTTCGCACAGAACGTCCAACTCCAGCGCGCAAGCCCGCGACAGCATCTGGCGGAACGCGGTATCGTCCAACACGCTGAGAATCAACAATACGGCGTCTGAGGAGTTTGCCCGGGCTTCCAGCAGCTGAAATTCGTCCACCATGAAGTCTTTGCGCAGGCAGGGTAACTCGCTGGCCAGGGATGCCGCGCGAAGATTGTCCAGCGAGCCCTGAAAGAACGCCTCGTCCGTCAGGATTGACAATGCCGATGCTCCGCTTCGCTCCAACTGGTTGGCCAACTCACCCACGGGAAAAACGCTGCGCAGGAGTCCCTTGGAGGGCGAAGCCTTCTTCAGCTCCGCGATCACCGCCGGTCCCAGTTGCGACATGGCCAGGAGGCGGCGGCGAAAGCCTCGGGGTGTGTGGGCCGCAGCTGCCGTCTCCAGGGCGCGGAAATCGGCCTGCTTTTTGGCGCGGGCCACGCGCTCGCGGGTTGCCGCCAGGATTTCGTCCAGCTTGGTCATGTAGGCAAGTTTAAGTATATGTGATTTGCGGCCGAATTGGCTCTGCTCTTGCGGCAGGCACAAGCCGAGAGTCTTAGGCCATAGGCCGGGCCAGGCCCGGCAATCAGCTATGAGAGGTACGTGCGAGGAGCGGCCGATGAATTGACGACGCCTGCTGGTATTCGACTACGTTTTGATGCGCCGGCGAATGGGTTCTTCGTTTCGAGCGAGATCTAAGAATTCATCGCGACAGAGAGCGCTTTACAACTCTCCTCGTGAGTAGCCGCGCTCCTTAACCACGATGCCGCCGTTGACCGTGGTGGCATGGACCTGGGGATTGGCGCCGCCCAGTCGCAACATTCTGTGTCCGTTGTCCCAAGTGCGTTCCGCGGCATCGCAAACGCGGTCCTTGCAAACGATGGACGTGTGTTCTGAGCCGGCGACCTCCACTCCGCCAGCAAAGTTTCTCGGCACCGCCACCACGAGGCCGCCGTTTTGTGTGTGCGCCTCCAGACCCTTTCCTTCCCAATGCTCAGGCAAATTGATGGAGAGTCCGCCATTTTGCACGTTGGCCGTAACGTCTCCTCCGCAATCGATGATGGATATGCCCCCGTTCTGGGCTACCGCCGTAAGCTTGCCGCTGCTGCTCTTAAAGGAAATGCCCCCGTTGTGAGCATGGGCTTCTGCCGTACCCACAAAGCTGTTGAGCGCGACGCCGCCATTGTGGACGCTAAGGTTCACCGTCGCGTTGCGCGGCGCTTTGATCATCAATAGCGTACCCAAGGAATGCCGCTCTTCAGACTCCGGCGAGGTGATAGAAACGCTGGAACCGTTGACGTTCATCTTGGTTTCGCTCAAGAGCCTGCGCCCTTCCGATTCACTCTCGGCCGCGGCCTGTTTGCACAGCTTGAGGGAAAACTCCGGCCCGTCCCAGGTGGTCACCTGGATCCCGCCATTGCGCTCCCCGGTAACCGTTAACGGCTGGTTGGGAAGAGTACGAACTTCTTCATCGCGGACGCTGGAACGAAATTCATCGTCCGAAACCCGCAGGTGAGTGGCGCAATCGTCGCCGGGAACATCGTCATTGGTTGTCATGGTCACGTGCCGCGAGTCGGAGCCGTATGATGCTCCCGCCCTCGCCAGCCATACGCATAGCGCCAGAGTTACTGCCAGCATGATGATTTTGCTCACAAATCACCTCTTATCGCATGGTTAGACTGGCCGTCCGGCTGGCCGGTTAGCGGATTTTTTTAGTCTTGAAGAGTACAGGCGGTGAGGCCGGCTCGCGTCGCCGAACCGCCTGCCTCCGGAGCGCAGCAATGATTGCCGGAAAAGGACGTCAAGCGGTTGGGAGCGAAGCGACAGATCCAAAAGCCTCAGGCAATCACGCCGCGCGGCTTGACGTTCTTGCGGATAAAAGACACGATCTCGTCCATCGCCGTTCCCGGGTTGAAGATTCCCGCAACCCCGGCCTTCTTCATGAGGTCGAAATCCTGTTCCGGGATGATCCCGCCGACCAGGAGGAGCACATCGTCCATTTTGTTCTGGCGCAACAGCTCGTTCACGCGCGGCACGATGGCGTTGTGCGCTCCGGAAAGGATGGACAAGCCGATAACGTCCACGTCTTCCTGCAAGGCGGAGTTGACGATCATCTCCGGAGTCTGGCGCAGCCCGGTGTAGATGACTTCCATGCCGGCATCACGCAGCGCCCGGGCAATAACCTTGGCACCGCGGTCGTGGCCGTCCAGACCGGGCTTGGCGACGAGAACGCGGATTTTGCGGTCGGTGGACATCTGGCTAAGAGTCTAACAAAACCTCACCACGGAGACACGGAGGCACGGAGAAACTTCTTCTGAAATCCCGAGCGGAGCGAGGGGTCCCTATCTTGCCTTTCAGGGATTGTCGGGCAAAATTGCTACCCAAGAAAGAGCTACGTAGCTATCGGGGCCTCTCGCTACGCTCGAGGTTTTCAGAGAGAGCGCTTCTTCGATCTCCGTGTCTCCGTGGTAGGTTTTTCAACCGGCAACTCCAGGCTCCGCCACAAATACCAGCACGCGATGCTGCAATAAGGGTGCCAATTCTCGGCCAGCTTGGCGATTTGCTCCGGCTTCGGCAAGGCGCGTTTCTTGTAGTGTCGCTTGATAGCCGAGCGCACGCCGAGATCGCCCACTGCCAATACATTCGGACGCCGCAGAGCGAAGATCAGGAACATGTGCGCAGTCCACACGCCCACGCCTTTGATGTCCGTCAATGCGACGACAACTTCTTCGTCGCTCATGCTTGGCAGCCGCGCAAAATCGACTTTGCCGCTCAACGCGTGCTCAGCCAGATCGCGAATGTAGCCGATCTTCTGCTTGGAGAGGCCGGCGCGGCGCATCTCGCCCAGACTCAGGTTCTGTATAGCTTCCGGTGTAATCCGCCCGCCGGCGGCCTCTTCCAGGCGGCCATAAATGGTCCGCGCCGCCTTGGTGCTCAATTGCTGAAAGACAATCGAGCGGGCCAGTGCCTCAAAGGTCGGTTCGCGATAAGTAAGCTGGCAGGCGCCGACACGCTCGATGATGGAGGCCAGGACCGGATCGGACTCTCGGAGATGATGGACAGCTTTTTTCATGGGGACAGTCTATCTAAGCACAATTGCCGGAAGCTTGCAGCCGGTCTTGGTCTGTCCCGATAAGCGCGAACCTTGATCCAGGTTTGTACCGGCCGCGTGACCACAGAGCCTCAACTCCTTTCATCCCCTCTAAGTTCAATAAGATGTATAAGCAATACTGATTGTATGTAGATAAATTATTAATTTGACTAATGGACAACACGGAAGCAAGATGGCTGCCTCAGGAGCGGGTCCCGTGGTCCGGGATTCCTGACCATGGAAGACGAGGGCGATGGCATTTGACGGCAAGCGAGCGAATCTGTTATTTGTTGTCACCACCTGGATGTGCTCCAGATGAACCGGTCATTCGCGCCCAACCCGACAAGATTACAAGCGCTCACCTGCAGCGTGGGCGAAGCTTCGGTCCGTCTCAACCAGGTCGTCCTTACCGTGTTTGTAGTGGTCATTTCCCTGATTACCATCCTGCGGGGAACCGGATGACGGCCTAGGAAGAGCAGCTCAGTTTCAAGGCCGTCATCAAAAGATGACGGCCTTCGCATTTTCAGGAGAACTCTATGCCAGTGAAGACAGCAGAAGTTCCGATCACCACCAGCCACACGGCACCCACAGAGCTCATGCGCGGCGCGCGAATCCTTCTGGAAGCGCTGGTACGAGAGGGCGTGGATACCGTCTTCGGCTATCCCGGCGGCGCCGTGCTTCACATCTACGACGAACTGGTGAAGATGGGTCCGCGGTTGCGCCATGTGCTGGCCCGGCACGAGCAGGGCGCCGTGCATATGGCCGAAGGTTACAGCAAGGCCACGGGGAAGACCGGCGTGGTGCTGGTGACTTCCGGACCCGGCGCCACCAACACGATCACCGGCATCGCCAACGCCTACATGGATTCGACTCCGCTGGTGGTGATCACCGGTCAAGTCCCGCGCAAGATGATCGGCACCGACGCCTTTCAGGAGGTCGATACCATCGGGATCACGCGTCCCTGCACCAAGTACAACTACATGGTGCGCGACGTTCGCGAGCTTGCCGGGATCGTGCATGAAGCGTTTTACCTGGCATCCAGCGGCCGGCCCGGGCCGGTGCTCATCGATGTCCCAAAAGACGTGACTGCTGAAAGGACAGTTCTGGGCGAGCCTCGTTCGCTGCAGCTCCCCGGATACCGGCCACCAGAGCTTGCCGAACCCGATCAGCTCCAGCGCGCGCTCACCAGAGTGCTGGCGGCCTCGCGCCCGGTGCTCTACGTCGGCGGCGGCATCATTCACTCGGGAGCATGCGAGGAGCTTTTGGCTCTGGCGCACGCGCTCCACATTCCTGTGACACCTACGCTGATGGGCCTGGGATGCTTCCCGTCCGCCCATCCGCTCTCGCTGGGAATGCTGGGAATGCACGGAACGTACTGGGCCAACATGGCCATGACTGAAGCCGACTTGATCCTGGCGATCGGTGTGCGCTTTGACGATCGTGTCACCGGAGCGTTGGATAAGTTCGCTCCCCACGCCGAGATCGTACACGTGGATGTGGACGCTTCTTCTCTCGGCAAGAACGTTGCCACGCATTGGCCGATTGAGGGCGATGCCAAAGCCGTGATGCAGCAGATGCTGGACATCCTGCACGCGGACGGCCGTCCGTCCCCGCGACGCCTGGATGCATGGTGGCGACAGATTGAAGCCTGGAAGGCTCACGCACCGCTCAGCTATCGTCGATCGACAGAGATCATCAAGCCGCAGCAGCTTTGCGAGGAACTGGAGCGCCTGACCGGCGGTGAAGCGATCGTCGCCACCGACGTGGGCCAGCACCAGATGTGGCTGGCGCAGTACTACGGCTTTCGTAAGCCGCGGCAACTGCTGACCTCCGGCGGGCTGGGCGCAATGGGCTACGGATTTCCGGCGGCCCTGGGCGCGCAGATCGCGCTGCCCGAGCGACAGGTCATCGCATTTGTGGGCGACGGCGGATTCCAGATGACGGCACAGGAGCTGGCGACCGCTGTCCAATACGGCACCAACACCAAGATCGTGATCATGAACAACAACTCCCTGGGGATGGTCCGCCAGTGGCAGGAGCTGTTCTATGACCGCAACTACTCCCATGTAGATATGGAGTGGACGCCGGACTTCATCAAACTTGCCGAGGCCTACGGCGCCACCGGGCTGCGCGCCACGCATCCTGACCAGCTTACTTCGGTGTTGGAGCGTGGCCTTTCGGCTCCCGGCGTAGTGGTCATGGACATCTTGGTCGAGATGGAAGAAAACGTTTACCCCATGATTCCTCCCGGCGCCGGCATCAACGAGATGGTGCTGGAGTGAAGCCATGAGACACACTCTGTCTATCCTGGTCGAGAACCGCTACGGCGAGCTGGCGCGCATCGTGGGATTGTTCAGCGCGCGCGGCTACAACATTGAAAGCCTCACCGTGGCGGAAACCTTGAACCACGGTGTTTCCTGCATCACCCTGGTCACCTCCGGCGACGACCGGACCATCGAGCAGATCGTCAAGCAGGTCAACAAGCTGGTGCGGGTGCTGCACGTGGCCGACCTGACCAGTCACTCCCACTTCGAACGCGAGCTGGTGCTGATCAACGTGAAGACCGAAACCAATGCCGCCATGCAGACGGTGCTCTCGCTGGTTTCGAAGAATCACCTGCGCGTGGCCGAGGTCATGGAAGACGGCCTGATCATCGAGGCCACGGGCGAATGGAAACAGATCAACTCGCTGGTGAAAGAGCTGATGCCGTTCGGTATCCGCCACATTGTCCGCACCGGCACGGTTGCGGTGTGGAAGAAGCCTACGGCGGAGGTCATGAGCGTGGCCGGCGCCGGAAACATTGGCCAGGAGCCGGCAGGACCGACAACAACTTAGCTTTTTGCGTCTTTCTAGGAGATTATCGATCATGAAGATTCTTTACGACAAGGATTCTCGCCCGCAGTTTCTCGCCGGGAAGAAGTTTGCCATCATCGGCTACGGCAGCCAGGGCCACGCCCACGCCAATAACCTGCGCGACTCGGGTTACAACGTGGTGGTCGGACTGCGGCCGGGAAGCCAATCGTGGACCAAGGCCGCTAATGCCGGCCTGACAGTAAGGAGCACCTCGGAAGCCGCCGCGGGCGCTGACGTGGTGATGGTTCTGGTGCCGGATGAAACCGCGCCCGATGTGTACCGCGACGACATCGCCCAACAGTTGCGTCCCGGATCTTATTTGGCCTTCGCCCACGGGTTCTCGATTCATTTCGGCAAGATCGTTCCACCGAAAAACGTGAACGTCTTTATGGTCGCGCCCAAGTCGCCAGGACATTTGCTGCGAGCGGAGTTTGTGCAAGGCCGCGGCGTTCCCTGCTTGCTGGCCGTCCATCAGGACCCTTCCGGGGACACGCGTGAGGTCGGGCTGGCGTATGCGTCCGCATTGGGCGGGGGGCGCGCCGGCATCCTGGAGACCACGTTCAAAGAAGAGACGGAAACCGATCTCTTCGGCGAACAGGCGGTGCTCTGCGGCGGACTCACGGCGCTGATCCAGGCCGGGTTTGAAACCCTGGTGGAGGCCGGTTACGCGCCGGAGATGGCGTATTTCGAGTGTCTCCACGAGATGAAGCTCAT
>CAZFRV010000330.1:0-3819 GCA_964521445.1 uncultured Acidobacteriaceae bacterium
TCGCCATCCGTCCACGTTACCTGCGCTTCTACCATGGGGCCCTCCCGTGCTCGCCGACGAAAACTCTATCATACGGGCGGTTTTCAACGCGAAATCATGGCGCCGATTTCCGTGCTACCGCTATCACGCGCTGGGCGTCAAGATCATACGGAGAGCCCAGCGACAGCAGCGTAATTCTGCCTTTGCAGTATTTAATTCGCATCCTTTTGCTTTAATTGGCATCTTTTTGCTGCGAACCGCTTTTTGAAAGAGAAAGGACGGACCTCCCCTTCATGAAAAGACTGATTCAAGCGCTAGCCTGTTTGGCGCTATTGATTTCTTGCGCGGCTGCGCAGCAGAAGAGTGCTCTCACCGGGCTTCCGCCACTTATAGACCGTGAAATCATCTTCGGCAATCCTGAGATAGCTTCTCCACAGATTTCTCCGAATGGCCAATACCTGGCGTTTCTCAAACCTTGGAAGGACACACGCAACATCTATGTAAAAGGCGTGAACGAACCCTTCAGCGCGGCCCGCCTGCTGACCACAGAGGCGAAGCGGCCGATTCTGGATTACTTCTGGAGCCGCGACAGCAGGTACATCCTCTATACCAGGGACAACAACGGCGATGAAAACTACAACGTCTTCGCCGTGGATCCCGCGGCCAAGCCGGCAGACGGGGCCGATGCTCCCGCGCCGCGCGACCTGACCGGCTTGACCGGACTGCGCGTGCAAATCGTCGCGCTGCCCAAGTCTGATCCGGACGTGATCTACATTGGACTGAACAATCGTGACAAGGCGTGGTTTGACCTGTACAGCCTGAAGATTTCCACCGGCGAGAAGACGCTTCTGCGCCAGAACACCGAGCGTATCAGCCAATGGACATTCGATCAGCAAGGCAAGCTGCGCCTGGCCGTGCGTTCGGCGAACGGCGATACGGAAATCCTCCGCGTGGATGCCGGCAAGTTCACCAGCGTGTACTCGTGCGGCGTGTTTGAAAGTTGCAAGCCAATCCGCTTTCAAAAGTCGGGCAAGCAGGTTTATCTGGAAACCAATCATGGCGCCGATGTAGATCGAACGGAGCTGGTACTGCTTGATCCCAATACCGGCAAGACCAGACTGGTGGAATCCGATCCGCTTAAGAAGGTGGACTTGTCTGAAACCATCTTTTCAGAAGTCACCGGCGATCTGGCTGGAACCATGTTTGAGGACGAACGCCGCGACTATTACTTCCGGGACAAGAGTTTTGCCGCCGACTTCAAGGTACTTCAGAGGAAACTCCAGGGCATGGACATTGAGCTCATGTCACGCACCAGTGATGAGCGCTTTTGGCTGGTGAATGCCTCCAGTGACCGCGAGCCGGGTGAGATTTACCTGTATGACCGCAAGAACCATCAGCTCACTTTGCAGTTCAAGTTCCGGGAGAACCTTCCCCGCGAGTACCTGGCGGAGATGAAGGCGGTCCACTATAAGTCCTCTGACGGCCTGGAAATTCCCGCGTATCTGACTTTGCCCAAGGGGCTTCCGGCCAAGAACCTGCCCACGCTGATCCTGCCGCACGGCGGTCCCTGGCTCCGCACCTACTGGGGGTACAACGCGCTGGCGCAATTCTTTGCCAACCGTGGTTATGCGGTGCTGATGCCGAATTTCCGCGGCTCGGTGGGATACGGAAAAAAGTTCGTCGATGCCGGCAATCATGAGTGGGGACACAAGATGCAGGACGACGTGACCTGGGGCGTGAAATATCTGATCGCCCAGGGAATCGCCGATCCCAAGCATGTGGGAATCCGGGGCGCTTCTTATGGCGGTTACTCCACGCTGGCCGGCGTGGCCTTTACACCGGACCTCTATGCGGCCGCGGTAGACGTGGTGGGCCCCTCGAACCTGGTCTCGCTGCTGGCTGCCATTCCATCTTACTGGGAAGACGCTCGCAAGGGTCTCTACGCTCGGATGGGCGACCCGACCACGCCGGAAGGCAAGGCGCTGCTGACGGAGCGCTCACCTGCGAATTTCACTGACAGGATCAAGACTCCGTTGCTGGTGGCCCAGGGCGCCAATGACCCCCGGGTGAACCGCAAAGAATCGGAGACGATTGTGATCGCCTTACGTGATCGCGGATCTCCGGTCGAGTACATCCTGGCGCCCGATGAGGGCCACGGCTTTCTGCGTCCCGTAAACAACATGGCGTTGTATTTCGCGACAGAGAAGTTTCTGGCCAAGTATTTGGGCGGACGCTATCAGGAAGGCGCAACGCCGGAGGTAACGGCACGGCTGGCCGAAATCACGGTCGATCCTAAGACCGTGGTCTTGGCCAAGAACGCGGATGACAAGACGGTGGAAGAACGTTGATGCCGTAAGCTCTTGGCATTCGTAAAATCTTCAGAGCGCCGCATGGCTGCCTTCGTGAACTCGGCAATCGTGCGGCGCTTTTCTCTTGCACCTGCTCCCCCAGGGCTTCGTCCGAAGCAATTCGCTAAGACTCCTTAAAGCATCCCGATCACCGAAAGCGGAGCCGCGCGTCTTATGTTCTGAGCAGCGGTTTCGGCGGCTTTTTTGGCCAAAAAATAATGGAACGATTCGCCCAATTCGAGCAATGGATAACAGGAGCCGGAAAAGCAGCGCCAGGCAGAACCATGGCAGAATCGCCACTCGAAGACCAGGAGCTGCTCCGGCAGCTCAACCGGGGGAATGAAGCAGCCTTCAGCACGCTTTACGAGCGCTATCAGGGTCCGCTGTACCGGTTTGCGCTGCACATGAGCGGGAACATGGCCACGGCGGAAGAAGTCACGCAGGAAGTATTCATGCTGCTGATCGGCAACCCGAAGGGATACGAGGCGGACAAAGGGACCATTGGCGGGTATCTGTTCGGCATTGCCCGCAACCTCACGCGGCGGATCGTCGAGCGTTCGCGGCTCGATCTGCCGATCGAAGAAGAGTGGCTGGATGCCGGAGATCCGGCGCTCGCGAGCGATCTGGACGTGTTGGCCGAGCTGAGCAACTCCGAGCTGCTCGAACATTTGCGTAAAGCCGTGCTGGCGTTGCCGGAGCAATATCGCGAAGTGGTTGCGCTGTGCGATCTGGAAGAGATGAGCTACGCCGATGCCGCGGCGCTGCTGGAATGTTCGCCCGGGACGGTAGCTTCAAGGCTGCATCGGGCGCGGGCGATGTTAAAGACCAAATTGTTGAAAACCAGGTTGTTGAAAATCAGGTCGAGTTTTCAAAAATGCATGAAGTAGATCCACAATCCGGAGACCGCGCGGAAGCCCGCCTGGCAGAGGCGCTGCAGCGTATGGCTGCGGCATCTCGGCGAGGCGCACCGCCGGAGATTGGCGCCGGACTGGTGACGGCCTTCCGCCGCCATCACACCCGGCGGAGACGGATTCGCATAGCCGGCACAGCAGCAGCCGTGGCAATATGCCTTGCTATCGTTTCCGGCCTGCTCTCCTTGCGCCCGACCGGGAAGATTCCCGTCGCACAGCAAGCCAGCACGCCGGCAGCCGGCGTCTCCGCGAAAGCTCCGGATGCCGTGGCCGTTACTCCGGCGGCGCAATCACGGCCGGTAGTAAAACACATTCGCCCTAAGGCCAGCAGGGTCCAGGCCCGCCGCCAGTTCGTTGCCCTTCCCGGCTATGATCCGGCAGTCCCGGCCAACGAACTGCATGTAGTGCGGGTACAGTTGCCCGCCAGCGCGCTCTGGCAGATGGGAGCGCCGGTAAGCCCCGATTCGGGCGCGCGCAGGGTGATGGCGGATTTTGTCGTCAGCCAGGACGGAACGCCCTACGCCATGAGATTAGTGCAATAACGTAGTCGTTATAAGGAGAGTCACCATGCATCGAATTGC
>CAZFRV010000331.1:0-8296 GCA_964521445.1 uncultured Acidobacteriaceae bacterium
AACCTGGCCCAGGCCGTCATGGAAGACGGCAAGGGCGTGGCCACGGTAGATATGGAAATGGAAGCCGACCTCCGCGATGACGGCCGTCCGCCCGTTCGCAAGCAGGCCACGTTGCGTTTTGTCGCGGAGAAATCCTCTGACGGCTGGAAATTCACTGACGTGCAGCCGCGCACATTCTTCTCCATTTCCCAACCATGACCTCAGCTCCTCGTGAATACCCAGATCGTCCCATCGTGGGCGTGGGCGCGGTGATCGTTGACGCCGCGGGCGAGAGAGTAGTGTTGGTGCGTCGCGCCGCACCGCCTCTCCAAGGCGAGTGGTCCTTGCCGGGCGGCGTGGTCGAGTTGGGTGAAACCCTGCGTGCCGCCACCGAGCGCGAAGCTCGCGAAGAAACAGGTCTGATCGTCACAGCAGGAGAGGTGTTGGAGGTGTTCGATCGCATTATTGTTCGTCCCGGCGAGCGCGGCCGGCCTCAGTATCACTACGTGCTGGTTGACTTCCTTTGCCGGGTTCGCGAAGGCGAGTTACGCGCCGGCAGCGACGCTGCCGACATCGTCTGGGCGAGCAAAAGGGAATTAGAGAAGTACAAACTGCAGCAGCCGACTACGGACCTGATCAGGATAGCTTTCTCGAAAACCTACCACGGAGACACAGAGGCACGGAGATGACTATTCGTACGAATGGCAGGCCACACTTGGGAACGAAGCCATGATTGTCCTGACTGGAATACAGTATGTCCGGCTGCGGAGGGCCTTTTTGACATTCCGCATGATGTTGTCCCTGGTCCACATGCCCCATAAAGGATCTATCAATTCGAAATTGCCTGCATGGATCGCAAAAGTTGCGTTGTTACCAAGATAGAACTCCACCTTGCCCTTGGCATATTCACGAGAATAGACCAGGATGTCACCCTCGGTCGGCGACTTATGGAGAACCATGAAGAATTCATCTACATAGGGGTCCGTGCGCACTTGGTGTGCCCATGCCACTTGCAATATGGCATCCGTTTTCGCGCCGGCTGACAGCAAGCCAAATTTGTCTACGGCAGCGCAGTGCAATATTTCCAGCAAGACCTTCGGCGGGTCTTTGGGGGCGACAGAGGGCTGTGCAACACAAAGTGAACTAAGCGCGCACAACACCAAGAGGGTTCTCATCGTTATTTCTCCGTGTCCCCGTGCCTCCGTGGTAGGTTCTTCTCTCCCCAAACGTAAGCATCGTCTTGCGGCAGCCCGATAAACGCCAGCACCCGGCACGCGAACTGGTGCGCCATCTGCTCGATGGTCGCGGGACGGTTATAGAAAGTTGGGATCAGCGGATAGATCGTAGCTCCGGCTTCGGCTGCCCAGTCCATGTTGCGGAGGTGTATGCGATTAAGAGGCGTCTCGCGGACACACAGCACCAGCGGGCGTTTCTCTTTAAGGCATACGTCCGCGGCGCGCTCGATCAGGTTCCGCGCCAGCCCCTGGGCAATGCCGGCCAGAGTGCCCATGCTGCACGGCAGGACGATCATCGCGCTGGTGGGATAAGAGCCGCTGGCCACGTTGGCGCCGATATCGTCATTGTTCTGCTGCTGGATTTTTCTTGACTTTGCACCGATCAATTTCTGCACCAGATCGCTGCGGCCCTTGATGTCCAGCTCTTCGGCAATGACCCGCAGCGCGTTATCGGAGGCGATGAAGTTTACGGTCTTGACGCGCGCGTCCCCCTCAACGGTCTGCAGGAGAGCGCGCGTGACCAGGGCGCCGCTGGCGCCGGTGGCGGCGATGGTGAGAACCGACGTTGCTTGCTGTGGCGAGCTGGGCATCGGGCAACTTGAGCATAGGGAGCGGAGAAGAGGGAGTCAAGCGCCATGCTGCCCGCAATGAAGCGCTGCCGCCAACTCGTTCCTGCCAGTGCGCGTATTGAGCTGTACCAGAATCCTGCATTTGAAAGAAAATAAGACATGACCGGAGTACGAATGGACAAATGGCTTTGGGCGGCCAGATTTTTCAAGACGCGTTCCTTGGCGGCGCGGGCCTGTGAACTCGGCAGGATCCAATCCAACCAGCAGCCGTCCAAGCCGGCGCGCGAGGTTCGGATCGGTGACCTCTTACAGATCAAGACCGAGGGTGGCGACTATCAGGTAGAGGTCCTGCTTCTCAGTGAGGTGCGCGGCAATGCATCGGTGGCACAGACTCTCTATCGGGAAACGGACGCGAGCCGCGAACTTCGCTTGAGACTGGCGGCAGAACGCAAGGCAGCGATGAATTTCAGTCCAGCGCCGGAAGGCAGACCGTCGAAACGCGATCGCCGAAAGATCATTCAATTCCGCGGCGAGCGCGACGATTAGCGAATTGCGATCGATTTGGAGACGGACCACTAACTCCGCAATGAACGCATGTGGATGTTAAGCTGATCCAGCATGGATTCGTCATCCCTCCGCAAGCTGCTGCAACAGATCAAAGACGGCCGTCTCTCCCCGGACGCAGCCGTGGCCCGGCTGCGCCATATGCCGTTTGAAGACCTGGGCTTTGCCAAGATTGACCACCATCGGCGGCTGCGCGCGGGCATGCCGGAAGTGATTTTTTCCCAGGGTAAAAAACCGGCTCAGGTGGCGCAGATTTTCAAACGCATGGCAGCGCAGGGAGCCAACGTTCTGGCTACCAAAGCGAGCCCGGAGTATTTTCGCGCCGTCAAGAAGTCGGTTCGCAAGGCTGATTATCACGAACTGGCGCAGGCAATCACACTCAAGCAGGATTTGGCGAGGTACGGGAAGGGAACCGTAGTTGTCGTTTCCGCGGGAACCAGCGATATTCCCGTGGCGGAAGAGGCGCTAGTGACGGCGGAGATCATGGGAAATCAGGTGGCGCATCTCTACGATGTAGGCGTGGCCGGCATTCATCGTCTGCTGCTCAATAAGAAAGTTCTGGAAGACGCGCGCGTGGTGATCGTCTGCGCAGGCATGGAAGGCGCTCTGCCCAGCGTGGTGGGCGGCTTGGTCGGAGTGCCGGTCGTAGCCGTGCCCACCAGCGTTGGATACGGCGCGGCATTCAAAGGCTTGGCGGCGCTGCTGGGTATGCTGAACTCCTGTGCGTCGAACGTTAGCGTAGTCAACATCGACAACGGTTTCGGAGCCGGATACGTGGCTTCGATGATCAACCGCCTCTAAATGGCGCCGGCAGCAGCGCCGTCCAGCGGCATCTCCGCTGCAACAGTTTCCTCGTGAAAATCTTCCTCATGAGAATCGAGCCCCTTGCGCTCGCGATTTTCGAGTACAACGCTCGAAACCGTGAACGCGTCTCAAGTGGCGGGTGTACAATTTGCCTAAGTGAGGGCCTGCGGACCTTCTGATGGGATCTTCTCCCGGAGCCGAGGCGAGTATGAACGTTCACGTAAGCTACAAAGCAGGCAAGACCCCGGAAGTAGAGCGCGAATTCCAGCATCAGATACACAGACTGGGGCGCCGGCTGCACGTCTTCAAGCCCGATCTCATTCATTTGCATGCGTTTGTGAACCAGGACAACAGCCATACGGCCAGCTCGTCGTTGAACCTGCGCTTGCCGTCGGGACAGATTGCGGCGCAACGCTCGGGTGAAAACACTCTGGCGGCGGTGAAAGCGGCTTTCGCCGACCTGTTGTCCCAGGTCACCAAGCACAAGGAACTCCTGCGCGGTCATTGGAGCCGGACCCAGCGCCGCGCTTTGGGCCTGGGCGCTCCAGAACCTGCGGCGCGAGCCATGGCCTCAGCGGCAGCTTCGGCGGCCCCGGCCAGAGCAGTTTCCAAACCCCCGGCAGTAGCTCCGGTGATGGAGAGCGGTCTGGAGAAATGGGTGAGTGTGAGTCTGCCTCGTCTGCAGGAGTTTGTGGCGAAGGAACTGGAGCTGCGCATTGCCGCCGGCCAGGTCCGCGAAGGCCAGATCAGTTGCGACGAAATCATCGACGAAGTCATGGTCAGCGCCCTCTCCCACGAAGACGGGCGTGCGGTTCTGCTCTCGCCGGAGAGCTGGTTTCACAGGCTGGCGTTGCAGGCTGTCCGCCGGCTGATTAAATCCAATGCCGACACCGGCACTTTCTCCTTGGACGCGCCGGCAGGCAAGCAGAACGTGACCGGCAGTGATGAGAATGTTCTCCAGTATCATCAGCCGGATGACAGCCTACCCGAGGAAAGCGTGATCGGCGACGCTGCGGCGCGCACGCCGGAAGAAATCTTCTCCAGCGAAGAAATGGTGGCCCAGCTCGATATCGTCTTGCATGAGGTCAACACCCGCGACCGCGAGGCCTTCGTGCTGTACACGCTGGAGGGGTTCACCGTGGACGAGATTTCGCGTCTTACGGACCATCCGCCCGAACAGGTCCGCAAGTCCATCCAGCACGCGCGCGAGTGGGTCCGGCAGAAACTACCCGAGCAAAACCAGTTTCGCTCAAGTCTGCTTCACCGGTCGCGCGTGGCGTGACCCAGCCAGCAAAAGGAGAATACAACCGCAATGATGACGCGTGAGGAGCTTCGCCAGTTGGCCCAAATCGAATCGCCGGACGGGTGCGCCGTTAGCTTTTATTTCCAACCGCAAACGCCCCAGGATCAGTCCCATCGCGAAGAAACCATCCTGATCAAAGACCTGGTGCGCGAAGCCTTGCGCCAGGCGGATCGCGGCAAGAACCATCAGGGCTTGCGCGACGATCTGCAGAACATCTTGCAGGCCGCCGAAGGCTTTTACGGCAACCACTCGCGGGGCAAAGTGATTTTTGCCTGCAAGGAACACGGTATCTGGCGCGCATTGGACCTCCCGCCGAGGCTGGGCCGCTCCCAGCTCAAAGTGGACTCGCGGTTCCACCTGCGGCCGTTGGTGGCGGCACAGGCCGGCAATGTCAGGACCTGCATCGCGCTGGTGAATCGGCTGAAGGCCCGCGTCTTTGAAATGAATACCCTTGAATTGAATACCGGGGAAATGAAGACCCGAATCTTCCACGGCGAAGACTTCCGGCAGAGGCCCGACCTGGAATTCGGTCCGCTGCCCAAGACAGGGCGCAGCGACGGCTATATGGGATATGAAGCCGGACATCGCGAGCGCCACGCAGAAAACGAAATCAAGGGCCACTTCAAGCTGTTTATCGAGTCGCTGCAGATGCTTCTCACGCGCGACAAGTTTGAAGCCCTGCTCATCGGCTGCCATGACGACGCCTGGCCTGAACTGGAACCGCTATTGCCCGGTGACCTGAAACAGAAACTGCTGGGCCGCTTCGTGGTAGATCCGGTTGCCGCCAGCGCCGAAGAAGTTCGTGAACATGCGGCGCGCATGCTTGAAGAAAAGCGCCGCGCGCATTTGCAGGCGCTGGTTCGGGAGACGATCGGCGAAGCCCAGCGCAACGGTCGCGGCGCCCTGGGATTCCGCCGGGTCTTGACCGCGCTGGAGCGCCAGGAGGTACAAACGCTGATTGTGGGTCCGGGCTTCAAGGCCGAGGCCGCGGAGTGTGCCAACTGCCGCCACCTGGATACGCGCATGGTCCGCCACTGCGCGGTATGCGGCCATGACACGCGCGAGCTCCCGGACGTCACCGACGCTCTGGTGGACTTGGCCCTGCGCAGCGGCGCCGATATCGAGTTCATCGACGCTGATCCTGAACTCGAAAAAACCGGCCATGTGGCGGCCCTACTGCGCTTCCGCGCCGACCAGAACACGCCGAAGAAGGTGGCCGTGTAGGGCTTCCTGGAGCGACTGCAGGAGGTCGAGAGCGGTCTTATATAACTCAGACACCAAAAACACCTTATTACCAAAGAAACCCCTACTTGAAGGTGAAACGGCCTTACGGTTCCTCTCACTATACGTAAGACGTGATATAAAAACTAAGGCAATCAGCCCACAAATTCAAGGAGATTACTGTAATGAACAGACTCTTAGGGGGAGCCTGCGCGCTAGTGTTGTCATTGCTCGCAGTCACACCGGCAAAAGCTGGTGATTTCAAAGGACCTTACGTAGGTTTGACCATCGGCGGCGTCTCTAACACGGCGAACGCTTCAACAACCACTGTCTTCAGTCCCACCGGCTATTTCGCGACAACCAGCGTACCCGCGATCGCCATCGTGGGAGCGCAAAAACCGTCACCTTCCGGCTTCACATTCGGTGGCACGTTTGGCTTCAACCTTCAGCATCATGCTTTTGTCCTCGGTGTGGAGACGGATTTAGGCAGCATGAATCTGAGTGCCACCAAGACCGGCACGGCGACGTATCCGTGCTGCGCTCCAACCGCATTCACGATTACCCAGTTTGTGGGCACCAGCTATCTGTTTACGCTGCGTCCACGCGTCGGCTTTACGGCTGGTCCCGTGCTGATCTACGGCACCGGCGGCCTGGCTATGACCAGCGTCGACTACTCATCGCTGTTCACCGACACTTTCGCGACGGCGCACGAGGCTGCTGACAAGACCTCAACCCAAGCCGGTTGGGCTGCGGGCGCGGGCATCGAGTTCAAGGTCAAGAAACACGTGTCACTGAAAGGGGAGTATCTCCACACTGACTTCGGCAGCCAGTCGAACACGGCCACCGACCTCACGGCGTTCACTCCGCCGATCTCCTTCCCCACGAACGTGTTTACCCACACAGTCAGCCTGACCGGGAACGTCTACCGGTTTGGCTTCAACTACCGTTTCTAAGTTCCGGCGGTTGTATTCCTAAGATTCGGGCGAGAGTGTGCTTAAGCATTTCTCGCCCGATGTTTTTTGGGTCATCTTCGCCTCCGCTTCACTCGGAATTTCCTGTGCGAAGTGTTATGCTTCTTCGTTTTCATTTCCTGACAAGTGAGGCCTCATGAAGCGCAGGGATTTTCTCTCCGGACTGGCCATTACCTCGGCGACGCTGGCGACCGGGCAAGCCACCGAAAGTGCCGCCGCGACCCAATCGCAGGGCAAGTCTGCAGCAAGCGCGGCCGGCGGCAAGAACGTGATCATTTGCGCCAGGAACGGGTTCAGCTACATTGATGCCGGCTATGACCGCCTGCGCCAGGGAGCGGACACGCTGGACGCCGCCATCACCGTGGTCTCCGGCCCGGAAAATGATCCCAATGATGACAGCGTCGGCTTGGGCGGCCTGCCCAACGAAGATTGCGTCGTTGAGCTTGATGCATGCTGCATGCATGGTCCGACCCGCAGAGCGGGTTCGGTGGGCGCCGTGCATGACATCAAGAACGTTGCCTCTTTGGCCAAGACCGTGATGGACCATACCGGGCACGTGATGCTAGTGGGCGAGGGAGCGACGCGCTTCGGCCTGCTCATGGGCTTTCCCAAAGAGAATCTGCTGACCGAGCACTCGCGCAAGATCTGGCAATTATGGAAGGAGTTCAACTCCAACCAGGACTGGTGGGGGCCGGGAATGGCCGATCCTGGCTGGAAACCACCCGCTCCCCTGGAAGAAAGTTCTCTGAAAGATCAGCCGGAAGGAATGCAACGACTTTACGCCCTGGCTGCGGACATCGGAATTCCCGCCGCCGACCGCATGGATGCCATTGCCAAAGTCCTGCATCCGCCCACCGGCACCATCAACTGCTCTGTCCTCAATGAAAAGGGCGAGATGTCTGGCGTGACGACTACCAGCGGTTTGGCATGGAAAATCGCCGGCCGCTGCGGGGATTCGCCCATCATCGGCGCCGGTTGTTACTGCGATCAAGACGTGGGCTCGGCTGGAGCGACGGGGAATGGCGAAGAGAATATCAAGGTGGCGGGCGCGCATACCATCGTGGAAAACATGCGCAGGGGAATGTCGCCGGAAGAAGCTGGAATGGATGCGTTAAAGCGCATTGTGCGCAATTACAACGGTGACATGACCAGGGTGAAGTACGTGAGCATGGTGTATTACATCCTTCGTAAAGACGGCGCTTATGCCGGCGTAAGTTTGTGGTCAGGCGCACCGACCCACCCCATAAGCTTTGCCGTCCACGACGGCACCAAGCGCATGGAAAACTGCAAGTTCTTGTATCAAGGCGCAGCCAGCAGTTGGCCGCCAATGCCCAAAACCCCGCGGAACCGCCCGTGGAACTGAGCCGGTAGTTTTTTTTCTGGAATCCCGAAGCCGCTCCAACTAGATGGCGTCGGCCTTGTGCTTTTCCGTGGCAGCGGCTGAGGGATCCCTATTGCGAGAATCGCTCTTGAGGGGAAAATCGACAGACCGCTCTCGTGGACCGCGAAGACCCGCCCCGTGATAGCGATCCCTCGCTCCGCGCGGGATTTCAGACACAAGCTTTCTGACCAACGCGAGCAGTATGAGACTATCTGGCAAAGACAGGGACCACTTTTTCGAGTTGGAGACCGCCCTTCACAAGAGGCAGG
>CAZFRV010000332.1:0-15534 GCA_964521445.1 uncultured Acidobacteriaceae bacterium
AAAGCGGCCATTTATGCCTTCACTTCCAGTCACTCCGTGTGTGCGCGATTGAACCTGATGTGGGGCGTGCAACCGATTCGCTCTCAGGCCGCCAGAAGCACTGAGGACATGGCGGTCAAAGCAGAGAGACTGATGCTGAAAAGCCATGCGGTGGAGCACGGCGACGTGATCGCCATTGTGGCCGGTACCGGCACTACCACCGGCTCAACCAACTTCATGCGATTGCACGTGGTGGGTACGGGAGGAGTGGATCGGAGGATCGGGTCATCGGGTGACCGGATCATCGGCAGACCCAGATAATTTAGTTGACCCATCCTCCCGGGCCGCGGTCTTTTTTGTCTTGCTCATCGGGCGGGCGGAAGTTGCCGTACTCGTCAAAGTACTGCTTGGGGTCTTGATCGTGCTTACGCATGTAAACCTGGAACTTTTTCTTTGCCCGCTCGCGTTTCCACCGGTAATAGCCGTTGCGTATGCCAGCAATCTGTACCTGGAAGACTCCGGCGACGCTGTGACGCCACAGAAACCGGTACCAGACGAAGCCCATCACCAAGCCGAGCAACAAAACGAGGAACAGGAGCGGAAAATGATAGATAAGAAAGTAAGCGGCCTCCACCGCTGCAGTGAAGATCACGATGTACTTCACGGGGATGGGAATCGGCACAAACAGGAGCATGATTGGGGCGTCGCGGTTAAGGAGGAAAAACACCATCAGGATGGCATTGACGGCCGCGCCTGCACCGAAAGCCGGTCCACCTATATAGCCCGTCCACGCCAGAAAACATCCCAACAGGCCAGCGCCAAAGATGGAGAAAAGATAGAGTTCAACAAAGGCCCGGGAGCCGATGCGAACTTCCACCGCCGACCCCAGGAAGAACACGCCCAGCATGGTCATTAAGAAATTCCACGGATCAATCTGTACGAAGCCGTAGGTAACCAGTTGCCATACCCACCCGTGACGGACCGCTTCCGGGGAGAGACCGCCCCAAGCAAGAATCTCTGCTGCCCACGGCTGGCGAAATGCCCAGAGCAGGACAATCCCGATGTAGATCGCCGTGCTGATCAGAATCAAAGCCCTCACAGCTCCCGTGAAGCGAGGGAAGCCGGTAGTTGTGGAGGATGTGGAGTAGGATGGGTTTCTGGGCATGCTTATCTTTCCGCCGGAGGAGGTCCTCCGCGTTCCGGCTCAGGGATCACGATCAAGCTGCGATGTCCTTGAGCGCCAACGGAACGGACCCCGAAAATCACATTATCTTTGGACTCGTCCAGATCCACTTTCGTTTCCGTCGTCCGGGTCGTGTTCTCGGCCGGAAACGAGGCATCGGTAGTCTTGCGCCATAGCACTTCATATGCGGTAGCGCCGGCTGCCGGTTCCCATTGTATCTTGGAGTCATTCTCCAGTCCCGCCGTGGAAAGGCGGACCTTGGCGGGAGGCGCCGGCGCGGAGGCTAGCGAAGCCAGAGTGGCCGCATTGAGCCTGGCCACGTTGGCCACGTAGTCGAAATCGACAAATTTGAGCAAGTCCCCATATTCGATGCCGTTTTCCGTTCTTGGGTTCTCGTGCTGGTGGTGGAAATCTTCCCGGTATTCGGTAAAGCGGACAGCGGCAAAGCCTTGCTCGTTGAAAGCCGAGTGATCGCCGCCGCGCAGGTAGCGGTCGCGGCGGAAGATCAACTGCGGTCCAAACTTACCGAAGTCGTAGGTTGCGCCCACTTCCTGGACGTAGCGTGCCAGCTCGCGAGAGGTGGAGTCATTCTCACCGCCCACGGAGCGGATGCGGCGCATATCAGCTTCGCTGGCGGCGGCTGGGAGGCCCTCGGAAAACACCCGCACCACGTTGCTGTTTTGCGTCGTGTCGCCGGGCGTGCGATTTCCGCCCACAATGTCATTGTTCAACACGCCTTCCAGTTGCCAGCCCTGCTCCTTGGCCATCTTGGCAAAGTGAGTGCTGCCATTCAGCCCCTGTTCTTCGCCGGCCACGGTAAGAAAGATCAGCGTGGCGGGGAACTTGTGTTTGCTGAGGACGCGCGCGCACTCCAGCGAGACTGCGGTCCCACTGCCGTCATCATTGGCGCCGGGGGCGGGATTGGTGGGGTTGAGGGCGTCCTTGTTGCGGGAATCGTAATGGCCGGTCACCAGGTAAATGCGCTTGGCTTGGGTGGGATCTGTGCCGCGCAGAATCGCGTACACGTTCTGAAGCTCCGTGGGAGCCGGAATGCGGTTGGTGGGCTGCTGGATGAACGTGTCCGTCTGGACCTCCAGGCAGCCGCCGCAGGCGGCGGAATAGCGCTCAAACTCAGACTTGATCCACTTGCGCGCGGCCACAATGCCCTGGTCCGAAGTGGCGGCGTCAGGATTGTTCACGGAAAGCGTGTGCCGGGTTCCAAAACTGGCCAGCTTGGCAATCGTTTGCTGGATCTGCGCCGCCGATATCTCCCGCATGGCCTGGGCGATAACGGGGTCTCTTGCCGGCTGCGATGCGGGCTTGGCGGTAGCGTTTTTCCCGGCGGGCTTCTTGGGGGCGCTCGGGCTGGCCTGGCTCCTGGCAACGCCGGTCATACTTTCCAGCATCATGAGCAAAATCAAGACAGCGAAAGTCACACGGGTACCTCGGCGCACGATGGACATGTAGACCTCATTCAAGAGAAACTTGACTGCAACCCTGAGAGATTCTAAATATAATCACGTGGCTCTGTCTTGCCAGGAGGAAAGAAATGGCAATCTGCCCGGAATGCGAAACCGCCCTCGATTTGGATGAGGAAGAACTCGACGAAGGTGAAATCATCTCTTGTCCCGAGTGCGGATTGGATTTTGAAGTCGTCACCAAGAATCCTCTGGAACTGAATCCGGTCCAGGAACTCGATGAGGACGATGACGAAGACGATGCCGACGAGGAAGATGAAGACGGTGAATACTGACCCGCGGCAAATCATGAACGCGGTCTTGCTGGGCTTCGCCCTCTGCGTCCTCAGTGTTTTTGGCGTTGCCCAGGATACCGATGCCAAGAAGACCGATGATACCAAGCAGACGGATGACACCAAGAAAGGCGCGGACGAAAAGAGAGACAACCACAAAAAAGACTACGGAGTTATTTTCGGCACCGCCTATGGACCCGATGATCTTCCCATGTACGGGGTCCGGGTCACCATCCATCCTGTGGGCAAAAAGCATCCGAGCTGGGAACTCCAGTCCGACCACCGCGGCGAGTTTGCGCAACGGGTGCCTCCAGCGCCGGCCGACTACTTGGTCACCGGCGAAGCCGAGATAGCGCCGGTGGTGAACGGCAAGCCACAAACATCCAAGAAGAAGCGCCTCAAGGGTGAAGCCAAAGTCCATATCGATGGCGCGGAGTGGCACGATTTCAGCCTGCACCTGAACTAGTAGCAATCCTTTTGACCTGGCCGGGGAGGCGATCCATGAGAAAACTTGCGATCTGGAGTTGGCTGGCGTTGCTGATCGCCGTTGCGGCGAATCTGGCCATCGCACAAAAAAACGAAGGCTCGCAACTGCGAACGCTCACTGGCCACGTCCTGAGCAGCCAGAATCAACCGCTCCAGAAAGCAATCGTCTATTTGAAGAACACCAAGACCCTGATGATCAAGACCTACATCACGGACCCTGATGGGAGCTATCGCTTCCCCGCCCTGTCCCCGGTTGTGGACTATGAAGTGTCTGCTGAGTATCAGGGCGGCCACAGCGATACCAAGACCCTGAGCGCGTTTGACAATCGCAAACAAGTCAGCATTACACTTCGCATCAAAGAGAAGTAGCGCTCGAAACCGGCAATTAGCAAATGGCAATTGGCAATTAGCCAAAACCGGCCCGATCATCGCATCCACGACAAACGGTTGTAACCTCAAAGAACCGCGGCCGCCTGTTAGGGCGGCCGCAGCAAATTGCTATTTACTAATTGCTAATTGCCCGGTTCAGTCCTGGTCGTTTCCAGCGCGCTTCCAGTTGATGATGTCGCCCAGCGTGGTGGTGGCGCTGGAACTGGATGCCGGGCGTTTGTAAGCCTCAACGTCTGCGCGGCTGGCTTCATCGCCGACAGCGCGCAAGCTCAGGCCGACCTTGTTTTCTTCCTGGTTCATCTTGATGATCTTGAAGTCGTGTTCCTGGCCTGCCTCCAAGGTGATGGCAGAGCCGTTGGAATCGGTGGCTTCAGAGTTGTGGCACAGGCCTTCCACGCCTTCGGCGATCTCGACAAACGCTCCGAACTGGGCCACGCGCAGCACCTTTCCGTGGATCACGTCGCCGATACGATGCGTCTCGAAGAACGTCTCCCAGGCGTCCGGCTGCAGTTGCTTGATGCCCAGGGAGAGGCGCCTTTGTTCCGGCTCAATACCCAGAACCGCTGCTTTGACCTTTTCGCCCTTCTTCAGGACCTCGGACGGATGCTTGACCCGTTTGGTCCAGCTCAGATTGCTGACGTGGACCAACCCGTCAATGCCATCCTCGATCTCGATGAAGGCGCCGAAATCGGTGAGATTGCGCACCCGGCCTTCCACCGTGGAGCCAATGGGATACTTCTCATGCAAGCGCTCCCACGGATTCGACTCAAGCTGCTTCAAGCCCAGGGAGATGCGCCGCTCGGTGGAATTCACGTTCAGCACCACACACTCGATCTCATGGGACACGTTGAGGATCTTGGAAGGATGCTTCATGCGCTTGGACCATGACATCTCGCTTACATGGACCAAGCCCTCAATTCCCTGTTCCAGCTCGACAAACGCGCCGTAGTCGGTCACGCTCAGGACGCGGCCTTTCACCCGGGCGCCGATGGGATAGCGCTCCGCGGCATCAAGCCACGGGTCGGGCGTGAGCTGCTTGAATCCCAGCGAGACGCGCAGTTTTTCAGGATCGAATTTAAGGACCTTGACCTGGATCTGATCGCCTACATGCACCAGATCGCGAGGATGGGTCAGACGGCCCCACGACATGTCCGTGATGTGCAGCAGCCCGTCAATGCCGCCCAGGTCCACAAACGCGCCGTAGTCGGTCAGGTTCTTCACGGTCCCGGTCAGTGCCACGCCTTCCGCCAGGTGCTCCAAAGTCTTCTGGCGCTTGGAAGCCACCTCCTCGTCCAGGATGGCCTTGCGCGACACCACAATGTTGCCCCGCTTCTTGTTCAGCTTGATCACGCGGACTTCGATCTCATGGCCGCGGAGCGTGTCCAGGTTGCGCACCGGATGCGTATCCGCCTGCGACCCGGGCATGAAGGCTTTCACGCCGATGTCCACGGAAACTCCGCCCTTCACCCGCTCTACCACCGTGCCTTTCATCGGCTCTTTGGAGTGGTAGGCCTTTTCAATGTTCTCCCAAACCCGCACCCGCTGGGCGCGCTCATGCGAGAGAAGGACCGCGCCTTCTTCGTTCTCGCCGCGCTGCACCATGACTTCGATTTCCTGGCCCGGCTCGAACTTGATGTTGCCCTGTGGATCAGTAACTTCCGCAATGGGCACCAGGCCTTCTGATTTGAAGCCAATATCCACGACAACGTGGGTGGGAGTGATCTTGATCACGGTGCCTTTGAAGACATTGTCTTCACTCGGCGCCGGTTCGGTTTCAAGGGTGTAGGATTCAAGAGCTGCGGCAAAATCTTCCATGTGAGTTTCTTCTTTTTGAGTCACGCCCGCGCTGGGCTGCTCAGTGGATTGAATTTGAGATTGATTCCCGGACATAGCTACTGCTTTTCCATAGGACTGATGAGAGGCGCTCGCCTCGGGCGAAGTCTCGCCAGACTCGCTTTCCGGGGGCGGCGGAACGTTCCGTTCTGTGTGTTCGAAAGACATTCCTCTTCGCTGCCGGGCCCACACACGCTGGAACTCATTCCGAGACAAGCAGTGGACGTGATGAAGGCGGACTCGGGATTCCGAGTCCCACTGGTATTGACGGGCTTCCCTTTTTGCGGGCAAAGCTCAAGAAACCAGCGGCCGGATCCTACGGCAGTCCTGAATCAGCCGTAAGACTCCTTCGACTATAGCAACGCTCCCGGCGAGTGTCAATCGCCGGAAGGCCTGGAAAATCGGCTGAAGAGCCCTAATCCTTCTGGTATCTTTTGAAGCCATGGACTACCTGTTTTCACCCTGGCGCTACGCCTATGTCAGCCAGGCGCACAAGGCCGCGGGATGCCTGTTTTGCGAGCTTCCGCAGGCAGGCAACGACGAAAGAGCGTTCATTGTCCATCGTGGCAAGTACTGTTACGTGGTCGTGAACACCTTCCCGTATACATCCGGCCACGTCATGGTAGTTCCATTTCAGCACACCGATCAGTTGCGGCAACTTTCCGTGCCCGCAGCCCAGGAAATGATGGAGCTGACCCGCCGCTTGGAAGGCATCCTGCGCGACGTCTACCAGCCCGAGGGCCTGAACCTGGGCATGAACCTGGGTAAGGCCGCAGGCGCCGGCGTGGCCGGACACATCCACATGCACATCCTGCCGCGCTGGGGCGCCGATGCCAATTTCATCACCGTGATCGGCGAAACCCGCGTTCTTCCGGAAGACCTGGCGACCACATACAAACGCATCCGGGAAAAGTTCCAGGAATCGCCGTAATCGCCGAGATCGCAGGCCATCGCCGGGATCGGAAAACAAAAGTTTTACAACGATGCGACGGATGCTAGGTTCGTCATCGCTGGCTGACGAAACTGATCAGGGCGATCCCGCGCGATCACGGCGAGTACGGCGATGCTCGGGCTGAGAATTCATTCATCCCCGCCCTCCGGCTTATTCGCGTCCGACAGGATCTTCCACAGCGCTTCGCCGCAGTCGACGATCTGCGTACGCTTGCACTTGGGACACTGGTATTCGCGCATCTCGCGGCCGGTGAAGGTAGTCTTCTCGATCTGTTCCATCTCAATGCCGCAGTCGGGACAGGTAGTATCGCTCATGGCAGGAAAACCTTACCACTGATTGACGCTGATGACACAGGCTAGATGCAGATTGAGAAGAGATCGGATCATCGGGCCATCGGGAGATCGAGCGATCGGGTAGACCCGAAGCAAGGCCTCGCTGCGGGTTGAAACAAGTGGCATTTACGGAACAGAGGCATCAGGAGAAACGGATGGTCCGATGTCCCGATGATCCGATCTCTCGCACGTGGTGAGATGTTATCCTCAGGGTTGCCATGAAGATTCTGGTCATCGGTAGCGGAGGCAGGGAGCACGCGCTGGTATGGAAGCTGCGCCAGTCGCCGCGTGTTTCCCAGCTCTTCTGCCTGCCCGGCAACGGCGGCATTTGTGAAGAGGCTACGTGTGTGCCCGGCGATCCCCGGAACCTTGAAGAGCTGCTGGCCTCGGCCCACCAGATTCAACCGGACATCACCGTGGTCGGTCCGGAGCTGCCCCTTTCGCTCGGCGTGGTGGACGAGTTCACCCGGCGCGGCCTTCGCATCTTTGGTCCGACGCAAGCCGCGGCGCAACTGGAGTCGAGCAAGAGTTTTGCCAAGGAGTTTATGCAGCGGCACAACATTCCCACGGCGCACTATACGGTTTGCACGTCAGAGGAGGAGGTGCGCAAGTCGCTGGGGCTGTTCTCGCCGCCGGTGGTGGTCAAGGCCGACGGCCTGGCCGCGGGCAAAGGCGTAGTCATTGCCGGCAGCAAAGAAGAAGCGGCTACTGCCGCCGCAGAAATGCTCAGCGGCAAGCTCCTGGGCGCGCCTTCGCAGCGGGTGGTATTGGAAGAGCATCTGAAGGGCGACGAACTCTCTTTCCTTGTGCTGAGCGACGGCGAACGCGTAGCTCCTCTGGTGGCCGCGCAGGACCACAAGCGCATTGGCGACGGCGATACCGGCGCCAATACCGGCGGCATGGGCGCCTACTCCACCGATTCTCTCGTGGATCCGGCCATGGTGGAGTGGCTGCTCAACCACATCGCCCGGCCGGCGATCGCGGGCATGAAGCAGGAAGGCACGGAGTATCGCGGCATCTTGTATTGCGGACTGATGATGACCGCGCGCGGCCCCATGGTGCTCGAATTCAACTGCCGCCTGGGGGATCCCGAAACGCAAGCCGTGCTGATGCGCCTGGAAAGCGATCTGCTCGAAGCCGTGGAGGCCTCGGTGGACGGCCGCGTGAGCGACGGCCTGTTCAAGTGGTCGAGCGACGCGGCCTGCTGCGTGGTGGTGGCCTCCGGCGGGTATCCGGGCAGTTTTGTCTCGGGAAAAGAAATCGCGGGGCTCGACCGCGCGGCGCAGATGGAGAACGTGAAGGTCTTCCACGCCGGAACCAGCCGGCGCGACGGCAAGTTTTATTCAAGCGGCGGACGCGTGCTGGGCGTGACCGCCCGCTCGGCAACGCTGGAAGGCGCCATCGCCAACGCGTACCGCGCCGTTGACTGCATCAGCTTTGAAGATATGTATTATCGCCGCGACATTGCAGCGCGTGCGCTTAAGCAACAGATAAATCACCGATGAGGTTAACTACTTCATGCCTGAAAGTCCTCTTGTTTCCATTGTGATGGGTTCGGATTCGGACCTGGAGATCATGAACGAAGCCGCGAAAGCCCTCGAAGATTTCGGGATTTCCTACGAGATTGACGTGACTTCGGCCCACCGCTCGCCGGCGCGCACCGCGAACTTTGCCCGTAATGCCGCCAGCCGCGGGGTGAAGGTGAT
This sequence comes from uncultured Acidobacteriaceae bacterium, assembly GCA_964521445.1. Lineage (GTDB taxonomy): Bacteria > Acidobacteriota > Terriglobia > Terriglobales > Acidobacteriaceae > Angelobacter. The sequence goes on from CAZFRV010000332.1 coordinate 8,612, forward strand.
CATCGCCGGCGCCGGCGGGGCTGCGCACCTGGCGGGGGTGATCGCGGCAGAGACCACGCTGCCGGTGATCGGCGTGCCCATTCCTTCCACTCCGCTGAATGGCATGGACTCACTGCTGGCGACGGTGCAGATGCCCGCCGGCATCCCCGTGGCCACGGTGGCCATCGGCAAGCCTGGCGCCACCAACGCCGGGATCCTGGCGGCGCAGATCATCGGGCTGGGCAGCGCGTCGGTGGCGGGGAAGCTCAAGAAGTTGAAAGAGAAGCTGGTCAAGAGCGTGGAAGAGAAGTCGCAAAAACTGCAGCAGTTGCGGAAGCGAAGCTAGTGCAGGCTATCGCCATCATTCCCGCGCGCCTGGGATCGACGCGACTATCGCGCAAAGTGCTGCGCGAGATCGCGGGCAAGCCCATGATCGGCCATGTCTATGAAGCGGCGAAGAAATCGCCGCTGCTACAGCAAGTCATCATCGCCACCGATTCCGATGAGGTGATCGAAGTAGCGCGCGCACATGGCTGGACGGCGCAGATGACCTCGACCGCGCACCGCAGCGGCACGGATCGCATGTATGAAGTGGCGCAACGCGTGGCCGCCGATGTCTACATCAACATCCAAGGCGATCTGCCGATGGTGCGGCCGGAACAGATCGAGGCTTTGCTGCGGCCGATGCGCCGGCCGGAGGTGCTGGTTTCCACCGTCAAGACTCCATGTCCCGCGGGGGAGGTCAACAATCCCAACACGGTCAAGGTCGTGACCGACAAGAACGGCCGCGCCCTCTACTTCTCTCGTTCCACCATTCCTTTCGACCGCGACAAAACCAGCGCTATCCAGTACTTCAAACACCTGGGCATGTATGCCTATCGCCGGCCCGCCCTGGATCGCTTTTGCAATCTGCCGGAATCAAAGCTGGAAGCAGCGGAGCGTCTGGAACAACTGCGGCTTCTGGAGAACGGAATCGACATCTACGTGGAAGAAACGCCCTTTGGGACGGTCGAGGTTGACACGGAAGAGGATTTGAAGAAAGTCGAGGAGATTCTGAAAAGAGGCGTGTAGCCTCGGGCGCCGGTCGAACGACGAAGACTTACGTGGCCAGGCTGGGCCGGTGCTGCCTGGCCCATTCTTCAGCCGCCGCAATGCGATTGGAAATAGAAGGATGCGAGTGAAACAGGATCTCCACCATTCGTGACGGATGGCTTTCTCCCAGATTCTGCTGGTTGAGCTTTTTCATGGCGCTGACGTAAGGCGCGATGCTGGGCACAGATTTCCAGCAGTAGAGGTCTGCCTGGCGTTCGGCATAGCGTGAATACGCGTTCAACGCCGGCATGAGCAGCAGCGATAGAAAACTGAAGACCAATGCCAGCAGCGGCAAATTGGCAAAATCAGTCAAATGCTGAAACATATGCTGATCGTAGATAGCGTATTGGAGCACTTCATTGGCTGCCCAGAACCCGAGCAGGGTCACCCCGAACTGCACCACGATCATCTTCATCATGTGCCCGTGCACGTGATGTCCCAGTTCGTGGGCCAGTACTGCCTCGATCTCGTCGCCATCGTAGTCTTGCAATAGCGTGTCGGCGAGAATGATGCGGCGCGTGCGGCCCAGTCCGGTCAGGGCGGCATTGGCTTTCTTGCTTTTCTCCGAAAGCTTCCATTCGTACACGCCGCGGACGCGGGTGCCGGCGCGTTCTCCCAGCCGCACCAGCCGCTGCTTCAGCTCTTCATTCTGCAGAGGCACGAACTTGTAGAACAATGGAAAGAGAACCACCGGCGCAATCTGCGTGAAGAAGATCAGCAAGGGGATGAAAACCAGCCAGGCCGTGAACCACCAGTACTCGGGCGAAACGCGCATGGCCCCGTAAACAATCTCCGCGACCACGGTGCCCAGAAGCAGACCCAGCACCCAGGCCTTGACCTGGTCGCCCAGCCATGAGCCCAGCCTTTGGTTGGAGAGGTTGAAGCGGTGTTCCAGCCGATAGCCGTAAAAATCAAGGCCCATCCCCAGCGCTTTGCTGATGATGCTTAGGAGAAGGATGTACAGGAACAAGCTGAACGCGTAATGGTCGCGGCCCAGGCGTCTGGCCAGGTCGCTGAGCGAATGGGTCCAACCGGAAGCCAGCAAGACGATCAGGAAGCCGAAGCTGAGCGTCAGGTCTCCGATCTCAATCCACCGCTTGGCCCGATTATAGTGCCGTGCCTCAGGGGTATCAGGCTGAAGAGCGGTGTCTGGCTGGAGATTGGACTCAGGCGATGTCATAGTTGAGCTTTTGAGTGGTTCTGCTTGCACCGGCGCTGCCCAACCGGGCCGCAACAGAGAAGGCGCATCAAGAAGTATTGTAGAAACATCCCGTTACGGGCCGCAAGGCATAAGGCGCCTTAGTACAGGGGCTAAAGGTCATGGACGGTCGATTCTTGCAGTTGTCCCCATAGCGTTTTGCGCCGCCTGTTGCCTCACGGAATTTTTGGAAGTTCACGTCGTAACGCTCTTCCAATCCGGCGTTCGTGCCACAGCCGCAAGGGTCTCGAGTAGTTGATGATGCCGAAAGCGGCGATCGCCGCCAATAGCAGCCCGCTGCTGATGACCAGAAACACCCGGGACGCACCGGTCTGCGCCACCTGCAGAATTACCATGGCGTTGCGTGGCGTAAGCAACATGGCTACAGCCAGGGCCAGCATGCCAATGCCGGCCAGCAGCCCGGTTACATTCTTGGCCCAGCGCCCGGAGGCGTGGTAATCGGCGAAGAGGGTGAATCCGTACGAGATCAGACCGGCAACCACAACAAAGTTGGCGACAATAGCAATCCAGGCCTTCCAGTCCATGCTCTGGTTTGACGCGGACCAAGCAACCCCAGGTTGGAAGCCCCGCCAACGTTGGCGCATGGTTCGAGAGTTTCACGCGACAGGGCTTGGCCACCGAGCCAGAGTGGGATCGCGAGCGTTCGTCGCTAGAAAACCAGGAACTTCTTTTTCTTCTTGGTCGTCGTCGATTTAGATGATGTCGTGGGCGCAGTTCCGGCAGCCGCGATCATCACCGGCTTGTTGGACTGGTTGGGGCTAGCGCCTGTGTCCACGTATCCGGCCTTGATATCGATGTATGCCTCGTCGCGCAGCTTGGTGAGATAGGCGCGTGCTGCCGGCTCCAGCTTCTCGGCGTAAACCGCGTTTCTGATCTGGGGCTCAACGTCCTTGAAAGGAGGAACACCAGCGGCGCGGTGGGCGTTGACCTTCAAGATGATGAACCCCTGTTTGGTACGGATAACGTCCGTGTACTCGCCGGTCTTCAAGGAGAAAGTCTTGTCTTCAAAATCCTTGACCAATTCGCCGCGTTTGAACTCGCCCAGTCTTCCGCCGTCGGCGGCAGTGGGGCCATCCGAACTCTGTTTCGCCACGTCCTCAAACTTGGCGCCTTTGCGCAATTGCTCCAGAAGAGCATTGGCCTTGGCTTGGGCCTCGGCCACTTTGGCGGGATCGGGCGGCTGGTCCGCCGCCGGAGCAGCGGTGGGATTGTCCTTGGTTTCCGCGGGGGGCTTGGGCTGTTGGATCGCAACCATGATCTCGCTCAGGCTGATCTCTTCCGGCCCGTCCAGCTCCTTCTGGTGCTTGTCGTACCAGGCCAACGCTTCCGCGTTGGTGGGATTCAGCTTCGAGCCTACTTCCTGGCCAATCACCTGCTCGGCAACCGCACTGGTCCGGATCTGCTCCTTGAAGTCCTCGAAGGAAATGCCCTGTTTCTTGGCTTCTTCTTCGAGCTCGTCCATGCTCTTCAGCCCCATTTTGCGTCGCATCGCATCTAACTGCTTGACCACCTGGGTATCCCCGGTAATGCCCAGCTCTTTTCCTTTTTCCAAAAGGAGCTGCTGATCAATGAGGCCACGAAGCGTTTCTTTCTGGTGTTCCGCCCATTTCGACTGCCAGTTGTTGGGGAATTGCTGTTGCAATTCGGCCTGGCCGGCTTGTTCCGCCTTCACGTAGTCGGAGCGCGTGATGATGGCGTTGTCCACGCGGGCGATGATCTCATCCACGATGTTGTCGGCGGCGTGGACCATCACACCCACAAAGAAAAGGGCCAAAGTAGCGAAGGATAGCTTTTTCAGCATGGTGGTTACTTCCCTATAAACCTGGGAACGCCCGGGAGTTAAGCGTTTGCACTCTATTTTAGCAGCCGCAAGGCTCCAGAGCCACTTTCGCGGCGCCGGTCTCCAAGGCCAAAAGCGCCCCCTCCGATTCTCAAGCGATTCTCGAGGCCCGGAACGAAGTATGCTCCGGGTGGCTTACTGTGGCTTTTTCTTCTTCTGCAGCATCCCACCCAGCATTCCGCCCAGCCCTTGTTGCTGGCCGTCTTGCTTTTGCCCGTTTCCGCCCAGCAACGAGTTCTCCAGGCCGCCTTTGCCACCGCCGAAGCTGGGCCGGAACTGCGGGTTCGCGGTGGTTCCTTCGATGAGGAAGGGAATGCCTTTGTTCTCTCCGCCGCTTGAGGTTAGGCCGGCCAGAGTGCCGAGCACGTTGCCCGCGCCCGAGGAGAGCTTGAGCAGCATTTTGAAGTCGAGCGAATTGTTGCTGTTGATCACGCCGTTGCCCGTGAGCGAGCCAATGGAGGGAACATCGAGCAGGATGTTGTCGGCATGGATTCCATCGGGTGCCACGCGCAATACTGAACTTGCGGTTTGGATCAGAGTGTCATTGCTCGGCTTGATGCCGCTGAAGGCGGCCAGGGCGCCTAACTTGGAACTCAGGTTGTAGCCGACCAGATGGGTGCTGGAAATGTTCAACGGGCCGGTGATGACCAGCCGGTCCACAGGCCCTTCCGCGATCATGTCCATATTGGCGACGCCGCCCTGGAGTGACGTTCCCGAAGGGAGCATCACGCCGAACGCCGGAAGCAATTTTTCCAGATCGTTGACTGCCATGTCCTTGCCGGTGAGTTTCAAGTGAGCGACCGCGTCTTGACCGTGGGTGTCAACCGTGCCGCTGGCAGTGGCAGTGCTGTTGCCGGCGTGGACGTTGACGTTGATGGTGCCGGCATCGGTGTCCAGGCCGTAGTCGGATGTATAGTCGAGCGAAACCGCGCTTTTGGCCGCTGCGCCGCCCTTCACGAGCTTCAGGTTACTGCCCGTGGCCTTTCCTTCCGCGTGCATATGGTGGCCATCGGAGTTGACCTTGCCGTTGAAATCCAGGGTCCCGCCGAGTCCGGAGCTTGGGTCGAGCAAGCCAGTCGCTCCCAAGTCGATGTGCTGCAGGCCGATCTCACCGCTCAGGGGAGTCAATGCCGAATCTGTATGGTTCAAAGCTCCGGCTTGGCCCTCCAGCTTCAGGGCTCCTGCGCCGGGCGTGACGGCGGTAAAAGTAAACGGCATTACGCCGCTGAGTGAAATATTGCTCGCTACCAGATGAACGTTCTGATACACGCGTTCCCGCGACGCGGAGTGTCCGCTGCTTTGTCCGACGCGCACTGTGCCGTCCACGATTTCAAACTTGTCTACGGAGAATTCAGGCGCCGCCGTGCCCGTCGCGGAGCCAGGTTTGGCCGAAGACGATGCCCCGAGGCTGGAATAGTTCCATTTCCCGGCTGGATTTTTGAGCAGGACGATCTCAGGCTTCTCCACGGTAATCGAGGTCACGCTGAGCCGGCGGGAAAAGATCAGCGGCCACAAATGCAGCCCGACTTTCAGCGACGATGCCTGCAGGAACGGCCCCTGGTTGAAGGCGGGGTCGTCGGCAACGGAGATGTTTTCGGCCGCCGCGCCGCCGCTGAGGATGGAAGCCTCCAGCTTGCCGACGTGAACCTGGCGGTTGAGTGCCACAGACAGCTTCGTCTCAAGTTCGGGGCGAAAAGCGTCCACATTGATGAACAGCGGAGCCAGCAAAACTGCCAGAACCAACACGCCCACCACAACTCCGGCGATAACCAAGAGGCGTTTCATAGCGCGAAAATGGTATCAGAATCCGGAGATGGAATATGATCAACAATTGTAAAAAGTCCTGTTTAGTCATGGTGGGAAGAATGAACCCTAAGAAACTGCTAATGGTCGGCGTTGCGGTGTTTCTGGTAGGCGGGGGTTTAGCCCAGCAGACAGACGCGCCACCGAAAAAGCTGCGCGTGTCACAGGGCGTCATGGCCGGGTTACTGATACACCGAGTGGAGCCGGATTATCCCGAGGCAGCAAAAGCCCAGGGCATCAGCGGCATGGTTGTTCTTCAACTTCAAATCGACACGGAAGGACACGTTGCTCAAACCAACATCGTGAGCGGCGATCCATTACTGACCGAGGCAGCAGTCAACGCCGTTAAGCAATGGCAATTCAAGCCATATCTCCTGAATGGAGAGCCTGTCGAGGTGGAAACCACCGCAACCGTACGCGTTGGTTCGCCGCAAAAGCTGCGCGTGTCGCAGGGCGTCATGGAAAGCAACCTGGTGCATAAGGTGAACCCCGATTATCCCGCGGAAGCCAGGGCCTCCCGGATTCAGGGTGATGTGATTCTGAAGGTGATCATCAGCCGCGAAGGGGACGTATCCCATCTAGAGGTGATTTCAGGACATCCTCTACTGGCGGAAGCGGCCCTGAATGCGGTGAAGCAGTGGAAGTACAAGCCTTATTTTCTTAACGGTAATCCGGTGGAGATTGAAAGCACGATCCTGGTCCGCTTTCACATGTAACTCGCCTACAATGACATGCTCCCGTGGGCAACAAACCCTACGTTCCATAATTCTTCTTCAAATAGACCGTGACTTCGGACTCCAGCTCGGCATAGCCGGAATGAATCGTGCTGCGCAAGGCAGCTTCAATCGATTGGCCTTCACCCAGCCGTTGCAGGATGCGCGCCAGATCACCCATCCCGTAGGTATTGCGGATGTATTCCACGGCGGCCAGCCCCTCGGCGTAAGCCACGGCAGCCTCGCCCGTACTGTAGCTCCCAAAACGCCCTTCCAG
>CAZFRV010000333.1:0-15470 GCA_964521445.1 uncultured Acidobacteriaceae bacterium
GCGGGAGATTTTCCGCCGCGTAGGCTGGGCGCTGGGCATCGCCGTGGCCGATCTGATCAACATCTTCAACCTGCCCATGTACGTGATCGGCGGCGGCGTGGCTTCCGCGTGGAGCGCGTTTGCTCCCGCCATGTTCGAAACTGTCAAAAGCTACTCCTATATCTATCGCGTGACCGCGCCGCAGCAGATCGCGAAGGATGGCGCCAAGGAGCCGGCATCAGTCCCGGGAAGAAACACCATCATCACTCAGGCCCTGCTGGGCAGCGACGCGGGGTTGATCGGAGCTGCGCGGCTGCCCATGATCGGGGATTGAAAACCGCCGGCCGTGAGGGTGTCGGCTGCGCGATGGCCTATTCGTATTTCAGCGCCACGGTGGGATCGATCGCAGTAGCCCGGCGCGCAGGAACATAACTTGCCAGCAGCGCTGCGAAGCCAACCAGCGCCGATACCGCAACCAGTGTCACCGGATCTTCGGGACGAGTTCCATACAGCAAGCTCGTCATGAAGCGCGTCAGGAGGAGTGCGCCGGCCACTCCCGCAATCAAGCCGATCACAACGAGAGTGGATCCCTGGCGCAAAACCATTTTCCGCACATCCCACCGGTCAGCGCCCATGGCCATGCGGATGCCGATCTCCCGCGTGCGTTGCGCCACCGAGTAAGAGATTACGCTATAGATTCCTACCAGGCCCAGCGTGAGGGCGAGGCTTGCGAAAGCAGTAAACAACCACATGGTGGAGCGTGGCTCCTCGGTCGAGATGTGGATCACTTCGTCCATAGAGCGAATCTTGGTCACGGGTACCGAGGAGTTGATTCTGCCCACGGCAGCTGGAAGTTCCTGCGCCAGGGTGTGCAGGTCGCCTTCGCTGCGCACCATGAGATCCATGTGAGAAGGATGGCCTCCCAGTCCCTGGGCTGCAGGGAAGTAAACTTGCCCCACGATCGTCTTTGCGTACCAGTCCGGCGTTACTTTGTAAGGGCTCACGGTTTGGACGACCCCGACCACCGTGCGCCAGTCCTGCGTCCATGACAACTTGACGCGCTTGCCCAGGGGATCCTGGCCCGGCCAAAAGAGGTCGGCCAGCTTCTTATCCACCAGGACAACCAGGGGCGAGCCGGACATGTCAACGCTCGAAAAACTGCGGCCGCGCAGGAGATCGATTCCCATGGTGCTCAGGTAATCGGAGCTCACGCTGAATTCCCAGACCGAATGCGGCTTTTGCGGCGTAAACTCCGTGCTGTTTTCAGCCGCCAGTACCGTGCGGCCGGAAGAGTACAGCGGGATGCCATCGCTCAAGGCGGCGGTCTTCACGCCAGGCAGGCTTCGCACCTGTTGCAACAGCTGGCCGTAGAATTCTTCACAGTTGTTGTTCTTCTTGCAGAAGGCGAAGGTTGGAGTGATGTGGGCGGTCAGCAGACGGCTGGCCTGCAGGCCGGTTTGCTCCACGGTGAGGATGTAGAGGCTCTTGATGAGCAGCCCGGCGCCGCTGACCAGGACTACCGCCAGGGCCACTTCTCCGACCACCAGCGCCGATGACAAGCGGCTTCGGCCGCGGCTCGCGCCGGCAGACTGGCTTGAAGACCGTAGGATCTGGTCCAGGTCCGGTCGCGATGCGTGGAACGCCGGCGCCAGGCCGAAAAGAAGGCCGGTCAGCAACGAAAGGACCGCTGAAAACGCCAGCACGTAACCGTCAATGTGGACTTCCGAAAGGCGCGGCATGTTTTGCGGAAGAATTGCCTTGAGAAGGCCCAGGCTCCAGAACGCGAGCGCCACTCCCATTGCGCCTCCCAACAGGGATAGGAACATGCTTTCTGTGAGCAACTGGCGAACGATCCGGCGACGGCTGGCCCCCAGGGCGGCCCGCACCGCCATTTCCCGCTGCCGGCCGGTAGAGCGCGCCAGCAGAAGGTTGGCCACGTTGATACACGCAATCAGAAGAATCAAAGTCACTGCCCCCAGCAGCAACAGGAGGGTTGTGCGCACGTTGGCGGCGCTGTCCTTCTGCATCGCGCTGATATTGAACATAGGGACGTAGTTCTCTCCCATCTGCCAGGGAAAAGTCTTGACCACCAGCGGAGCTGCCGCTTTGAATTCCGCCCTAGCCGCGTCCAGGCTAACTTCCGGCTTCAGGCGGCCGACCATGTAAAACTCAAAGGTCACCCACATGCTTTGGCGATCGAGCGCCGCCGGAATCCAAAGCTGCGTGGCAGCAGACGGGAAGGTGAAACTTGCCGGCATCACGCCGACCACTTGCCGGGGAACCTCATCCACGATGATGGAGCGGCCTAGAATATTCGGGTCGCCGCCGAACCGGGTTTGCCACAAGCTGTAGCTCAAGATGGCCAGCCGGTCCTGGCCGGGAAGCTGATCGCCGGGTTGAAAGACGCGGCCGAACAGGGCCCTGGCTCCCAGCAGCGAGAACAAATTCGATGACGTTTCGCTGCCATTCAGGCGGAGGGCGTTGCCCTCGCCGCTCAGGTTGAAGCCGGAGAAGCTGTAGGCCGCAATCTCCATGCTGTGGACGCGCTCCTGAAAGCCGACGAATGCCCCTTTGGGAACCGGGCCGTTTTCGCCAACGTTCGTCAGCCGACTGGGCTCGGCATAAGGAAGCGGCTGCAGCATCATGGCGTTGACGAGCGTGAAAATCGCGGTATTCACACCGATCCCCAGCCCCAGGGTGAGCACCACAACTACGGCGAAGCCAGGATTCTTCCACAGGGTGCGGAAAGCAAAGCGAAGGTCTTGCCAAGTGTTTTCGAAGAAGCTGACTTCGCGCATCTCGCGGCACTCTTCTTTGATTTGCTCCAACCCGCCCAGTTCGCGCAGCGCGGCATAACGCGCTTCTTGCGGAGCCATGCCTTGTTCCACGTATTGCTCGATTTGCTTTTGCAGATGGAACTGTAGTTCGTCTGAGAGTTCGTGGTCGGCGCGTTGCTTGCGAAACAAAGAGCGAAGCCGCAGAGGCAGTTTGTGTAACCAACGCATGGTGAATCCTTTGCCCTAAGAGTTCTCCAGGACGAAATTGATGGCCAGCGAAAGCCGGTCCCATTGGGCCTGCTGCCGGTCAAGATATTTAGCGCCGGCACGGGTAACGGAGTAATACTTGGCCCGGCGGTTGTTTTCCGAATCGCCCCACTGCGCCTTGATCCACCCGTGCTGCTCCAGGCGATGCAGCGCCGGGTAGAGTGCTCCCTGGTTGACCTGGAGCACCTCTTTGGAAAGCTGGCGGATGCGCTGGGCGATGCCCCATCCATGCATCGGCTGCAGGGCGATGGTCTTCAAGATCAGCAGATCCAGCGTCCCTTGAATGAGATCGTTGGGTTTCCCCACAATACGCTCCTGTCAATAGATGACAAGACTCTAGTCTTGTTCCTGTCAATAGTCAACAGGAGACTGAGAGTTGGACCGGGGCAAATGGAAAAGGTTAGGGTGAGAATACATTCTGTTCATCGAACTACGGCCTTGGACACGAAGCCGAGCCTCGTGAGAGCCAAAGAACGGCCGGGACTAGAACGGTTTGTGGGTTGCTGTAGCCCATGTCGCAATTGCCGGAGTAGGAGCCAGATTGGTGTGGCACAGGCACTCCTGCCTGTGCCAGCGCGTCCACTTTGAAGAAAGCAGGCACAGACAAGAGTGTCTGTGCCACACATGCCTGGAGTCCCGCTTTTTTGGGGCTATAGCTTTGCAGGAACCGCTCTAGGCTGTCCCTCCGGCGGTTCTTGCGGCGGCTTGCTCAGGCTTATCGCTATCGCCCTTGAGCCAGAACTTCTTTCCGTAGAAACCGCCCACAAAGCCGAGCAGCAGCGCGCCCAACTCATTGGCCGAGGGGATCTGGCTGATTTGAATGGGCAATCCCAGTTTGGGCAAAGCGCCGATTGCGCCGAAGAGCGCGGCAATGCATAACACCACGCCGCAAATCACTCCCAGCAGCACCACGGTCCACCACTTCTTTGAGAACGCAGCCTTGGGATTGTGGACCGTGGCGCCGAGCATGCCGCCCAGCGCGCCCATCGCGACCATCATCCAGGGGAACAGAAACGCCGCCAAAGTCTGTGCGCTCTTCAAGCCGGACGCCTCCGCCGTGACGCTGGCCTCGCCATTCTGCTGCGAACTCAAGGCCGCTTCGGCGCTGTATTCGCCGGCAGGGATCGTAATCTGAATGGGAGCCAGATTGCCCCGCGAGGAAGTCAACGTCACCGGTGTCGCGAGCGCGGCCCGGACGGTGTTGTTGCCGCTATCCACCAACAGAACCACGATGCGTATGGGGCTCTTGCCATCGTTGATCACGGATGCCGGGGTCGCTTCCAGGCGCAGTTGCGAGGGCTGAGGTGTTTGGTAGGTCACAGTCTGCTGCACTCGCGGCAGGCTGGAAAACACGGAGATCGTGTCCGTGCCCGCGCTGTTGGAGGTGAGACTGGCCGGCGTGGCAAAGGTTGAAGATTCATCCTTTTTGATGGTGACTTGCGATGGGCTGATCTGGCCCTGCTGCGCCACCAGTTGTAGCGGCACGTCGCGATCGCTGGCGATCAATTCGTCGTTCGGGCCCATCAGCGCCAGGGCGATTTGAGCTTTCCACTGGCCGGTTTCGGGATCAGGTCCGATGTTGTCGGGTGTGACGAAAACCTTCAGCTTGGGTGATGGAGATGCCGGCGCCGAAGCCGGCGATGGCGTTGACGTTGGCCCTGGTGACGCAACGCGGGCAATCTTGTTGTCTACAGCCTTGGCGAATCGACGGTTCTGGCTTCCGGTGGGTGGGGGTGGTGGGGGCGGCGGGAGCGCCTCGCCCGGCACGATCGCACGCTTCATGACGGTGGCGTTCTTATCAACCGCCAACACCAGTTCGGATGCTCCTGCCAAGTTGCTGTCAGTAGCCTCGACTTTCGCAACGCCCGATGTGTGCGGAGTGATCTGAAACGTGGCTGAGCGCGCGCCGGCGGAAATCACTCCATCCTGAACCTGAGAGCCATAGTGAAGCTGGACTTTCTCGTCCTTGAGCGCGGCCACAGCCGCGCCTTGCGAGTTCTTCAGGCCCACGGTTACGGAGAGAGTCTGATTGACTTCGCCTTTGGTGAACGCCTGGTCCAGGGTGAGAGATACCGGAATGCCGCTGACGTCGATTCTGCGGGAAAAACGCGCGGCCTGGCCGAACATCGATGCCGGACACAACAGAACGCATACCCCAAGAAATGCTAAGAACTTACTCACAAATAACCTCCCATGTAACGCGCCCAGGAGGGGCTTGCAGATTTGTAAGAGATACTTTGCTGCTCTTGTCCCAGAATTGCAAACGAAATATGGAGCAGTTGGTCCACGGCCTGGAGGACTTCGCGAATGCCTCAGGGGCAGGACCAACCGCCCGTGCAATAGCCCATCAACCGCCTCGACGCGACAACATGAAAGCCACTATCTCAATCAACCCATCGTTATCGCACTAGCGTGGCAGCGTCACTTGAGGACCCAGGCGTTGTACTGGCAGACATACAGATTTCCGGTGTCGGTACGAGTAAATAGCGATCCTGCATTGCACGACCCACTTGGTGCGGAATTCCCCGCCAGCCAGCATGCAGAGCCTTGGCAAATGCCCGTCGAATTCGAACCCGCGGTATTTGGGTTCAAAACCCGGTTGGGCGCGAATAGATTGATGAGGGTCGTGTTATTACCCAGGTCGTGCAGATCAATTCTGACGTTGTTGGCATCAACGTTGGCTTCCAAATCCATGCCGATCAACGTAATGTCAGAACAATTCGGTCCGATATAGACTCCCTGCCCGTTTTGCTCTGAGGTCCCCGCCAGGAACACCATATTGCCGGCGGCGGCGCAGACAATTCCCGTGCCCGGTATCCCTTCCACGGCAGCATCGCTGATGGTTCCAGCGGCGGTGGGAACGGTGACTCCAGAATTTGTAGACCCGTCCAACTGGATGCCGGCTACTGCGGGGGCCCCTGCGTCGTTAAACAACACCTCCTGGGCATCCCATAAGCTGACACGGGGCGCACGTAGCGTGTCACTCACGCCTCCCTGCACGTAGATGCCAAAACTCTGAGTCCCCCACGCCCAAATATTGTTAAATTCCGAGTGAATGCAGTTTAAAACAAATAATCCCGTGTTAGCCTTAGGAGCGCTGGGTGAATTCCCATTTCCTAGAAGGTATAGATTCTCGATTTTGAAGTTGGCGCAACCCACTCCTGCGGGGTTCACATACAAGACCGCGTTGACCGAGCCAGTTCCCGTATACACAAGCTGCGTCATCGCGGGACTGATGCCAGTCAGGGTGAGTATTTGCACGTTCCGTGTATCGACCTGCCAGCCCACGGTCGATAGAATCTTGACGTGCCCTAGTCTAAGAGACAAGTGCCCAAACCAATTCTGCGGGACGCCACTGAGAGGATCCACCGAGCAAGGTTGGTTACCTGAGAAGTGTGTTGCATCTATGTCGAGGGTGACTTGCCAGTGCTGCTGTAGGACAGTCGTGATTGCGTTGGCAATCTTAAGGCACATGTCGGTACCGGGGAACTGGTCCGCCTGAGCCGTTCCGTTAAAGTATTGCGCGTTTAGCATGCCATTGACGTTGAGTGCAGTTCCCGCGGGTTGGGTCACAGTCTGTGTGGCCGTAGGATTCTGGAGGACTGGGACGCCTTGCCCAAATGCCGGCAAAGCAAGAGCGAACAGCAGCAGGAAGTATTTCATGTGGGGTTCTCCAAATAGATTGGAAGTTTCCTTTTACAAGGAGGGCTGCCATAGTATCGAAGTGTTTGTGTGACAGCAACCACAATTTATAATGCTATATGTTATCTATAGCCCTAACTAGATAGCGATTATTTAGTATAGATTGAGACTGTAGTAGCTGCAGTAGGTTATGGTTGTTTTGTAAATTGCAGCTGACCCTGGTGAGTGAGGCCAAACGGCTACGAACGAAGCAACTGCCGGCCCACGGAGCAGTACAAGTCCACGGCCTCATGAAGTTGTTTCTTGGAAATGTACTCGCGATCAGTGTGGGCCACATGAATCGAGCCCGGTCCCAGAAGCAGCGGCGTTCCCCACTGGCTGAGAGCCGGAATGTCTGTGGTGAATGACGCCACCATGGTCGCGACGCCCGGCACCGTGCGCAGCTTCATGAACGGTATTTCCAGCACGAAATCCGCAACCGCCAGGCCGGCAATTGTATCGGCGATCCGTTTTCGCAAAGCCTCGGCCGGTTCTACCAGGCGGTAGAGCAGCTGCGCCTTCGCGTGATCGGGGATCACGTTGGGCGCGCGGCCGCCTTCGATCACGCCGATATTCACCGTGCACGGGCCGACTTCGGGGTTGTGCGGCAGAGGCATGGCCCGCAGCCGGGCCAGCGCTTCCAGAAGCTTCTCAATCGCCGACTCACCCAGCTCCGGGTAGGCCGAGTGCGCCATCTTCCCGCGGGCGACAACCTCCACCCGCAACGCGCCCTTGGAGGCCAGGGCAATCTTGTTCTCGGTGGGCTCGCCATTAATCAGGAAGCGGCTGCCCAGAGGACTCTCATTGGCGACCTTGGCGCCCAGGCTGTCGCGCTCTTCGCCCACCAGGAAGAGCATGCCGACCGCTGCGCCTTCTTTTCGCAGGCGCTGGCAGGCGGCGATCTGCGCGGCGATGATGCCCTTGGCATCGCAAGAGCCGCGGCCGTAGATGTTGTCATGGTCTTCCGACGAGGGGATGAACGGCGGCACCGTGTCCATGTGCGTGGAGAAAACCAGCTGCGGCGGACGGTCGTCGAGCGTGGCCACCACGTTGAAGCGTTCATGTGCTACCGGCATTTTGTGCGCGGTATAGCCAAGGCGGCAAAGCTCCTCATAAAGTTCGGCGCCCACAGCGCCTTCTTCGCCCGTGGTTGATTCAATGTCGACCAGTTTGCGGGTTAGCTTCAGAGGATCCATGGTCTGCTACAGGATAAATGTTTCGCTCATTCTGATGCTTTTTTCTGTAATTCCGACCCCGAGCGCGCGAGGGGGAGGAATCCCTATGGCTATAAAGATGACATGGGACCACGTCTGTGTCGGCCCAATAGTGATCTCTCCCCTTCGCCAAGCTCAGGGTCAAGATTTCAGAAAAAAGGCCCCTCCGTGCCCTCTGTGGTAAAAAAGTCATTGTGCCCGCGGCGATCAAGTCCTTCTTCCTCCCCGGCCCTACCGGCCGGCTGGAAGCCCTGCTGAACGAGGGCCGCGCCGGGGCGTCACACGCGGCGCTGGTGTGCCATCCGCATCCTTTATTTGGCGGCACCATGCACAACAAAGTTGTGTACCACGCCATGAAGACGCTGCACTCGTTCGGATTTCCTGTGTTGCGCTTCAACTTTCGCGGGGCCGGGCTAAGTGAAGGGGAGCACGACCGCGGCGAAGGCGAGGTGGATGATGTCCGCGCCGCCCTGAACTGGCTGGATTCCGAGTTTCATCTGCCGATCGTCTTTTGCGGATTCTCTTTCGGCGCCGCGACCGGGTTGCAGGCCGCGTGCGATGATCCGCGGGTGAAAGGGATGATCTCGCTGGGGACGCCGATTGCCGTCGAGGACCGCGGATACTCCTATTCATTCCTGAAGGACTGCGCCAAGCCCACGCTGTTTGTCAGTGGCTCACTCGACAAGTACAGCCCATATGCGGCACTGCAGCGCGTGGTAGAACTCACGCCTGAGCCCAAGCAACTTGTCGTGGTCGAGGGTGCGGACCATTTTTTCGAAGGGCATCTCCAGGAGATGCAGGCAGCCATCCACGCGTGGGTCGCACGGTTCTACCACCCGGCGAAGAAAGTGGAAGCCAATTGATGACCGAGGCACACGCCATGCGCTCGCTCGCCCGGGAAATTTTTCTGCATTCCCTGGCGGAAGCCGGTATTGAAAAGGCGTTTTCGCGATATGTCCAATGTGAGCGGGGCGTGCTGCGTATCGCCGACGATCTCCACGATCTCAAGAGCTATTCGCGGGTGCTGGCAATCTCCTTCGGCAAGGCCGGCCATCGCATGGCGGAGTGCCTGGCAGGCCAGGTGGGGCCGCAGGTCACGGGCATCATCGGCGATCCTAATCCGCCCGCGCAGCAGCTTCCCGGATATCGCTATTTTGCCGGCAGCCATCCCCAGCCCAACGAAGAGTCGGTGCGCTGCGGCGAGGCGATCTTGAAATCCCTGGGCGCGCTGAATGCGCAGTCGCTGGCCATTTTCATGATCAGCGGCGGAGGGTCGTCGGTGGTAGAGAAGCCGGTGGATGACGAGATTTCTGTCAACGACCTGGTGGTGACGTACAAGACGCTGGTGCTCTCGGGCGCTCCCATCGCGCAGATCAACGCTGTGCGCAAGCATCTCTCGGCGACCAAGGGCGGACGCATGGCCCAGACCGCGCAGTCCGCCCAACAGGTTTCTATCCTGGTGTCGGACGTGCCGGAAAACGCGCTCGATTCGCTGGCCTCCGGACCCACCGTGCCCGATTCTTCGACCGTGGAAGATTGCTATCGCATCGTGAACCAGTACAACATGCTTCCCGGTTTTCCTGCCTCGGTGCGCGAACTGTTCGAGCGCCGCGCGCTGGAAGAGACGCCCAAAAAAGGCGACCCGGCGTTTGCCCGTGCGCGCTGGTGGACGGTGCTCTCGAATGCCACCGCCGAGAAGGCCGCTGCCGAGGCCGTCGCTCGGCAAGGCTTCCGCGTGGAGATCGACCACTCTTGCGACGACTGGGATTACGCTAAAGCCGCCGACTACCTGCTGGGCCGCGTTCGAGCCCTGCAGCGTGAGGTGCCGCGTGCATGCATCGTGTCCGGCGGCGAGGTCACGGTGAAGGTTCCCGAGGACAGCGGCGTCGGCGGACGCAACCAGCACTTCGCTCTCTACTGCGCCCCGAAGATCGCCGGCGAAAACATCACCGTGCTGAGCGCCGGTACCGACGGTATTGACGGCAACAGCCCCGCAGCCGGTGCGGTCGTTGATGGTACGACGATGGAGCGGGCGCAAGCTGCCGGACTCGATCCCGCCGGGGCTCTTCGCGAGTTCAATTCGTTTCCGCTGCTCGAGAAGTTGGGTGATGCAATGATGATTGGGCCGACGGGAAACAATGTGAGAGACTTAAGGATCCTGATGGCCTGTTGAGGATCTGTCGTGTGACTGGGTGCCAGTGCCCTTCGGGCACTGAGGTGTGGTTGAAACGGCGGGCTATTATCATTCGTCCGCTTCGCGAACTGATCTCGGGAGGAAAAACTACCGGCCCCTGAACTGCGGCAACGCCACATACAAATGATGGGCTTCATGCACCAGGAAGAACTCGATCCATAGAGCCAGGGACATCTCGCCGAACTTAGGATGGGTGCCGGTGCGCTTATAGTCCGCTGCCGACAAAGTCTTCAGCCGGGCTATCAGCATCTCCCGCAGCGAGGACAGTTTCTCGGCCACCTCTTTGTAGGCCAGGGTCCTCCAGGCTTCCCACTGGGGATCCTCTTCCGCACGGTAGCGGCTGAAGGCGGGGTTCTCTTCCGCGAGGATGCGCTCGATCCGCTCCAGGAAGATTTCATGATAGCGGCCCAGGTGGGCCAGGTTTTCGTTGGCTGACCATTTACCGGGAACGGCCGGCTCCAGTATCTTTTCTACGGGAACTCCGCGAAGAGCTTCGTCGAGAAAATCGCGAAGCTGGGCCTCACAGCGCTGCAGGCGGGAAATGTTCTGGTCGTTCACTTATCTAGTGTAGCGAACGGGAGCCGGAGCACACACAGGCGAATCGAGGATTACAGAGATATCACTTCTCTTGGGAGAACGAAGAATGTCTACGGTTTCCTGGCAACGACTTTCAGTTCATCCGCGGCCAGGATCTTCTTGACCTGGTTGCGAGCGTGGATGGCCCAGGGGCCGATGGTATCGAGGCGCGCATACGCCTGCCAGTGTCGCAAAGCCGGACGCGGCTGGCGGGCTTTTTCAAAAGCCAGGGCCAGGTTGTAGTGGGCGTCGGCGTAGGTGGGAGCCAGCGCGATGGCGGACTGATAAGCGCGGATGGCGTCCGCCAGGCGCCCGGTTTCATCGAGCACGTTGCCCAGGTCGAAGTAGGCCAGCGCGTACTTGGGATCAACCTCGATGGCCTTGCGATAAAAGCGCTCGGCCAGAACGTAATCATGGCGATTGTAGTAGAGCGTTCCCAGGTTGATGTAGGCGGCCGCATGCGAGGGGTCCAGTTCCACACAGCGGTTATAAGAGAGGATGGCCTCATCCTGGGTGACGGGCGTTTCTTCCAGGGCTACGCCCCGGGTAAAGAAGTCAGCCGCCGATTCCGCGGCACGAAAAGCGTGGATTCTGGCCGGCTCGACCACGTTGCGGTCGGCAAAGTCCATCACAAACTGGCCGGCAATCGGTTCCACGGCCGCGCCTTGGTGACGGTATACCACGCGCGACTTGGTGAAGAACGTCCCGGCTTCGAGCAAGGGGTTTTCCATGCCCGCTACCTGCTGCTGCATGGCCCGCAATGAATCCCGGATGGCCGCCGGACGCACTCGCTTGGCGCGCAGATCTCTCAGTTTTTTGATTTGCAGGAGGTCAAAAAAGGAATACAGGTCCCGGACAGGAAACAGGCCTGTCTTCTCCCAGCCTGCCAGCTGCCGCGCCGTGATGCGAAGGATCCGTAGGACGTCGTCTCGATGGTATCGTTCCACTGTGCCCTTGGAGTACGCGGTATCAAAGAGATACAGGCCATTATTGCGAGCTGCTCATTAAATAGCAAGGGTAAAGTGGTCATAAGACTGTGGAAAACGCTGCTGTAATTCGTGATAGGCTGTCCGCCACTTACCTCAAAGCTAGGAGATAAACCTAATGTCCACACCAGGACTCGGGTTGGGCGGGGCGCAACCTGCGGCCGACCCCCAGACTGCTTATCGCATGCAAGTGGCTGTGGCCAAGGCCGGGATCAAGCGGGGCGCCGGCTGGTTCGATTGGATTGCCGCACTTTCCATCGTCAACTCGCTCATTGCTCTGTTGAATGGCACTTGGCACTTTGTTTTGGGTTTGGGTATTACCGACTTGGTAAACTATGAAGCCCAGCGTAGCGGCGGCAGCACCGGGCAGGTAATCGGCTTCGTGGTGACTCTGGTGGTGGCCGGGTTTTTCTGGCTGATGGGCCGCTTCGCCAAACAAGGACAGCGCTGGGCGCTCATCCTGGGTATGTTTCTGTACACGCTTGACGGCGGCTTGTTGCTGATAGGGCAGGACTGGTTCTCCGCGGCTTTTCACGGCTACGCCCTCTTCATGCTTACGAGAACCTTCTCAGCTATCAAGCAATTTGAGGCTGCCAAGCAGGATGCCGAAGCCCATGGTGTCTTCTTAGATCCTGTCGCTGGCTAATGTGCGAACGGTGAGCGAACCAGGGCGAGCCCGACTTGCGCGGCGAGCCCGCTGCAACAGGAGCAGAACATTTCACGAAAGCAAGACGCTCAATGGCGGTTTGGAGCGCAGCGACAAAAACAATGGAGCCGACGATCGGACTTGAACCGATGACCTGTCGATTACGAATCGACTGCTCTACCAACTGAGCTACGTCGGCCCTGTGATTCGATTTTAACATGTTGGTTTTTGCGGACTCGTCCGCTCTAAGAGTTTCCGGCTCGCGCGTAACAGTAGCGGAGCAGGTCCCTCTGCCCACTCCCTTCGCAAGCTCAGGGTCGCGGGCATTCGGGATGGGGTGTCGTGGTGGGGCGGGTCTTGCAGAGTTCATTCCCGCTTCATCCCGCGGCCGTCCGCAGTCCTTCGCATCTTCCTCTCCGGATGCTATAAATGTCCTACGCCATGATCGACCTGTACACACTCAACAGCAAATCCTTCGTTGACCAGTTGCACACCCGCTTCCAAGTCCGCGCCGGCGAAGAGGCCCCGCAGACGCTGGAGCTGGTGGAAGTCCATCAGCCGCCGACGCCGCCCAACATCGAATGTTTTTCACTGCACTTCCGGGGACCGGTTACGCCGCGGCTGCAGCAGCGGATTCATCGCTTTGAGCATGAGAAGCTGGGAAACTTCGATCTTTTTCTGACCGTGATCGGGGCGGACGAGGCGGGCACAATCTACGAAGTGATTTTTCACCGCCTGCGGCCGAAGCAGCCTTGATGTCTGCGGACAGAATCACGCTGCGTCCGGTGACCGCGGCGTACCAGGATTTTCTCCTGACGGCGTACGCCAGCACGCGCGCCGCGGAGATGGCCATGGTGCCCTGGAGCGCGGAACAAAAAGACGCCTTCGTCAAGTCGCAGTTTGCCGCCCAGGCGCGCCACTACGCGGCCGAATATCCCCAAGCCAGCCATGAAGTCATTTGTTGTGACGGGGTGGCCGCCGGCCGGCTCTACCTGGACCGTCGCGCCCAGGAACTCCATATCCTCGACGTGACCGTACTACCGGAGTTTCGCAACGCGGGGATCGGCTCCTTCGTGCTGCGCCGGATTCTCGACGAGGCAAGCGGCTGCGGCAAGGCCGTGACTATCTATGTGGAGAGCTTCAACCCTTCGCTCAACTTATTCCGGAAGCTTGGTTTCCAGTTGTCTTCCCAGGACGGGTTCCAAATTCTCCTGCGCTGGTTGCCCGATGGCCGCGCCGCCGGAGCTTGAACCGCCCGCGCCAACGGCGGAACCGCTCGCTGCGCCTGAGCTTGTTCCTCTTTGTCCCTGTCCCGCTCCCGCGCTGCCGGTTCCTGCCGGGCGCGTTCCCACCGGAGGATGCAAACGCGGCGGCGTTGGCGAGGTAGCGCCGGTCAACAGGTTGAATACCGCGGTGTAAGACTGCGTCCCTTCCGGGCCGGGAACGATGAAGAGCTGGAATTTTCCCAACGTTGAGTGCTGGAAGGCATAGGTTCCCTGGGCCAGGGGCTGCGCCGAGCTTTGGAATGACAGCGCGAAACCCGTGGTCGCGACCAAGGAGGACAGTGGCGGTGGCACAGCCATGCTCCCCACGTTGACCGGCGCCAGTGCGGGAAGGTCGTTGACCGACACCAGCGTCAACCACACCGGCTGTGAGTTCGCGCCCGACGAAACCTGGAAGGCCGAGCCTACGGCCTGCTCAAAAGCCTGACGGCCCAAGAACGAGACCGTGCCAGAAGCGTGGAGCGAAGGTGCGGTGTGTTGCGAACCCGGCTCCGCGGGGGGTTGATGAACACTGCTCCACGCGGGCAAGGGCGCGCCAGCAAGGGCCACTGCTGCAAATGCACCGTGTTGCAAGAACTTTCGTCTGGAAACCGGCATTTCACACCTCAATTTTGTTCACTGCAACGCCGTTCGATTCCTACATCGGGAATGCTTAAGACTTCAAATTTTTCTGTCGGTAACCCTGGGCGTTGCTGTACTGCGGGGAGGTGCCACACACTATACTTCCCGCCGCACTCAATATCCAGCATTAAATTCTGGTTTTTTGGGGGTTTTACTTCACTTTGCGCCAGAACCCTGGCAAGGCTTCGGGAAGGCGGGTTTCGCTAAAAGGCGCTGAGAGTTTCGGTGTATGGCGTACACAGCCCGGCAGGGCCTTTTCCGGTGAAGGCCAAACATGCCAGGGGGGAATTTTTACTTGACAAATCGGCATAACCCAATCAGAGTAGCTGGTTTAGGCTTCCCCCCAGACCCTTGACTCTTGTTGAAAACCCGCCCCAGCGCGGCCGGATAGGCCTGCGTTTGGTGCGGAATTCGGCAGTGGAACGATCTGAGCCACGCACGTGCTTGTCCAGGTTCGAGCTACAGATGCACTCATGAAGGAGTTGCTGGCCGTGATGAAAAGGTTCTTGTCTCCCTTCCTGCGTTTTTTTGCCTTGTCGGCGCTTGTCCTTTTATGCCTGGGTTTGATCGTTCCCCTGTTTATGGCGGGGACCACGGCGGGAACCACCGGGCCTAAGATTTGGGTGCAGGACAGCCAGCCCCTGGCGGTAAGCCTGGTGGGCCCCGGGGCCCTGGCGGGCACGGACCTGGCGCCCTCGCAGCCGGTGGCCATGGTGCAGGGCGATTTTGACCAGGACGGATACGCGGATCTGGCGGTCGGTTACAGCGCGGGAGGCAGCAGCTTCATCGCCATCCACCGCGGCAACATTGATGCCTTCGCGCCGCAGAGCGATGCATCGTTCAAGGCGATTGGCCGAGGCGAGTTTCCTTCACCTTTTCTCACCCAGGCCAAGACCTTCGCGGTGCCGGTCAGCCCGGACTTCGTGGTCGCCGGCGACTTCACGGGTCACAACAATACCGACCTGGCCGTAGCTTCGCGCGGGGACAGCACGATCTACATTTTCCAGGGCGACGGCAAGGGCAACTTCACGCCAGGGCAGACGATTCCTCTGCCCGCCGGCATCAGCAGCCTGGGCGCAGGCCAACTGGGGAAAAACCGGACGTTCTCCAACCTGATCGTGGGCGTTTCCGGCCGGCAACAGACTTTCCTCGCCGTGTACGGCGGCGGACAGCAGGGCATAGCGCCGCTCGCGGCATTCCCGCTGAGCGCTCCGGCGACGAACATCAATTTCGGCGAGTTTGGCGA
>CAZFRV010000334.1:0-16768 GCA_964521445.1 uncultured Acidobacteriaceae bacterium
GAGCGTGCTTCCGTCGAGGTTGAAGCTGTACCCGGTCGGCAGGACGAAGGCCACGATCTGCCGAGGCACGCCGAAGGCCTCCATCGACTCCATGGCCCGGGGCAAAGCAGCTTCCGAACTGGCCGTAGAGAAGGCGATCGAAACCGGTTCGGCAACGGCTTTGATAAAGCGCTTCACCGGAAGCCGCGCCATCACCGCCACCGGCAACAGCACGCAGGTGAGGAAAACAATCAGCGCAGCGTAGAGCGTGGCTAACAGCGTGAACAGGTTCTTGAAAACTTCAACACCCATCGTGCCGATCGTGTACGCCATGGCTCCCGCCACGCCAATCGGCGCAAAGTACATGACGATGTTCGTGAACTTGAACATGGTCTCGGAAAGACTCTCGCAAAAAGCCAGCATGGGCCGCCGCTTTTCTTCGCTGACCAACGCCAACGCAATGGCGAAGATGATGCTGAACACCACCACTTGCAGCACCTGGCCTTCCGCCACGGACTTGGCGATATTTTCCGGAAATATCTTCAGAATGATATCGGTGGCCTTCTCGGGCGGCGCGGTGGGCAGCGCGGCGGTGGCGTTGGCCTGGGGCTTGATCCCCACACCCGCCTGAGAAATGTTGATCGCAGCAAGGCCGATGAACAACGCCAGCGTGGTGATGACTTCGAAGTAAATGAGCGCCTTAATACCCATGCGTCCAACCTGTTTCAGGTTGGAGTGTCCGGCAATCCCGACCACCAGCGTCCCGAAGATCAGCGGCGCCACAATGGTTTTGATCAGCCGCAGGAAGATGGTACTGAGGACCTGAAGGTTGGCGGCGACTTTGAGGCGCGATGCATCGCTGAGGAATTTGAGGTCATAGCCAACCTCCGCGCCGATCAGCATGCCGGCAAAGATCCACGCGGTCAGCGAGCGCCGTGCCCAGGCATAGCCACAGAAGGCGAGCAGAGCAGCCCAGCGGCAGACCAGCAACACCATTGGCGGAATCGACGCGCCCGCATAATGGCCAACGGCCCACAACACGGCCGCGATGCCCGCCAGCAGAAAAAACACCGCCAGAAATTGCACCTGCCGGGCCGGGTTCCTGGTCATCGCAGCAAGTCCTCCAGCTCGATCGAAGTCTGCGTTTTCTCGTCGCGATATTTGACGATCACCGGGGTATAAAGCGAAAGTCCCCACTCGGCGGCCTTGCCTTTGCTGATGGCTCGCGCTCCGGGCACCACGACGGCGTTCTCCGGCACCACCAGGGGCTGTTCGGCAGCCGAACGATAAACCTGCTCGCGGACAACGTCATAGACCGGCGTGGACCGCGTGAGAATCACACCCGCGGCCAGCACCGCGCCTTGGCGGACCTGCGTGCCTTCATACACGCCACAGTTGCCGCCCACCAGACAGTCGTCTTCGACGATCACAGGAGATGCATTCACCGGCTCCAGCACTCCACCGATCTGCGCCGCGGCACTCAGATGCACGCGCTTGCCGATCTGCGCGCAGGATCCGACCAGGGCGTGCGAATCGATGAGGGTGCCTTCGTCCACGTAGGCGCCGGCGTTCACGTACATGGGCGGCATGCAGATCACACCCGGAGCCATGTAAGCGCCGGTGCGGACGGATGATCCGCCCGGCACCACCCGCACTTTGTCCTCTATATTGAAGCGGCGAATGGGAAACGTGCTCTTGTCGACGAAGGAAAGCGCCCCCTGGCCGCTCATGTCTTCCAGTTCGCCGAGCCGGAAGCCGAGCAGAATTCCCTGCTTGACCCAGGCGTTCACCTGCCAGTGGCCGTCTCGCTTTTCAGCGGCGCGAACCAGTCCGCGCGTCAGGGCCTCGCGCAATTCGTGAAAGGCCTCGCGCGCATGTGCCGCATCCTGGCCGGCAAGGGGGCCAGCGCCGTACCACCGTTCGATCTGGGCCTGTAAACTGTTCATGACCGGGGTTGCGATGTGCGCTCCGGTGCGAAGTATAACCGCCGGAAGCGGCCCCCGCCAAACGAAGTTGCGTTTGCCAGGCAGAGAAATATCCTAGCCACAAATCTGCATCTGAGTAGAAAGCATGGACGCACTCACGCCATTGCTGAGAACCACCCTGGTGCTGGCGGCCCACCCCGATGATGAAGCCATCATGTGTGGCGCCCTGATGCAGAAAATGCAAAAAGCAGTGGTCGTATTCTCGACCGATGGCGCTCCTCGCGACGAAGGTTTTTGGCGGCAGTATGGCTCGCGCCAGGCCTATGCCGATGTACGCCGCGAGGAGGCGCGGCAGTCTTTGACCAAAGTAGCCGCCTGTCCGGTTTTTCTTGCCGATCGAGTGGAAGGCGGAATTGTTGACCAGGAACTGTTCCGCAGTCTGCCCGCGGCGATTGCGGAGGTGGAAACGATTGTGAGCTCGGTCGCACCCGATTGCATTCTCACTCCGGCCTATGAAGGCGGTCACCCCGATCACGATGCGGCGTGCTTCATTGGATGGGTCGTCGCACGGCGAGCATCCATGCCCGTCTGGGAGTCTCCGCTCTACCATCGCCGCGCCGACGGAACCAGCGCTCCACAAACCTTCCCCGCACTTACCGGCGACGAAGTGGAGCTGTGTGCGGAATGCGGAATGTTGCAAAGAAAGATCGAGATGTTGCGCGCTTACAAATCGCAGGGCTTGGTGCTCGATGGCTTCCGGCCCGACGTTGAAACTTTTCGGCCGCTGGCCAGTTACGATTTCAGCCGCCCGCCGCTGCCCTGGGAGCTGAACTACGAACACTGGGGATGGGGAATCAGCGGCGCCGAAGTGGCATCGGCCTTCGCGGCCTACTTGCGGCTTAACAGCAAATTTTGAAGAACATGCGCATCCTCTATATTGCTTACCCACTGCTGACCGTCTCCCAGGAAAGCGCGGGCGGGGCGGAACAAGTGCTGTGGACGCTGGAGCGGGAAATAGCGCAACGCGGCGCGAAAACCACCGTAGCCGCGTCGAACGGCCCCGCCGTGGCTGGAGAGCTGTTTTCCACCGGCGAACCGTGTCGCCAACCCGACGATCTGGAACGGCGCGACCGCGAGCATCAGGACAAGATCGTGGCCTTCGTCCGCCGGCGAGTGGGTGAAGGCCGGTCGTTTGACCTGGTCCATGACCATTCCGGCAGCTTCTGGCCGCGTGCCGCTGAGATCGGCCATCCCGTGCTGGCTACTCTGCACCTGCCCAGGGCTTTCTACTCGCCACAGCCTTTCGAGGACATTCCCAAGAACGTGCGTTTCAATTGTGTCTCGGCATCCCAAGCCCGCAGCTTCGCCGGCCTGAGCGCGCTCCTTGACGTGGTCAGCAACGGTATTGCGTTGGACCTGTTCGAGCCGAGCGATCGCGTAAGTCGCGTTCCGCGCCGCGGCCTCCTGTGGCTGGGCCGCATCTGCGAAGAGAAGGCACCTCATCTGGCCCTGGACATCGCCGCCCGCGCAGGCCTGCCCATCACGCTCGCCGGCCACGTTTATCCTTTCTCTTATCATCAGCAATATTTTGATCACGAAGTCGCTCCGAGGCTCGGGCAGATGCCGCAGGCAACTTTCATCACGCTCCCCTCGTTCGATCACAAACGTCAACTGCTGCGTGAAGCCCAAGCCCTGCTGATCACCAGCCTGGCGGAGGAGACCAGTTCTCTGGTGGCCATGGAAGCGGCGGCCTCGGGAACACCGGTGGTCGCGTTCGCTCGCGGTGCGCTGCCGGAGATCGTTCGCGACGGCATCACCGGCTTCCTGGTGGATAGCACTGAAGACGCCGTGCGGGCTTTGCAGCGGATCGGCGAGATCGATCCCGCGGTCTGCGCGCGCCACGCCCGCGAGCAATTCAGCAGCGCTAACATGGCGGAAAGTTATGCCCGGCTGTATGCGCGGGTGTTGGCCAATAGTTCGCGCGCATATGAGCCCTCCACCGCCAGATGACAATCTCCGCATTCCCAGGTTTAATAGATCAAACGCCTAATAGAACAACGCTTAATAGAACAACGTTGAATAGGAGCACCGGGAGATTCCGTCGTTGCCAAGCATGGTCACCCTCAAAGACATTCAGGACGCGCGTGCCCTCTTGCGCGGAATTGCCGTGCGCACGCCGCTGGTCGACTGCAAACTTCCCCACGACGGGGAGGTCTTATTCAAGATCAAGCCGGAAAACCTTCAGCCCATCGGCTCCTTCAAGCTGCGCGGCGCATACAACAAAATATCCTCTCTCACAGCTGATCAGCGGCGGCGCGGGGTGGTGGCGCACTCCAGCGGCAACCATGCCCAGGGCGTGGCCTATGCCGCCCGCGCGCTGGGAGTGAAAGCCACAATCGTGATGCCGCGCACTGCGCCCGCTGTGAAGGTGGAAGCCACCCGCGCTCTCGGCGCCGAGATCGTGTTGGTCGGGCCAGCGAGCGAAGAGCGCATCCTCAAGGCGGAAGCGCTGGAGAAGGAACGCGGGTTTGTTCCCGTGCCTCCATACAACGATGAGAAGATCATCGCCGGCCAAGGCAGCATCGGCCTGGAGATACTGGAAGACTGTGCCCAGCCTGCGGCGGTGCTGGTTCCGATCGGCGGCGGCGGGGTGATCAGCGGCATCGCCACTGCGATCAAAGAATCGCGGCCCGCTGTCAGGATCGTAGGCGTGGAGCCGGCATTCGCGGCCGACGCCCAGGCCAGTCTGCGCACGGGAAAGATACAATCCATCACCGGGGAAGAGGCCATGCGCACGCTCGCTGACGGTCTGCGATCGCAGAGCATCGGCCCGATCAACTTCGAGCACATCCGTAAATATGTGGACGCGATCATCACTGTCACCGAGGACGAGATCAAGCAAGCCATGCGGCATCTCTTGTTTTCCGCACGCATTCTGGCCGAACCCAGCGGGGCGGTGACCACGGCCGCGGCCATGTTCCACGCCGGAGAGATCGGCGCATCTGGTACAACAGTAGCTGTGGTGACCGGAGGCAACGTGGAGCCGCAACTCTTCGCCGACGTCCTCAATGGCCACCCGTAGAGGTAGAACATGATCCATCATTGCCGGAAAATTGGCCTCCTTCTGATAACGCTTCTCTTCTTCGCGCCCGCCTTTGCCGCGGACAAAGAGGGCGGCACGGTCATCCGCGAAACCACGCTCTACGTCACGCCCGATCTGAACGCGCAACGCGTGGGCACCATCACCCGCGGCCGCAACATCCCGCTGATCATGGACCGTTCTACCATCGAGGGCAAAAACTGGGTGCACATCCTGGCTGTGGTCGATGCCGGCCTCACCAGCATCAAGGAAGTCAGCGGCTGGATGGACGCCAAACTGTTGATCACCAACGCCACCCCCAACGGCGACCAGATCATCTTCGGTGAAGCTGTGGACTCCGAAAATCAAGCGGAAACGCGCGGGGGACGCAAGCACGCAGCCGAAGACGCCATGCGCCTCTACTATCGCATCTATGAATACTTCCCCAACTCGCCGCTGGCCGGGGAATCCCTCTGGCGCTTTTCCGACATCAACTGGCAGCTCGAAAAAAGCGGCGTGCTTGCCCGGCCTTCGGCGCACGAGATGAGTCCGGACATGCGCACGCAGATCGAAGACGAGTACATGAAAGAAGTCATCAAGAAATTCCCGCACACCAAGTGGGCCGACCTGGCCGCTTATGACATGATCGACAACAAAGTTTGCGGCGACTGGAAGGGCGAATCCGAATGTCCCGAAAAAGAAACGGACATCTACGAAAAATATGCGCGCGAGCATCCGCAATCGCCCAAGGCCGCCGAAGCGCTCTACAACGCGGCTTGGCGCCAGGCCGCGCTGGTGGACATTCAGAAGAGCAACCACCACGCGGATAAGGCCGAGAACGCCCGCAAGAAAGCGCTGGCATTGGCCCAGGAACTCGCCACCAGGTTTCCGGATAGCGACTGGAAAGCCCGCGCCGCAACCTTGAGCTATGCCTTGCAGCAGAACATTTATGTCTATGGCAGCGGCGCCGCCAGCGCCAGTGAATAGATCTTGGGGCAATGCGTAGTCGTAATGGAGGCTTCTCGCTTGACGGCAGAATTGAATGACGTGTCGCCCCTGACGGGGCTCGTGATCTTTCTTTACCGTACCCAGGGCTTACGCCCTGGGCTAAACTCTTCCGCGCCTCCGGCGCTGCACCTTGGTGGCCGGGGCGTGTTCGCTTACCAACAAGCTATTCGTTCGGTGGAAGCTAAGGGTTCGGCTCGTCGCCAGCCTGAAAGATCGGGGTCTTAGATTTGAACCACTACCTGCTGTCCATTTTGCTGGGCATTGTCGAAGGTCTGACTGAATTTCTCCCGGTCAGCTCCACCGCGCACCTGCGAATCGTCGAAAAGCTGCTGGGGCTTCACCTCGATGATCCCTACTGGAAGATGTACTCGATCGTGATCCAGCTGGGCGCCATTCTCTGCCTGCCGATTTATTTTCGTTCCCGCATTGCCCGGTTTCTGTCTACTTTCCCCCGCGGCGAGCGCGGCGATCGCACCTGGGTCACGCATCCTCTCACACTGGTGATGGTGGCTTTCGTCTGGACCGCCATTCCCGCGTTTCTGCTGACCAGGGTCATCGGTAAGCACCTGGAGAGCCTCACCGTGATGGGCTGGTCGCTGCTGATCGGCGGCATCATCATGTGGATCGTGGACTGGATGTTCGGGACCCCGCGTCCTGGAGGCCGCCACCAGACGGAGCGCATGGAAGAGATGTCCATGGGACAAGCCATTTGGATCGGCATCTGCCAGATTGCTTCGGCGGTCTTTCCCGGAACGTCACGGTCCATGTCCACCATCTCCGCCGGACAGGTGGTGGGAATGTCGCGGCCGGCGGCGCTCGAGTTTTCCTTCTTCCTTTCCATGCCCACCATGGCCGCCGCTACCGGTTACGAACTGCTGCGCACCTTTCATCCCAAACACGGCGAGCCGCTCGGCGCCATGCCCGCCAACGCCCAGGAGTGGGTGGTGCTGGCCATCGGCTTCGTGGTGTCGTTCATCGTCGCCCTAGCGGTAGTGGCTTGGTTCATGAACTGGGTGCGGCAACGCGGGTTCACCATCTTTGCCATCTACCGGATCATCGTGGGGATTGCCGTACTGGTGTGGGTGTTCAAGGGACAAGGGCAGTGAACCGCTCACATCCGCGTTAGCCCGCGGTTGGTTTTCCGATCCCCGGATCACCCGATTCTTCCGCGGTGCTCCCTACACGGCCTTTCCATCGGTAGCCCACGCCATGCCCAGCCATGTGGACTTGAGTCCGATCCGCTGCACGGCTTGATGGGTTTTTGTGTCAACCACGACCAGCCCATGCGGGTTATAGCCGGCATGGGTGGCGACCACGGCGCGTCCGTCGGGCGCGGTGGTCAGCTTGAGGACCATGTCTTCGGTATCGACGATCGGTTTGCCGGCGGGCGTGATGCGCCATCCGTTGGGCAAGTCAAATCCGCCAGGAACGGGTTGAGGCAGACGATGGTCCTGGGCCGGAGCCGTGCCGAGGCCCAGACACAAAACGAAAAGGAGCCCACAGCCAGATGCGCGTATGCGTACTGAAGCGGATTTCATAGGGGCGATGGAATTCTAGGCCCTCAATATTAACGGATGGTGAAAAACGAAGCGACCTTCCGGATTTGGCCGGACTAGCTCTTCATCAGGATTTATACTTCTTGGGCTCTAATAATCGACCTGGAGGGTTTGCGTATGAAGTTGCATGGTTTCGGACGGGTTACAGCCAGCATGGCTTTGGTTCTGCTTGGCGCGCTTGCTGTGGGGGCAGCGGCTACGGGCGGTTACCACCAGCTCAAGAAGTATCCTATCGGCCCTGCCGCGGGAAGTACGCGCGAGTATTTCGACTATATTTCGGTCGATTCCGCTGCGCGCCGCGTGTACCTGTCGCACGGCACGGAGATCACAGTCATCGACGCCGATACTGGCGCTCCCATCGGCAGCATCGCCGGCCTGAAGCAGGACCACGGGGTGGCGGTGGCGACTGAGTTCGGGCGCGGATTCATCACCGACGGAGGCGAAGGCAAGGTCGTAATCTTCGACCTGAAAACACTCAAGACCATTGGCGAAGCCAAAGCCGACAAAGATGCTGACAGCATTGTGTACGATCCGGTGTCGAAGCGCGTGTTCTCCATGAATGGAGACTCGAAAAACTCGACCGTGATCGATGCCAAGACTGGAACCGTCGCCGGCACCATCGACCTAGGAGGTGGTCCTGAGTTCGCCGTCGCCGACGGGAAGGGAACCGTGTACGTGAATATCGAAGACAAGGGCGAGCTCGTGGCCATCGATTCGCGCACACTCAAGATCAAGTCGCGCTGGCCGCTCGCGCCTGCCGGAACACCCACGGCTCTGGCCATCGATCTCGAGCACCGTCGGCTGTTCAGCGCCGGACGCAAACCGCAGATGCTGGTGGTGCTGGACGCCGATACCGGCAAGGTCATCCAGTCGTTCCCGATTTCGGCAGGCGTGGATGCCGCCGCTTATGATCCTGAAACCGGTTTGGTCTTCGCCTCGACGCGCGAGGGGATGATCCATATCTTCCACGAAGATTCGCCGGACAAGTTCAGCGAAGTCGAGACAGTGAAGACCGAGTACGGCGCCAAGACCATGGGTCTCGATCTCAAAACGCACAACGTCTTTGTGGACACGGTGGATTTTGCTCCGCCTGCCGCCCCGACAGCAGAGCGTCCTCATCCGCAACCGACAGCTGTTCCCGGGACATTCCACGTGCTGGTTTACGGCCGCTGAACGTGAGCCTGTCAGGAATGAAGATCGCGAATAGATGAGTTTGTGTGGCTTCCCACCTTGCCAAGCGGTGATAGGCGGGGCTTGGTGTTGGGGGGCGCTCTTTTTTTGAGCTCCGCCGCTTTGCGCGCCACCAACTCCAGACCGCGATCGTGGCATTGCTTGGAGAGAACGCTGAGGTACGATTGCGCCGCCGATGGCGTGAGCTGAAGTTCCAGTTCACCCAGGGCAAGCTGGGCATCGGACTCAAACAGGATGTAGCCGAGCTTCTGCGCGTTCTGAATCACGTCCTGAAGTTCCTGGCGGGGACCGGCCAGGTTGGGCCGAACGCTTCGACCGGAACTCAACTGCGCCAGTTTCACGCGGGCCTCTTGAATGGCAACCGGCAATTTCAGGCTCGGATCCTGGCTCGAACGGCTCAGAGAAACAGCGTCAGCGATGATCTTAGCGGCCTCTTCGAGCTTGCTTTGCATCAGCAGGGCCCGGCTCAGATCGACTTCTGCTCGAACGGCATCCATCGAGTCTTTTTCGCTCTGAAATTCCGCGAGTGATTTCCTGAGTGCCACCTCCGCCTGGGCCGGCTTGTCTTCTTCAAGGTCCAGGGCTGCAAGCTCAGCCTGGCTCGCTGCGATCACGCCCTTATCACCCAGCTTTTCCCGAATATCCAGGGCCTCCTGATAATTCTGCCGCGCGGACGAGAGCTCGCCCTGCGCCAACAGGATTTCTCCGAGCATGGCTTTGGCCTGGGAAAGATCCGGAGGCGCGCCGCGGGCTTGAGCCTTCTCAATGGCCTCATCCACGTAACGCCGGGCCTCCTTGAGGTCACCCGCAAAAAGCCGAATCTCAGCCAGGCTGTAAAGCTCATACTCGCCGTCCCCGGGTGTGACTCTCTCCAGAATGGCGCGTGCTTCCAGGTAGGTCTTTTCAGCACCGCGAAGATCACCGCGCGCCAGAGTGATGTCCGCCAGGTCAGCCAGGCTCACCGCGCTGTTGAGCGTGTCGCCGCATTCGTCAAAATTGCGCTTGGCCTCGGCAAACAACTTGGCAGCGCGGCCGAACTCTCCCCGGTTTTCCAGCGCCACGCCCATGTTGTTCAAGACCGCCCCGGTCTTCTCGTGTTCACCCAGTGCGCGCAGCATCTCCAGGGCGCGCTGGTAGAGCTCCAGCGCTCCATCAAAGTTTCCTTCCGAGCCGCGGCGGTCGCCCATCATGCGCAGCGCATCAGCGGCGAGCAAACGGTTCCCCGCAGCCAGCAAAATCTGGTATGACTCTTCGCAAGGAGCTTCAGCGGTTCCGGGCCGATCGCTATAGATCAATCCCAGGCACTGATCCAAGCGGAAGCGCGCATAGAGGATTCTCTGTCCCCGCGATGCCGCTTTCGCAACGGCGCGGTCGATCAGCGGACCGGCAGCGGGGCCGTTGCTATAGCTGATGAGCTTGGCCTCCCAGAAATCGATGCGCGGATCATCCGAAGTGGGCGGCGGAAGGAGGCGCAGCTGCCGGACGACGGCCAGCGCCTCTTCGCGATGCGCGGCCGCGTTTTGGACAGCCACGAGTTGCACCGCATCGTCCACGCTGTCCGGATGGAGAGCGAACAGAGCCCGGTACGCGGTAATCGCCTGCTCCGGCTTTCTCTGCGTTTCGTAATAGGCGCCTTCGATCAACAACTTGTCGGCTTGCGGAAGGGCCGCGGAGAGATCGAACGCTTTTTTGGCCTCGGAGCGGGCGTTTTGATCGTATCCCAGCGCGCTCCAGGTTCGGGAGAGCCTAAGGTGCACCATGGGGAAGTCCGGAGCAATTCTAGCCGCCTGCTGGAAGAGGTCTCTTGCGGTTACCAGATCGTAGTCGCGCATCTTCTCGAGCCCGAGCGCATAGAAACGATCGGCCTCAGGATTGGCGGGAAGAGAAGAGAGAGCGTCAACCTGCTCGGATTCGGTGACGGCCGGAAGGCCCAGGCGGTCGCGCAGGGCGACCCCAACCTTGGCCACGAGTCCGAAGAATTGCTGTCCACTGCCGGTCTCCGCCCCGTGGTAGAGAATCGCGCCCGTCTGGGAGTTCTGCAGGCGGAAATCCACGCGGATCAAGCCTGTCCGCGTGTCGCCAAGCGTGGCGTAGGAGCCCAGGACCAGCAGATCGCTATCCAGCGCCTTACCGATTCGCGAAGTTGTTTCCGGGTTTAAGGAATCGGTTTCCGACCAGGGCGAGGCCAGACGGAACTGCTCGACGTCCTCGCCAGGGACCACGCGCAGTTTGTCCCCGGCGCCCAGCTCCGTGCGCAACATTTCCATCAGCGCCGTGGATAACCATGCGTCGGCTGGTCTACGGGAAGCATTTTGAAATCCCAGGACGGCAACCGACCTGCGGTGCGCCATTGATTCAGTCAGCATCGACGCCGGAACCGGCGCGGCAGCACGCGCAGCATTTCTCCGCCAAACAAAACTCGATGCTGCAGCCAGCAACACGAAAACCGTGCTCAAAACCGCGAGCCGTCGGCGATTCCAAGGGACAAGCTTTGCGCTGTCCAGATTGCGGAGGATTGGTCCGTCGCGGCGCGGCCCCTCACCGTCCTGAGCAACGGCTCGCTTCTCAACTGCGACGTCAGCGGCCGGCACGGAGGCAGTCACGGGAGCAATGAAGCGATAGCCTCGCCTGGGAACAGTCTCAATAAACCGGGGATTGTCCGCCTGATCGTCGAGCGCGGAGCGAAGCCTTTTCAGAGCAGCATTCAGGCTTCCGTCGAAGTCCACATAAGTGCCGGTGGGCCAGAGTTCCTGCCGGAGTTCTTCGCGGGTAACGATCTGCCCCGGGCGTTCCACCAACATCGCCAGGATGCGAAAGGGCTGTTCCTGCAGACGGACGCGGACTCCCTTCCGAGTCAGCAGGGAATTTTCCAAGTCGGCTTCGAACAGTCCAAAGCGGAACAACCGTGACGGGCACATGGGGCAACGGTTCCTTCAACCTGGGACGTGCAAGTGGCGGGAGTATAGCACAAGGACGGAGACCAGAAAACAATGTCATAAGCGTCCCTAACCCACCTTGTTTCAATCAATTATCGGGTCATGTGCGGGTAGGAGTTTCGTCCTTTGACGGGCCATTCGTACGCCGGTTAATTTTGCGCCACATGAGCCCGCGAACGAACGGGCATGCGTAAGAAAGCAGGTTGCGGATGAAGCAAATAGGAAGCCGGTTTCTGGCCGGTGCGCTGCTGATCGTACCGCTTGGCTCGGCCTGGGCAACTCCCCTTGACCTGACGCCCGGCAAATTTCTGTTGACCATGACCTACGAGATTCAAGGTCAGCAGCCGGGGAAGCCCAACACGAGTTCGCGCTGCATTGCCGCCTCCGACCTGGACAACCCGGAGAAGATATTCAACGACAGAGCGTTCGCAGGGTTCAAAGCGGATGAATCTTGTACGGTCAAAAATCTCAAGAATGCAGACGGAAGGATTTCCTACGACGCCGATTGCTCCAACCGGGTGGCGCACGTGGAAGGAACGCTGCTCAACGCGGAATTTTCGGTGGTGCGCGATGTCCAGCCCAAGTCGAGCCGCGGAGTATCGCTTAAGCTCACGCTGACCGGAAAGCGCACCGGAGATTGCTCCAAGTGAATCGCCAACGAACCTCAGAGGACCTGGTTATGATTATGACGAATTATCTTGTTCCGTTTGCTCAAGCGTTGCCCATCCGGCAACGCCGGACGCTGGTTGCGACGCTGGCGCTGGCGATGGGAGTCGCGGCGTGCTGGCCAATGTTGGCCCACGGTCAGAAGACCCAGCAGGGGCCGCCGAATTCCCAAGGTCAAACAAACCCTGTCCAGGAGGCGCAGCCGAAATCGCAAGTTCCAGTCAGCAAGAGCCCGATCCAAACCAAGCTCTACATGGGACCCGGCATCAGCACGGTCACGCCGACACATGGTCCCGGCGATACGTCCGTCACCATTCAAGGCGGCGATCTCAGCGGGGTTACCTCAGTGATGTTTGGCGGACTCCCCGCGGTTTTCTCCGTGCAGAGCAATACCACGATTAAAGCTTCAGCTCCTGTGAAGGGAGTGCCGGGAAGTATGGTCCCGGTCTCCGGCATCAGCGGCGGCAAGGTAGTGCCGACCTCGGCGATGTTTTCGTATCCCATCGCCGAGATGGATATCACCGGCCCCATGCCGTTCCAGCGAGGCACGGTAGGGGACATGACTTGGTACAACGGAGGCGGACACTCGATCTCCGTCAATCCGCCGAAGACGCTCGACTTCGCGGTCCCCGGGCCAACCATCCATGTCACGGCGGCTTTCGTGGACGACTCCAACGCCTATCCGCCGGGAAGCTACCAGGGGGATCTGGTCGGCGACAAAGGGTCTTATTCGGTGCAGCCTCAGATGTGCAGCTTGAACGGCAAGCCTTCATTTGCGATAGCCGATACAGGTGTGCCGTGCACGAATCACGACCAGAATAGCGGCACCTGGGTCGATCTCCCGCCACAGGCGGTGACGCTCAACACCGCCGGCTCCGGGCAAACCACCACCGGCGACATTGCTGTTTCGCTGGCAGCCGCATTTGACAACGCCAATACCGTGCGAACGTTTCGTCTCCAGCTTTCGCTCCAGCAACTGGACTCGCATACCGCTGAGGCACAAGGCTACAGGACGGCCAGCGTGTATTCGAATCCCTTTAACGTGGTGGTGGCGCCGGCAGCCCTGATCCAGCTCAGCGTGGTTCCCCACACCATCCTTTATCAGCCACCAGGGAACCAGAGCACGGTCAGTTTCTCCGCGAATACCAACTACGGAACCAATTTCAGCCTCGGCAACAGCACCGAGAACAGCAATTCCTTTTCAGACACGCAAAAGAGCTCGGTCAAAGCCGATGATGCCTTGTCGTTTTTCTTTGGCTTCTCCATGGGCGCAACCGACACTTGGGACACGACAACCAAGGAAGGGTTTGGGACCACGCAGGGAACCGTCAACAGCGGCACTTCAAGCATGGCATTCCAGGGCACGTGGAGCACTTCGGCTGATCCCAACCTCCTGCCTGGATCGGGAGCTACCTGCGCTTTGCCCACCGACTGCTCGCAAGTGAAACAGGACCCGAACATCAGGACCAAAGAGCCGTTCTGGTTAGACCGGTTCATCCTGTTTGTCCATCCACAATTTGCAGTCTGGGTGCTGGGCAACAATCAACCCAACAGGTATGTGATGTACGGAGCTGTTCCGGTGACCGCGAACGTGAACGTGATCCAGTTGGATGCGTGCGTCAACGGACAGAAACTGTACGGGCAGGACCAGTGCCAGCTCGACTACACGGATGACGGGCTCACCGATGGAGGCAACAAGGGAATCATCTACACGGGAAGCAATCACTCCATCGAGTTGACCGCCAGCGACGCGGCCAACCTGCTGCAACTGGATCCGTTTTACGCGGGTGGCCAGGGAATTGCGCCACCGGAGAGCCGGGCCATCCCAGTCGCAAGTGTCAACTACGGCGCCAAGATCGGGCAGCCGCCTACACTCTACTCGCAGCTCCTGAGCAACACGACGCAAACGCAGCAGAGCAACAGTAATCAACTGGTGAACTCAACTGCGGTGGGCGAGACCCTGGGCAGCAATTTCAGCGTGGGGATGACTTTCAGCGCCGGAGGAGGCGGGGCAAGCGGCAAGAGTGACATCACGGTTGGCAGCGGTGAGCAGCTCAGTTATGACACCACCGTCAAGACCACCTTCACCGACTCCACCGCAGTTTCTAACCAGACCGTCACTACGGCAACCGTGTCGCTGAATGACATCGACAACACCACGCCCGGCGGCAGCGGACCAGCGTGCAAGGCCTGCCACGATCCATTGCCGGACTATCCCAGCGTCAACATTTTTCTGGACAGAATGTTCGGGAGTTTCATGTTCCAGGACCCCGGAGCGCCTCACACGCCCTCGCGCAATCCTCTCTTGTCGTCGGCAGAGCGGAGCGTGAAGCTGGTGGCGGCGGCGACCCAGGAGGAACAATCCAGCCAGCGTTTTGCCGATGTCCCCACGAGCTCGGCATGCCATACCGCAGCAGGTCTTCTGGCAAGGACGCATATCATGACCGGCACGGCGACCGGCCAGTTCCGTCCCAACGATCCGCTGACGCGCGCGCAGCTGGCAACCAGCCTTGCCAAAGCACTGAACTTGCCCGCAGGCGCGGCCGGCACGTTCACCGACGTCGCCTCCAACGATCCCGCCGCTCCCGCGGCGCAGACGGCGGCCCAGGCCGGCTTGGTGCAAACACCATCTTCGTCGCTGTTTGGTCCGAACGATCCCGTATCGCGGCAGGAACTCGCAGCAGCGCTGGCTCAAGGCTTTAACGTAGCTGGAGGCGCCGCCGCTAATGTGACAGACAGTAATCAGATCGCGTCGGCCTCCACGAACGGCGTCAACGCGATGGTCGCCAACGGTTTCATGAAGCTGAATCCCGACGGCTCGTTCGGTCCGCGAACCGCGGTCACCAGATGCGAAGCTGCCCAAATCCTGGTTGGGTTGTTGAACAATCGTGAAGCGCGGCTTTTCGGAAACCCTTCCACCACGAGCGTCGCATCTTCGCAACCGGCGCCACCGCCATCGCGGCCTGCTCCACCGCAACCCGCGCCGGCCAACTCCACCGTTTTGGTTCCGGACAATGCTTATCCTGGCGGACTCTTGACGGGAGTCGTGGTCGGTCCGGATGACAAGCCGGTGCCCAACACACCAGTCGAGATCGCGGGCGGAGTGCCTGCAACTTTGGGAGGCGTGGTGATCGGTGAACCCGCGCCGTGCCCAGCCGGTACCCCAGGCTGCGCGACGCAGAACCCACAGCAGCCGTCGGCGGGTAACACTCCTCCTGGCGCCGTTCCGCCGGCACGCACAGCCACACCAGGTTCTACGCCGTCGGCAGGCAACGTTCCGCCGAGCTCTGTCCCGCCGGTAAACTGTGCTTCGGTCTTGCAGGCAGCAGCAACACCGCCGGCTGGAACGCCGATTCCCGGCCAGGCAAATCCCACACCTGCTGGCGTTCCCGTCCCCGGACAGCCGAGTAATCCCGCAGGCGCATACTTACCCACCGGTGCTCCCGTGCCCGGACAAGCAGGGAGTTCGCCGGCGCCAGCCACGCCCGCCGGTACAGCAGGCACGACCCAGGTAGTAACGGATGCCCTTGGCCGCTTCGCGTTGTGCATGGCTCCATCCGTACCGACGCTGAGTGTGAATCTGCCGGGCGGCGCCAAGGTTCCGGTAAGCGCAATTCAAGGTCAGCCGCTCGCGCTGAGCCAGCCCCCCGACTTCTTCCAGGGCGGGCAGAAGATTGCCCTGGGCGGTTCCCCGCGAGATTTCACGGTCACACAGAACGGCAACACATGGCAACCGCCGGTGGCGCGTGCCTGGAGCCCGGACGGCCGCCAGTCGGTAACAACTTTCATGACCCCCAGGACGTTACAGCCCGGAGCAGCACAGATTTCTTACACCGGCGGCGACGGCCAGCGGCACACGACACAGGGCAGCGTGTTTCGGATTATTCGCGCGTTCCTGGACCATGAGCAGTTGCACAGTGAACAGGGAGCAACTTTCGAGTATGACGTGCAGTTTGCCGCGCAGGCGGGGCAGCAGTTGTGTGTGGAGATGCAAACACTGGGACCGATCGTGATGGTAAAGGCGCCGCCACACGTGATTCCCATCGACGCCAGCGGATTGGGTAGGTTCACCGGCAAGATCCGCGCGACTCCAGTCGCGCCGGGATCCACGGTGCCGTTTGATCTCAAGCCGGACATTCACGTGTGCGGCCCGGGCCAGCGATGATCGGGAATTGATTCTGAAAAAAGAAGAGTGTCGACAACGCGAGTCAGCGGGATGGCTTGGTCAAGGGCTCGTTGTCCCAGCAAGCTTGCTACTGCGCCGTGTCGGTCAGCAGAACCACGTCACGGCTGACTTGGCCGTTCGCGGAATGGAACTTCACATTGAGACCGATCGGGGTGGTTAACCCATTGTTCGCGCTCCACCCGCTCTGACAAGGACCGCACGGAATGATCAACGGCATTCACAGTTCCTCTGAGCGCGACGGT
>CAZFRV010000335.1:0-8123 GCA_964521445.1 uncultured Acidobacteriaceae bacterium
TGAAATCTGGTGCAGCGTGGGCCGCTTAGTTTTCGCTCTCTGCATCTTGAGTTGTTCCATCCTTCAAGCCTTGGCCGCAAGTCATGGGTCCCTGCAAATCAGCGTGCTTGACGACGCGGATAAGCCTGTCTCAGACGCCACCATCACTCTAACGTTGAACGGTACAACGGTATGGATAGGAAAGACCGACGGGCAAGGAAAAGCCAATATCATGCATCTGCCGGAGGGGCAACTTGGCTTAAGCGTGACGAAGAAGGGGTTTGAGCCTTCGAACGGCAACGTGGTTTCAATCGATGCCGATTTGCCGGTGGAGTTGGTGGTTTCGCTGATCCCCCAGATTCAGGTTCGCCAGACGGTGACTGTAACCGCCCACGACAATCCAGCCTTGGACAAGGGATCGTCCCCGGGCGAAAGCCGTGAACGGGAGCAGATCAAAGGTCTGCCTGACAAGCCCGCTACCATCGCCGATGCGCTTCCGAATGTTCCGGGTGTGGTGCGCGGGCCCAACGGCGAATTGGAGATTGCAGGAGAAACGGAACAGCACAACGCCCTCACGGTTAACTCCATCGATACCACCGACCCGGCCACCGGAGAGTTCGGTCTGACCATCCCTGTGGATAGCATCCAGGTACTGAGCGTGGCGGCGACGCCATACCTTACTCAATATGGAGGCTTTACTGCGGCCATTGTTACGGCAGTGACACGGCCGGGCGGAGACAAGTGGAATTTTGAATTGAATGACCCCTTCCCGGAGTTCCGAATTCGCAGTTTGCATCTGCAGGGATTGCGGTCTGCAACACCGCGGTTTACTCTGGATGGCCCGCTCATTCACCAGAAACTGTATTTTTCCGAATCGGCCGAATTCTCTCTGCATAAGACCCCGGTCATCACCCTTCCGTTTCCGTTCAACGAGAGCCGGACTACCGCTGTCAACGCTTTTTCTCATCTCGATTACATTTTTTCTGCCCAGCATGCGCTGACGGCTACATTGCACATTGCCCCCTATTCCACCAAGTTCGCCAATCTGGAT
The DNA here is from genome assembly GCA_964521445.1 of uncultured Acidobacteriaceae bacterium. Lineage (GTDB taxonomy): Bacteria > Acidobacteriota > Terriglobia > Terriglobales > Acidobacteriaceae > Angelobacter. The sequence goes on from CAZFRV010000335.1 coordinate 1,031, forward strand.
TTTTTCAATCCCCAGCCTGTCACACCGAACTTTAGCCTGGATGGCGTTGGCGTGGCCCTCATTGATCGCAAGACGCTTTTGGGCGGAGTGCTTCAGAGTACCCTTGCCTGGCAGAACTTCACCGCAGGAGTAACGCCGCAGTCCGATGGCGCGATGATTATTACTCCCACCGGAAACCGAGGAAGCTACTTCGATAGTCAGGCACGCCACTCGCTCCGAATCCAGTGGTCAGAAAATTTTACGTTGAAGACGGTCCAACTGGGCGGCGCCCACGAAGTTCAATTCGGCACCACCATCGCTCGCGCTGAGGACCGGGGAAGTTTCTCAGCGCGGCCCGTAAGCGTGGAAAATGCAGCCGGTGTCCTTCTCCGGCAGATCAATTTTTCAGGGGCAAGTCCATTCGCAGAGAAAGATCTGGAAGCGGGCGTGTACGGCCAGGACCACTGGACGTTGAATTCAGTCCTGGCATTGGATATCGGAATCCGGGCGGAGCAGCAAACGATTACCGGAACAAGTAAGCTGGCGCCAAGGGCCGGATTCGTTTTGAGCCCGTTTGGCCGCAAAGGGCGCACTGTGTTCCGCGGCGGCGCTGGGGTCTTTTATGACCATGTGCCGTTGAATGTTTACGCCTTTGATCAATACCCCCAGCAAACGGTTACCACTTTTTCGCCGGTATATGGATTGCCGACGGACTCACAGTCCTTTCTCAATCAGCTAGGGGTTGGCCACACTTTGTCATGGTTTGGAGACAGCGACTTGGGAAAAGGCAACTTTGCTCCTTACAGCATTGCTTCCAGCTTGGAACTGGAGCAGGCAGTGGGCCGTCTGGTGGTGCTGCAAGCGAAATACATGTACCGCGATTCGTCCGGTTTGGTTACGGTCACTCCGGAACAATTGAATGGGGAAAACGTCCTCATGGCTCAAGGCGACGGTCGTTCCCAGTACAGGGCGCTGGAGTTGGCGGCGCGCGTGGGAGTCGAGACCAGAAGAAAACTCTTTATCTCTTATGTGCACAGCTCTGCTCGAGGCACTCTCAACACGGCCAGCGGGTATCTTGGAAATTTCCCATTTCCAGTCGTCCATACTGACCAGTTCACGAATCTGCCCGCGGATGTGCCGAATCGTGTCCTGGTATGGGGTGAAAGCCCCCTGCCGTGGAAACTGAAGGTGACGCCCCTGGCGGAATTTCGAACCGGGTTCCCATTTGCGGTCACCAACGCATTGCAGGACTATGTAGGCGTTCCCAATCAGAACCGCTTCCCGAACTTCTTCTCTCTGGATGCACGATTTTCCAGGGATTTTCAGGTCTCTTCGAAATACGCACTGCGGTTGTCGACGCGAGGCCTGAATCTTACCAACCATTTCAACCCGATCGCGGTGCATTCAAATATCGGAGACCCGCAGTTTGGAACGTTCTTTGGCGTCTACAAGCGGCAATTTAAGTTGGATTTCGATGTGTTGTTTTGAGGGCGGAATGGAATGAATCAAACTATTCCAATTTCCTGGCGCCAGCCGAAAGAGGACGGCTTTTTTGGTCAGCTATTCTCTTGACCACTCAACTTGTTCAACCTAGAATCCTGGGTCATGTCCGCCCCAGCACCGTTCCCGCCCCCTCCTCCCACCGGCACCACGCCGGCCCCAGCCGCCACACCGTCATTCTCATTTAGCGGGTACATGGGCACGCCCGGAGGGATCGAAGGCGTCGGCTTTTGGCCGCGCGCGGGAGCCCGGCTCATTGACCTGGTGGTTCATTACGTGGCTTCCATCGGCGCAGGACTTGTATTCGGCCTTCTCCTCGGCATCATCGGAACCATGTTGGGCAAGTCGGTGCCCGCCATGGTCGGCAAGATCCAACATATTGGTTTGGCCGGCTTTGGCCTCGCGCTGTTGGGGCAGGTTGCTTACCAAGCCACTTGCGAGAGTGTGCACGGAAGCACCTTGGGAAAGCTCATCCTCTCCATGGTGGTGGTGCAGGAAGACGGCTCGCCGTGCAAGCTTGACTCAGCCCTGCTGCGGAATTTCGGTTATTTTGTGGACGCCCTTTTCTTCGGGCTGGTCGGTTATTTTGCCATGCAAAAGACACCGCAAATGCAGCGCTATGGCGACCAGTGGGCCCACACCATCGTCTGCAAGCGCTCGCAAGTGCGACCGGAAAACCTGCGCGACGGCAGCCGGTTCGTACTTGCCCTGCTTCTGGGGATGGCCGCCGATGCCCTCTTCCTGATGGTGGGATGGTTGATGGCCATCGCCCTTTGATCTTGTGAACCTAACGTCAGGTGTTTCCGCCAGCAGCCACTCGGATGATCAGAAGTTAGGCCCGGCAGATAGGACCAGCGGGATGTTTGACGGACTCCCTTCGGCCCTGCTAAACTCAAGTATTCATAGCCACTTATCCCACCAAGAAGGTTTTCAAGTGCAAGGATACACCCGCCGTCAACTGAAAGAAGATCGATTCGCCGAAACCGCCAAGGAGGCCGCGAGCTGGGCTTCAGGACATCAGCGCCCTGTGGTCTGGGGCATCGCCCTGATCGTGGTCGTCGGCTTGGCGGCTACCGGTGTGGTGCTATGGCTCAACCGCCAGAGCGAGCAGGCCAATATCGAGCTGGGTGTAGCCATGCGGACCTTGACCCAGCCCCTGCGACCCGCCGGCACGCCGCCGGTGGAAGGTGACACGAGCTTTACGAACGTGGCGGAGCGCGCTAAAGCCGCCGGCAAACAGTTCCAGGCAGTAGCTGACAAGTATGGCTACATCGCGCCCGGCAAGATCGCGCGCTACATGCAGGGCGTGACCACGATGCAGGCCGGCGATAAGACCGCAGCCGAACAGCAGCTCAAAGGCGTGGCCGACTCCCGCGACAAAGACGTTGCCGCGCTGGCAAAAATGGCCTTGGCTTCGCTCTACCTTTCCTCCAACCGTCTGGCTGACGCCGCCAGAATGTACAAGGACGTGGAAGATCATCCCACCGGCACGGTGTCCAAGGCGGAAGCGCAACTGGCGATGGCGGCGATGTATGAGACTACGAATCCGCAGCAGGCCGCCACCATTTACCAGCAAATTCAGAAAGATGATCCCAAGAGCGAAGCCGCGCAGATTGCCGCCGGCAAGCTGGCCGCCGCGAAGTAGCTTCCCTTTTTCTTGCGGCAAACCTTGGCCGCAGGTTCGCATCTCTGTTCTCTGGCGACAAGAACCATCGAGGAGCTTTGGGTATGAAATCTTTCTTGGCAGGATTAGGTATTGGCGTTGGACTGGGTCTGATCTTCGCTCCCATGACCGGAGAAGAGACTCGCGGTCATTTGCAGCGGCACGCCGGCAAGGTGAAGGACACGGCGCGCGACCTGGTGGACCAGGGCCGGGAACGCGTGCGCACGACGGTTTCGGCGATCCGCGACAAAGCGTCAAAGTTCGGCGCCGGCGGCGAGGCTACTGGAACTGGGCGCAATCTTTAATCATTTCTTCCGTGGGATGCCGGCGGCGTTGCCGCCTGGCGTCCCTTTGCTTCCTTGACACTGTCTTCACCCCGCCATTATTCTTAAAGCTGTCTCCAGCGTGACCCCCTGCTCGCCTTCTAGTAGAATTCACAGTTTCGGAGCCGGCCCTATGTTCATAAAAATAAAGGATCTTGAGCTCCGAAAAATAGAATTTGATGAAACTCTTGCGCCCGGTGCCATTGACCTGGGCGAAGACGTGCAGCAAAAGGATGTGCTGCGGGCGGCTGGTCGCGCGGAGTTGGTGCGGGAGAATCGCGGCGCTCGGAAGGTAGTGGAAGACATCCGCGTGGTAGGCAGTTTTTCCACTGCTATCGAACTTCGCTGTGCGCGCTGCCTGGAGCCGGTGGACAATCCAGTTGCAGAAGCTTTTGATCTGCTGTACCGTCCGCAAGGAGTGGACGCGGCAGGCGAAGACGCTTCCCTGGGCAGAGCGGAAACCGAGATCGGATACTATCGCGGCGAGGGCCTGCTTCTGGAAGATGTGCTGAAGGAACAGATCTTGCTGGCGCTGCCGGTGAAACAAGTGTGCAGCGCGAGTTGCAAGGGCTTGTGCCCGCATTGCGGGCGCAACCTGAATACGGAAAGCTGCAACTGCACCGCGACTCTCTCCGACCCGCGCTGGGGAGCGCTCGAAGATATTCGCAAGAAGCTGGAAAGATAGAAAATCAGGAGCAGGAAGGGTTCAAGCTATGCCAAATCCAAAACGACGGCACTCCCAGGCGCGTACTTCGAAGCGCCGTGCCCATGACTACTTGACGGCGGCGTCGCTCTCCGAATGTCCGAACTGTCATGAGCGGAAGCTGCCGCATCGCGCGTGTCCGAAGTGTGGTTATTACAAGGGCCGGGAAGTGATGGAAGTAAAAGAGTCGAAGTAAAAAACACACATCCAAGTGGAAACCGTAATCGCTGTCGATGCAATGGGGTCGGACCGGGCGCCCAAGCCGGAGATCGAAGGGGCGCTGCTGGCGGCTCGCCATTATCCCGGCGTGAGAGTGCTGCTGGTGGGGCCGGAAGAGCGCGTCAAACAGGAACTGGCCAGCCATCCGACTGCGGCGAGCGCGGCGGTCGAGGTGGTCAATGCCACCCAGGTCATCGGCATGGACGAGAAGCCGGTGCAAGCCGTGCGCAGCAAAAAAGACTCCAGCATGCACGTAGGCCTGCGCCTGGTGCGAGACCGGAAGGTCATCGGCTTTGTGACTGCGGGCAACACCGGCGCCGCCATGGCCACAGCCAAAATGGTGCTGGGGACTTTGCCCGGCGCCGACCGCCCGGGACTGGCCAACGTCTTTCCCACATCCACAGGCCATCCTTCGATCCTGATCGACGTGGGCGCCAACGTGGATTCCAAGCCGCAGAATCTGGCCCAATTCGCCATCATGGGCGAGATCTATTACCGCGCCATCTTCGGCAAGACCAAGCCCACGGTCGGACTGCTCTCCATCGGAGAAGAAGAGACCAAAGGCAACGAACTCACCCGGCAAACCTTCGCGTTGATCAAAGAGCTGCCCTTGAACTTCATCGGCAACGTGGAAGGCCGCGATCTCTACAACGGCCGCGTGGACGTAATCGTGTGCGACGGCTTTGTCGGCAACGTCGCCCTCAAGATTTCTGAGGGATTGGTGGAGGCCGTGCGCTACCTGTTGAAAGGCTCGCTCAACTCCACTGTTGCTTCCCAGGTGGGGGCGCTGCTGGCGCGCAAAGCGTTTACCGATTTCGGCCGCAAACTCGATCCCTCCGAGTACGGCGGCGCGCCGCTGCTGGGAGTGAAAGGCGTGGCCATCGTCGGCCACGGCGCTTCCAATGCCAACGCCATCAAGAATGCGATCCGCGTGGCCAAGCAGTTTCATGAGTCGGGCGTGAATGCACGGATCGAGCAGGAACTCGATGGGTCGCGTGGTCTTGGAACTGGCACGGGCACGGACTGAAGAACGAATGAACTTACCTATCATCGCTTTCCTTTTCCCTGGACAGGGATCTCAATCCACCGGCATGGGCAAAGAACTGGCCGCGCTCTATCCGGTAGCGCGGCATACCTTTCAGGAAGCTGACGACGCTCTGGGTTTCGCGCTCTCCCAGCTTTGTTTTGAAGGCCCCGACGACCAACTCAAGATGACGGAGAACACCCAGCCCGCCATCCTGACCATGAGCACGGCTGTGGCCCGCGTGCTCGCGGAAAAAGGCGTAGTTCCCCAGTTCGTGGCCGGACACAGCCTGGGCGAATACTCCGCGCACGTGGCCGCCGGCACTCTGGAGTTCGCCGACGCGGTGCGCACCGTGCGCCATCGCGGCCAGTACATGCAGGAAGCCGTCCCCGCCGGCGAGGGCGCCATGGCCGCCGTGCTGGGCATGCCGCTCGAGCAGCTTCAGCAGGTTTGCGCGGATTCAGCGCAGGGAGAAGTCGTGTCGCCGGCCAACATCAACTCACCCGACCAGATCGTGATCTCCGGCAGCGCCAAGGCCGTAGAACGCGCCGCCGAATTGGCTAAGCAACGCGGCGCCAAACGCGCCATCATGCTGCCGGTCAGCGCTCCCTTCCATTGCGCGCTGATGCAGCCGGCGCAGGACCGCCTGGCCAAAGACCTGGCGGCCCTTTCATTCTTCGATCCGGAAGTGCCGGTAGTGGCCAACATCGACGCCGCCGCCAAAACCCAAGCCGCCGCCTCGCGCGACGCCCTGGTCCGCCAGGTCACCGGCGCCGTGCAGTGGGTAGGCTGCGTGCGCAAACTGATCGAGCTGGGCGCCAAGACCTTCGTCGAAGTCGGTCCGGGCAAGGTCCTTACCGGACTCATGCGCCAGATCGATCGCGCGCAGACGGCGATGAACGTGGAGGACGAAGCGTCCATGCAGAAAAGCGTTGAGGCACTCGCCGGGCGGGCGAACACGGCACCGGAATTGTGAGGACTCGGCCCCGTGAAACTTCCTACAAGCGGACTTCTTGGGAGTCTCGCCTCGTTTTGGCGATCACTCTACACTGGCCGACTTATCAGTAGTAATCCGAGAGTGTTGGGATGTCGGAGCTGGTTGCTTGAGGTAGGCGACTACTTCATCCAGAACCCTGGTATAAGCTGGCCAGCCCGTTTGTAATCGATGGCTGCGACTGGTTTGCCGACGATCCGGGCAGGGTCTTTTTGAAGTCCCAAGAGATCCGCGCCAATTCTCCCTTTATTGCCGTTCTATATTATTACAAATCGGTCTGAACCAACTCACGATGGAGAGCAGCATGCGGGCGTATGGCATAGTCAGTTCATTGGCAATCGCCTCGATGGTTGTGCTGGCACTCATGTGCGTGGACGGGCACGCGTAACAAAAATACGATTCTGCTGGGCCGAGCGTTACCCGTACTTGAGGGCAGTGCTCTGTCCGACCTCGATAATATAACCGTCAGGATCGCGGATGTAGCAGCGCGTCTCGCCGTACTTGGGGATCGGCTTCGTGATGAACTCCGCTCCTCGACTTTTCCATAATTCATAGCACGCTTGAACATGTGCAACGCGGAAATTCATAAAGCTGTTGATGTGATTCGGGTCGGGGACGCTGAGCGTTACCGTCGGCTTATCCGGGGTCGGCCCGCCCCCAACGTTCAGAATCATCCAGATATTCGCGA
>CAZFRV010000336.1:0-7636 GCA_964521445.1 uncultured Acidobacteriaceae bacterium
CCGTGGCAACGGCATGGAGGTCTTGCGGGAAAAGCCGTACCGTTCGGGAGACGTCATCGCCCCGAATGGCGATCACGTAATCGGCAGACTGTGCGGGACGAGTGAGCGCAACCTCCCAGTAAGGAGGATTACTCTCCCGCAGCACGCGGCGGAAGTCGATCCCTGCTTCCTGAATCGCGCCGGGATGCGCGCTGCCGTCCATCATTAACGTAGCCGAAGGCGGGATCTTCCTGAGTTCGGCGGCAAGTTGCCGGTCGAACGTCATACGCGCTCGGCCGTTGGCTTCGGCTTCGCGCAAGCAGATGGGCGACGCCTGCCAGACGGAGAAATAGCTCAATGCAACAGCAACCGCGGCCAGGCCGGCCCCGATCCGGGCGGGAAAAAACTTGCCGAGAAACTCATACGCCAGGGCCACGAAGACCGCCACCGCCGGTAACATCTGCAATCCGTAACGAACGTTGTAGTAACTGAACGGCCACCAATCCGGAAAATAGATGGGCACGCTGCCCCAGGCGATCGCGAGCACATAGAACAGCGCGGGTGTCCACAGCAGCGTCCACGGCAGAAACCGGCGCGCAAAATAAAACGCGCTTAGCGTGGCAATGAAAGCAGGGACAAAGAGAAGGCACTCGGCGCGTCCGTGGCCCAGGTTCAGGCGCGATACTCTGAGAAAGTAAAGCGCCGCCGTGCGTGGAGAGTTTTCACCCGGATAGGTGGGCATGCTGGCCGTACGGCTGCCCTGCTGGATGGCGTGGGCAGAGTAGGGTCCGTTGGCGAACTCCAGGGCGTTACCGTAAGCCGCATGGTTGTACGCGAGCCACAGGCCCGCGGTCAGAGCAATCAGCAACAGGAAGTTCACCAACCCACGGCGCACAGCCCCGACGAGCGACTGCAACTTCCACGCGACGATCAGTGCGGCCAGCGACAAGACCGTTGCGAGAAACCAGGCATCGTAGCGCACCAGCATGGCTGCAGAGAGCGCGATGGCGCATTTCTCCAATGATCGCCGCGCCTGCTGCGGCTGATCCTTTGCCTCGCGCAGGAATTCGCTGAAGAAGACCACCGTCCAAATGAAAAATGCCAGATAGAGCGCTTCGGTCATGGCGGTGGCTTGCATGTAGAGCAGGTTGGGGTTGAGTGCGTAGATGAGCGCCGCAATCCACGCGGCGACACGCGAGGCCAGTCCTCGTACCAGGCGGAAGATGCCCAGGGTTCCTGCGACAAAGGCGAGCATCGAAGGGATGGACGCGCCCAACCCGCCGCGCCACAGCGAATCATTGGCGATGAATGGAATATCCAACGCGTGCGGCAGCGGTAGCCACACCGTTCCCAGTTGAAACAGACCGGGAGTGCGCGAATCGAAGACGCGGCGGGCGATGTTGATGTGGGCCACAGCGTCGCCGTAAAGAAGAACAGCGTCGCGATGGTAATAGAAGATCAGGGCGGCGACGGAGATAAAAGTGCTTAGCAGAATAAGCAGAACATAGTCGAGCGACCAGCGGGACCGGTGAAAGAGCCGCATCACTCGATGTGCGTGAGTTCGCGAAAGACCTTGTATCGCTCTTCGATCTCCTCACGCGTGAGCTTCTGCAGTCGCTCCGTGCCGAAGGCTTCCACCGCGAACGAGCCCATCACACCGCCGTAGAACATGGCCCGCTTGAAGATGTCGCGCGTCAGCGTGCCCTGGGACGCGATGTACCCTATGAAGCCGCCGGCAAAGCTATCGCCGGCGCCTGTGGGATCGGTGACCACCTCGATCGGCAGCGTGGGCGCGCGAAAAGGATGACGGCCAATGCCGAACGCGCCGTCTTGAAAGAAGACGGTAGCCCCGTACTCGCCGTGCTTGATCACCAGCGCTTGCGGGCCCATGGTGAGGACTTTTTGCGCCGCGCGTGCCAGGCTTGGGTCCTGCGCGAGCATTTTTGCTTCGGTATCGTTGATGAGCAGGGCGTGAACGTTTTTCATGGTCTCGCCGAGCTGCCGACGGGAGCCGTTGATCCAGTAGTTCATGGTGTCGCCGGCCACAAACCTGGCGCCGGGCAACTGCCGGCGCACGTTGAGTTGCAGCACAGGATCGATGTTGGCGAGGAAGAGAAAATCGGTGTCTTTGAATTTTTCCGGAATCTGGGGATTGAAATCAGCAAAGACGCCGAGCTGCGTGTCCAGCGTTTTGGCCTCATTCACGTTCTCGCCGTACTCGCCGGACCAGAAGAAGCTCTGGCCTTTTTGGCGGACGATGCCGCTCGAGTCCACGCCGCGGGCGCGCAGCACCTGCTCTTCTTTTTCGGTGAAATCATCGCCCACCACGGCGACTACGCGAACGTCGGTAAAGAAACTTGCAGCCAGGGAGAAATACGTAGCGGCGCCGCCGAGAATCTTGTCTCGTTTACCGCTCGGAGTCTTGACTGCGTCAAAAGCAACTGAACCAACCACCAGCAGTGACACTAGGCTTTGGCCTCCTGGCCCTTATCGAGGTATTTGTCCAGCAGCAAGCTGAGTTTCTGCCGCGTGGCCGCGGGAATTTTGGCCGGATCGGTGAGGATGGCGAACTGGAGCGCCGATCCGCACTTGCATTTGCGCTCGCGGGGCATGAGCGCCACCGCCTGCTTCACCACGCGGGCCGCGTTCTCGGCGTTGGTGTTCAGGACCTTCACGATCTGCTCCACGGTGACCGCGTCGTGCCCAGGATGCCAGCAATCGTAGTCGGTGACCATGGCCATGGTGGCGTAGCAGATCTCGGCTTCGCGGGCCAGCTTGGCTTCCTGCAGGTTGGTCATGCCGATCACATCCGCGCCCCAGCTTCGGTACAGGTTAGACTCGGCCTTGGTGGAAAACTGCGGGCCTTCCATACAGACGTATGTCCCTCCGGCCTTGCCCACTACGCCACTGTCCTTACAGGCCTGGCCGATCGTACATCCGACTTCAGGACAGGTCGGGTCGCCGAAGCCCACATGGGCCACGATCCCCTCGCCGAAGAAAGTGGAAACGCGATGGAAGGTGCGGTCAATGAACTGGTCGGGGACCACGAAGTCGGTAGGCTTGTGTTCTTCTTTGAGCGATCCCACCGCCGACACGGAAATGATGCGCTCCACGCCCAGCGTCTTCATGCCGTAAATGTTGGCGCGGAAGTTGAGTTCGCTGGGCAGCAGGCGATGGCCGCGTCCATGACGCGCCAGGAATGCGACTTTGCGCCCTTCGAGTGTGCCCAAAACGAACGCGTCCGAGGGTTCGCCGAACGGCGTGGACACGTTTTCTTCGTGGACGCCGGTCAGTCCCGGCATGGAGTACAGACCGCTGCCGCCAATGATTCCGATTTCTGCTTGCTGCAAACGAAAAGCTCCTGGAATGGAAATGTCAAACTGACGATTATAGCGAAAGGAGCGCGACCGCTATTGGCCTGAAACCTGTGCTTGCTTCAGCCCTGCCTGGATAAGTTTGTCGGCCGCCTCAGGATCAAAGCTTTCCACCGCGACCACGGCGGTGCCGGTCTGCTGGATGAAGATCGGTCCATCGGCACTCTGGTATTTGTCGAGCCCCGGTCGGGACCCGTCGGCGGCACCGTGCTGGAGTCCGGTGTATCGGCTGGGCAGAGCGGCGGCATAGACCTTGGCGAACTCTTTCGCGGCGGCTTCACTCGACCACTTGGAGATGTAATAGAGGCCAACGTGGGCACTGGAGTTCTTGTCCGGCGGTTTCACGCCCTTGCGTCCGGCCGCGTAGTAGGCGCCGCCGCGCCATTCATGGTTCAAGCGGTCGGCCACGGACTCGTCGGCATAGATCTTCAGCAGGATTTCCACGTCCAACTGCCCGACGGCGCCGGCGTCGTAGGCTTCATAATTCTTTTTCAGGAAGCCGAGATCGGGCAGGAACAACGGCGCGACTCTGCGTCCGGCCAGATACTCCTGGGGCTCCATGACCTCGCGCGTGGTCTGCGGCAGATGGTCGAGGACGCCGGTGTACGCCATTTTCTTGCCACCCGCCACCAATAGTTCCTTGATGAAATTCATTCCCTGGCGATAGGGGAAGATGAGCTCGTCTTGCAGGAGGAGGGGCGCGCTGTCAAAAATCGGGCTGTCTTTGCTTTTCTCCATGGTGGACTGCCGGATGAAGAAGTCCACCAGCTTGGGTGTTTCCGCCACGCTGCGGCCGGCAGGAGCAAGCACGTAGTCCAGGAGCACGATCATGGCCTGCCCTTCCAGGACGGCGGTGCGGCAAGTGGATTCCTCGTCGTTGCGGATCAACGCGTCCAAATCGTCCAGGCCGTGTTTCTCGATCTCCTCTTCGTGCTTGCTCATCTTTTCCAGGTTGTAGCTCTGGTCCTGGAGAGCGTGGGTGAGCTCGTGGGCCATCACCGGCTTCTGCATCTCCGCTTCATTCCAGTCCAGGAGGTTCATGGTTTTCGACTTCTCGTCGTAATAGCCGGCCACCTGCTCGGCCAGCAGCTTGATGAGGAAGGTATGGAGGTCGAAGTCGCGGGGCAACAGGCCGAACTTCTTCAGCACCAGCTCGGACCGCTCAAAGCGGATGCGGTCGGCATCACTCTCCATTTTTTCGTTGAGGTATTTTTCCACCTGCTCGCGGCTGACGATGGCCTTCTTGACGCTGTGTTTGACGGGCAACAGCGTGTCCTTGCTGGCAAAACGGAGGACCTCGTCCACCGACGCCAGCAGGTCTTTGGCTTCGTCCGGGGTGAGCTTGTGCGGGGGCGGCGCCGGGTCATCAACGTCAAGGCTTGCGGACGACTCCGGCGGTCTTTGCGGCGAAGGCGAAGATGCACCCAGCGGCTCGTTGGACGGAGTCGGCGCGACCTGGGGTGGACGCGAGGCCGGTGTCTGTGACTCGGTCTGTGCGAGCGAGAAGGAAGAGACAAAAAACAGGAAGAGTGAGAGTAGAAGGAATCTTTTCATGAAAATGCCAGGATGTCCGCCGGGGCCTTGAATCATAGCCACTTATAACAATAAAGCATCCAGCGGCTCCCTGGCGAACGAGCCTGCGGGTTCCGTTGGATTAGATTGCCTTAATTGGACAAGAGCAGCTCTGCCTTCGCCATATCTCAATGGTTCATTTCCTGAAAGCCCGAATGCAGAGAAATTTTCTGTCACACCTCGACAACTTCAGGTAAGATGCGCAAAATCCCCGGTCGAGCCCCGCCGCAACGTTTTGATTCTCAAAAGGAGAACGACCATGGCCGCTAACCCGGTTCCCGCCCCCGCAGTTCCTGCTCACGTAGCCGCTGCTCGCTTGCAGGTCCAAAACAGTGATTTCTACGCTCTCTGCTACCTCATGCTCTGCAACCTGGCTTACGCTAACGAGGACAACGCTGAAAAAGCCATTCAGCAGATTACCGACCTTCTTCCCAACATGCCTGTACCGCAGGGTCCGCCCGTGCAGGGAAGGTGGAGCCTCAGTTGGGGACCTGAAGCTAAGAGCGATAACAGCAACTTGATGTACGGCGCCGAATTCCTGGACTCCGCGAGCGGATTGCCGGTGTTTGCCGCGGTCGTGATCCGCGGAACGGATACCCAAGCCAAACCGTCGGGGATCATCAAGCAGGTTGTGGAGGATCTTGATGCCGCAAACCAGGCGGTCTTCCCCGCCGGCAACACTGTGGGCTCCAAAATCGCGCAAGGCACGCAGGTTGGTCTCGGTGTTTTGACCAGCTTTACGGATGGCAGCGGCAGGACTGTAGAACAATACGTGAATGATTTTGTGACCAAGAACCCGGACGCACCTGTGGTCGTCACCGGACATAGCCTGGGCGGCTGCCAGACTACGGTTATGGCGCTCTTCCTGTCGGACAAGCTTACCGCAGCGGGGCTCGCACCCAAGATCGTTCCCAACAGCTTCGCCGCGCCCACCGCCGGGAACGCGGCTTTTATCGAGCTGTATGAAAAGACGTTTCCGTTTGCCCCGCGCTGGTTCAACACCTTTGACCTCGTGCCCATGGCCTTCGCCGGCCTTGGTGGCATCAAGCAACTGTGGACGCAGTGCGGCCGGCCGGCGCCGGACGCGTTCAAGGTCATCATTGACCTGTTCGGTCTCCTTCTCGGAGCCCTCCACGTCAGCTACAGCCAGCAATCCCTCGATGACAACAGGGCATTGCCGGGTGTATGTCAGCCTGTCGGCGCGCCAACCGCCTCGGCCGCGGTACAAGCCCAGCTTGTCGCCGACATCCAGGCAATATTCCAGGACGCTGTGAAGAAACTCCAAGATCAGGTGAGTAAGATTCCCCTCCTCGGAGGCGTGGCCGCGCATCTGCCGGGCATCAATCTCACGGCTGCATCCTTTCAGAACATCGGGGATTGGGTGAAGGAACTGTTGTTCCAGCACCTTGTGCCGACGGGATACTGGAACGCCGTGGCCGCTTCACCCGGCGTCGCTCCGATCAGAAACCCGTTTGAGCAGGCGGCAGGGGCAACGCCTTAGGTCCTCTGCCGCGCACCGCACACATGTATCCTGTTAGCGTGTTGCTGGCCGGAGCCGTGGAATGTCCTTTGATCCGAATCTCTTTGTCGCCAAATGCCATTGCGGGCTGGTTGGGCCGGAAGACATGCCAGGCTTTGCCGCCGACGCGCTGGAAGCTGGGTTTGACGGCCCCGCACTGCGGCGACTGGCGGGCTTGGTCAAGCCTTGCTCCTCGGACGTTGGAGGACTCTTTGATCGAGCCATTGATGAGATAGGCACTGTCGAAATACGCAGCAAAGAGCAGGGTATTTTCAAGCTCGCCAAGATTCTTGCCCGGGCTATTGTCGATGGGCGGGTCGACCCAATTCTGGGAGCGCAAGGCTTGTCACATTACGCGTTCCGAGCCGGCTATCCCGCAGGTCTTGCTGAATTCGAACAGCTCGCGGATGAGTTGCAATGGGGTGACCACTCGCGAAGCCGCGAGTTGATCTGTGCGGACATCATCGCGGAAGCCAAGAAACTGATTGCTTCGAGTCCTGAATGAAGCGGGACGGCTTCCCAAGGAAGTCGTCCCGTTCATGGTGCGCGCTTACATCATTCCAGGACCGGCTCGGCGGCGCGGACATACTCGATGACCGAATCGCTCCAGCCGTCGATGTGCGTCCACTGGCCGTAGCCCACGCCGTTCTGGTAGCTGGCCACGTTGATCACGTAGCCCCGCGCGCGAGGGTTGGGCACGGCATCGTGCGATTGCTCGTCGGTGATCACGATCAAGCGGTCGTACTGCTCCGTGATCCCGGTAAGCGCCTTGCCCAGGTACGTGCCGTTGTGGCGCTGGCTCGAGTTGATGGCGTCGCGCAGGGCGAAGCCGCGACGCGGGGGAACCAGCACCAGGTCGTCGGAGAAGCTGTACACGCTCACCTTCTCCGCGATCTCGCGCAGCAACACCGCCAGTCCGTACGCGGCGTCATTGCGGCGCATCTCGGAGCGGCGCGAGAGCTGCGCGTCCATCGAACCGGAGACGTCGACCAGCAGCACCGTTTTCCCCGGAAGGCGAGCCTGTCCTTCCAACGCCCGGAACATGGCCTGCTCGAGCTCCTGCTCCCACTGCGGCGCGTAACGCGCAGCGGCGATGAAGCGGAACGGCAGCACGCGCTCGATCTTCATGCGGGTGAGCCCGTCGCGGACCGCCTGCTCCGGAACCTTGGCCTCGGCCATGTTGCGCAGGTTG